>DASXCV010000418.1:0-9547 GCA_036491015.1 Thermoleophilaceae bacterium | reverse complement strand
TCGGCCGCGACCAGAGCTTCAGCAACCAGAAGGCGCGCGAGCTGCTCGGCTGGGAGCCGCGGGTGGACTACGCGGCCGGGCTCGACGCGACCCTCGCGTGGCTCAAGTCCGAGTACGCCTAGGCGGCTGCAGTTCCAGAGGTATTCGGATACTCTCCGGTATCTCAAATGGCGGGAGACCAGGACAGGACGGTGACGACGTGACTCAGCTTCCCCCCGGACCGCGCATGCCGCGTGCCGCCCAGACGATCGGATGGATCGCGCGCACCGGTCCCTTCCTCGAGCGCTGTCGCGAGCGCTACGGCGATGTGTTCAGCGTGCGCATCGCGCAGGAGGGCACCTGGGTGATGCTCGCCGACCCGGAGCACGTGCGCCAGGTGTTCACGGGCGACCCGAGGGTGTTCCACGCCGGCGAGGCCAACGCGATCCTGCGCCCGGTGGTGGGCGACAACTCCGTGCTCCTGCTCGACGAGCAGCAGCACATCGCGCAGCGCAAGCTGCTTCTGCCTCCCTTCCACGGGGAGCGCATGCAGCGCTACGGAGAGCTCATGCGAGAGGTGGCCGAGCAGGAAATCGCGAACTGGCCGCACGGCGAGCCGCTCCAGCTCTGGCCGCGCATGCAGGCGGTCACGCTCGAGGTGATCATGCGCGCGGTGTTCGGCATGGAGGAGGGCACGCGGCTCGACGAGCTGCGCCAGTGCCTCCGGACCACGCTCGACTGGACCACGAGGCCTTCGCAGATGGCGGCACTGGCGCTGCTCGGGCCGAAGCGCCTCGAGCGTATGCCCGGCTTCCGCGACCGCTACGCCGACGTCGACGCGCTCCTCTACAAGGAGATCCGGGCGCGGCGCGCCGACGAGGATCTCGACCAGCGCGACGACATCATGTCGCTGCTCCTCCAGGCCCGGCACGAGGACGGCTCGCCGATGAGCGACGAGGAGCTGCGCGACGAGCTGGTGACCTTGCTCGTGGCCGGCCACGAGACCACCGCAACCGCGCTCGCCTGGGGCATCGAGCGGCTGGTGCGCCACCCGGACAAGCTCGAGCGGCTGCGCGAGGAGGCGCTCGCCGGCGGCGACGAGTATGTGGACGCGGTGGCGAAGGAGACGCTGCGCCTGCGCCCGGTGATCCCGATCGTCGTGCGCCGCGTGACCGAGCCGGTGGAGATCGGCGGCTTCACAATCCCGGCGGGCTGGAAGGTGGCGCCGTGCATCTACCTGATGCACCGGCACGCCTCCGTCTACGACCCGGACCCGACCGCCTTCCGCCCCGAGCGCTTTCTCGAGAAGCCGGCCGGCACCTACACCTGGATCCCGTTCGGCGGCGGCATCCGCCGCTGCATCGGCGCGAGCTTCGCCGTGTTCGAGATGAAGACGGTGCTCTCGGCGATCGCGCGCACGGTGGACCTGAGCGCGGTGCGCCCGGACGGCGAGCACGTGGTGCGCAGGGCGATCACGCTCACTCCCAACCGCGGCGCAGAGGTGATCGCGCGACCGCGCGTGGGCACGGAACGCGGCCCGGCCGAGCAGCCAGTGGCCGCCTGATGCCGAGGCAGCCGGCGGCGCCGGCGCGGCTCTCGCGCAAGGAGAAGCAGGCCCACACGCGCTCCCGCCTGATCGAGGCGGCCGGCACCGTGTTCGCGCGCCGCGGGCTGCAACACGCCTCGATCGACGACGTGGCCGAGCAGGCCGGCTTCACCAAGGGCGCCTTCTACGCGAACTTCGCGAGCAAGGAGGAGCTGTTCCTGGCGATGCTCGACGAGCACTTCGCCGCGCGGCTCGCCGAGCTCGAGCGCACGACCGCCGGCGACGAATCCCCGGAGGAGCAGGCGCGCCAGGCCGGCGCGGACTTCTCCCGCTCGATCGCGGCCGACCCGGAGTGGGAGCGGTTGTTCTTCGAGTTCGCGGCGCATGCCGGGCGCAACGAGGAGTTCCGCAAGGAGCTCGTGAAGCGCTACCGCGCGCTGCGGGCTCGGATCGAGGAGCTCTACCGCGCGCGCATCGAGCGCGACCCGGAGATGGAGGAGCCGCCGCTGCCGCTCGACAGGATCGCGCTGATGTCGTTCGCGATGGTCAACGGGATGGCGCTCGAGAAGATGCTCGAGCCGGACCTCGTGGACGACGAGCTCTACGGGACGATGCTGATGATCTTCTTCACCGGGCTGAGGACGCTCGTGCAGGAGGGCGGGGCCGTCCAGGCCGGCTGAGCGTTCCCGGCGATGATGCTGTGAGCCGCGTCGAGTAGCGCGAAGTCCACCGGTTGCACGCGCAGCGTCCGGCAGCCCGCGGCGGCACCGGCGCCGATGTCGGCGGACGAGTCGCCGATCATCCATGAGCGCGCGAGGTCGATGCCGAGCTCCTGGGACGCGCGCAGCAGGAGACCCGGCTCCGGCTTGCGGCAGTCGCAGAACGAGCCGATCGAGTGGGTGCAGTAGTAGGAGGCGTCGAGCCCGCCGAGCAGCTCGCGCACCCGCAGGTCGACGGCCGCCAAGTCGTCCTCGGTCATCAGGCCGAGCGCCACGCCGCGCTGGTTCGAAACCACCACGCAGAGGTAGCCGGCCCGGCGCAGCATGCCCACGGCGTGGCCGGCGCCGCGCAGCAGCTCGACCTCGCCTGCGGAGCGCACGTAGTCGCCCTGCTCTGGCAAGCGGTTGAGGGTGCCGTCGCGGTCGAGGAAGACGGCTGGGGTGAGGGTTGCTGACGGGGTCATGGCCTTGCCGGGTGATCGGCCCGGAGGCGGGCGTCTTTAGGCAGCCGGATGTCAAGCGGGGGCGGGCGAATGCCGATAGCGAGTCCGTGCGCTGGTCCGTGCGCATCGCACTGCCATTGATCGCCGTCGCCCTGCTCTTCGGCGGGCTGGCCGCGCCCGCGCGCGCCGGCACATCGGTGTCGCCGACGCAGACCGTCTGGCCGTTCCCGACCGTCCCGCCGCCCGAGTACAAGCTCACCTCGATCGAGGCGCAGAAGGTGGCGGTGAGCTCAGCGGTCGGCCGCAGGCTGCGCGCCGAGTATCCGGGCATCCCCGCGCGCGTGTATGTGGCGGGGATCCACAACCACGTGGGCTACTGGGAGGTCGACTTCGAGGGGAAGAAGATCCCGCTCGGCGAGGTCGACGTGAACGGCGACACCGGCCAGGTGGTGCGCAGCTACACCGGCTGGCAGGCATCGAATTCCCAAACGCGCGGGCACTTCGCCGGGCTCGAGGACAGCTGGTGGATCTGGGCGCCGCTGTGCCTGCTCTTCCTCGCGCCCTTCTTCGACCGCCGGCGGCCGTTCCGGCTGCTCCACCTCGACATGCTGATGCTGCTCGCGTTCGGCATCTCGCACATGCTCTTCAACCAGGGGCTTGTGCTCGCGTCGGTGCCGCTCATCTATCCCGTGCTCGGCTACCTGCTCGTGCGGATGCTGTGGGCGGGCTTCCGGCCGCGTGCCGGGCGCGGTCCGCTCGTGCCGCACGCGCGCTCGAGCTGGCTGGTGGGCGGCCTCGTCGTGCTGATCGCCCTGCGGATCGTCGTGAACATCGCCAACCACCAGGTGATCGACGTGGGCTACGCGGGCGTGGTGGGCGCCGACCGCATCGAGCACAAGCAGCCGCTGTACGTGGCCAACGACGCCCACGGCGACACGTACGGGCCGGTCAACTACATCGCCTACGTGCCGTTCGAGCTCGTCTTCCCCAACCACGGCGTGTGGGACTCGCTTCCGGCGGCGCACGCCGCGGCGATCTTCTTCGACCTGCTCGTGATCGCCGCGCTGTTCATGGTCGGGCGCCGGCTGCGAGCCGGGCCCGAGGGCCGCCGCCTCGGCATCGCTCTTGCGTACGCGTGGGCGGCCTATCCCTACACGCTGTTCGCGCTTGCCACGAACACGAACGACGCGCTCGTGGCCGGGTTGCTGCTGCTCGCGTTCCTCGCGCTGCGCTCGCCGGTGGCGCGCGGCGGCTGGCTCGGCCTCGGCGCGGCGGCCAAGTTCATCCCGCTCGCGCTCGCCCCGCTGTTCGCTGCCGGCACCGGCGACCGCCGGCCGCGCACCATCGCCTGCTTCGCGCTGGCGTTCGCGGCGGTGGTGGGCGTGTCGCTCGGCGTGTACCTGCCGCGCTCGGGCTTCCACGACTTCTGGGCCTCCACGATCTCGTACCAGCTCCACCGCGTGTCGCCGTTCAGCATCTTCACGCTCTACCCGTCGCTGCACTGGCTGCAGCTCGTGCTGTGGGCGGGCGCCGCGCTGCTCGCCTTGGCCGTGGGCTTCTTCCCGCGGCGGCGCAGCCCCGTGCAGGTGGCGGCACTCGCGGCGGCGGTCGTGATCGCCACCCAGTTGCCGGCCGGGCACTGGTTCTACTTCTACATCCTCTGGTTCGCGCCGTTCGTGCTGATCGCGCTGTTCGCGTCGCACCCGCGCGCGGAGGGCGAACCCGAGATCACCGTCACGCGCATGGAGCCGGCGACGGACGAGGCGCAGGAGCCTCTGCTCGTGTCCTAGACCGCAAGCACGTCGCCGAGCGCCCGGAGGGCTGCCGCGAAGCGGTGCTCCGGCGGCGACCCGTAGCCCACCACGAGCGCGGTGGGCCGCGGCCCCGGCTCGTGCCAGAAGCGGCCGAGTCCGAACATCTCCACCGAGCGCTCGTGCGCGCGGGCGAGCAACTCGTCCTCGCCGGGTCCGCCGGCCGGGAGCTCCACCACGGCGTGCAGCCCGGCCGAGATGCCGAGCGCCCGGGCCTCGGGCACGAGTCTCTCGAGCATCTCGATCAGCCGATCCCGGCGCGTGCGGAAGCGGCCGCGCATGCGGCGCAGGTGGCGGTCCCAGTCGCCTGACTCGATCAGCTCGGCAAGCGCCAGCTCGTCGGTGAACGGAAGCTGCCGCTCGCCCAGGTGCTTCACCGCGGCCACCGGGCCCACCAGCGCGGGCGGCAGGGCCAGCCAGCCGAGCCTCAGCCCCGGCGCGAGCGTCTTGCTCGCGGTGCCCGCGTACACCACATGCTCCGGATCGAGTGCCTGCAGCGCGCCCACCGGCTGGCGGTCGTAGCGGAACTCGCCGTCGTAGTCGTCCTCGATCACGAAGCCGCCCGTGTGCCGCGCCCATTCGACGAGGCCCGAGCGGCGCTCGGGGGAGAGCGTCGAGCCGAGCGGGAACTGGTGCGCCGGCGTGACGAGCACGGCGTCGGCGCGGCTCGCCTCGAGCTGATCGATGCGGGCGCCGTGGTCGTCCACCTCGAGCGGCACCAGGTCGAGGCCCGCGGCAGCCGCCACCTCGCGGTGGAGCGGGATCGTCGGGTTCTCGATCGCGAGCCGCCGGGCGCCGAGATCGTGCAGGGCGGCGCAGACGAGCCCGAGCCCGCGCACGAAGCCCGAGCAGGTGACGATCAGCTCGGGCGAGCTGACCACGCCTCGCGCGCGTGCGAGATAAGAGGCGAGCACGTAACGCAGTTCCGGCGTGCCGTGCGGATCCTCGTAGCCGAGCCGCTCCGGGCGGACGCCGCGCAGCGCCCGGCGCAGCGCGCGCACCCACTGGTCTGCCGGAAACGCGGTGGGGTCGGGCACGCCGGGGTGGAAGCTGAAGCGCGGCTGCGGCTCGGCCACGGCCGCGGGCTCCGGTGGTGAGGGCGCCACCCCCGCGCGGGCCACCGCCGTGCCCGAGCCCTGGCGTGCGCTGAGGTAGCCCTCGGCAATCAGCTGCTCGTAGGCCTCCACCACGGTGCCGCGCGACACGCCGAGGTCGCGCGCGAGCACGCGGGTGGGCGGCAGGCGCTCGCCAACCGGCACGCGCCCCTCGCGGATCGCCCGCCGGAGAGCCTGCTCGAGCCCCCGCCGGCGGCCCACACCGGGCTCCAGCGCCAGCAGAAGCTCGTCGCGGCCAGTGGGAGAATTGGTCCGAGAACTAGGCACCGAATTGGAGCTTAGCGTTGGATCAATTCTCGCCTAGGCTCCAGCCATGATCTCAACTCAGCCAGACACCCGAATCAGCATTGCGGAGCTCGTCCCCGACAACTACAAGGCGATGATCCGCCTCGACGGCAGCGTGAACCTCGCCCCGGGGCTGCGCGACCTCGTGTACCTGCGGGCCTCGCAGATCAACGGCTGCGCCTACTGCGTGGACCAGCACTCGCGCGATCTGCGCAAGGGCGGCGAGAGCGAGCGCCGCGTGTTCGCGGTGGGGGCGTGGCGGGAGTCGCCCTTGTTCAGCGATCGCGAGCGCGCCGCGTTCGCCGTCTCCGAGGCGATCACGCGGCTGCCGCAGGCCGGCCTTCCCGACCACGTGTACGAGGCGGCGCGGGAGCACTTCGACGACGAGGAGCTCGCCCAGCTGATCGCGGCGTGCGTGGTGATCAACGCCTGGAACCGCATCGCCGTGTCCACGCACATGCTCCCGCCGGACTGAGGCCGCGCACCCTCACAGACGCTCGACGCGGCTCGTTTCACAATGGGAGTCCCCTCGAGACACAGGAGCGTGAGATGACGACGGATCTCGCAACGAAGGCCCATACCCTGCGCGACCTGCATCGCCCCGGCGACCCGGTCGTGCTCGCCAACGCCTGGGACGTGGCCACCGCCAAGCAGGTGGTGGAGGCGGGCTTTCCCGCGGTGGCCACCACGAGCTCGGCGATTTCATGGTCGCTCGGGCACGAGGACGGGCAGCACACGCCGCCGGACGAGATGTTCGCCGTGGCCGCGCGCATCGCCGCGAACGTGGACGTGCCCGTCACGGCCGACCTCGAGGCCGGCTACGGGTTGAGCCCGGAGGAGCTCGTGGAGCGGATGCGCGCCGCCGGCGTGGTGGGACTCAACTTCGAGGACACCGACCATGACGCGGGCGGGGCGCTCGCCGACCCGGACGCGCAGGCGGCCCGAGTCGCGGCGCTGCGCGAGGCGTCGCGCGCCGCGGACTTCGACATCGTGATCAACGCGCGCGCGGACTCCTACCTGCGCGGACTCGACAACGCGCTCGAGGACAGCCTGCACCGCTCGCGCCTCTACATCGAGGCGGGCGCCGACTGCGCGTTCCCCGCCGGCGTGAAGGACGAGGCGGAGATCGAGCGTCTCACGAGCGAACTCGACGCGCCGGTGAACGTGCTGCTGATCCCCGGCGTGCCGGACATCGCGCGCCTGGCCGAGTTGGGCGTGGGTCGGGTGAGCGTGGGCGGAGGCCTCGGCAAGGCATCGCTGGCATTCCACGCGCACAAGCTGGCCGGCCTGCGCGAGGGCAAGAGCTACTGGTAGCCGGACAGCTCATACATACGTCCACATCGCGACTGGAGCGCCGTTCGGCCGGGAACAAGACCAGTACGCGCATTGGGGTCGCAGCGCCCCGCTCCGAAAAAGAATGGAACCCAGGGAACGGCCCTCCAGCGGAGGGTCGTTTCCTTTCGAAGGCGTTATGCGCTCGAGCGGATCGGCGTGACGCCGAGGATCCGCTCCCACAGCCCGGAACAGGCGGTGGCGATACGGACGATCACCGCGCGCAGCGGCGTGAACTGGAAGATCAGCGCGACGGCCATGCCGATCAGCGCGCCGGCCACCACGTCCGAGGGATAGTGCACGCCCACATACACGCGCGCGAACGCGATGACGGCCGCGAGCACGAGGGCCACGCCGCCGATTACGCGGTCGTAGAACCACAGGGCGAGCGCCATCGCGAAGGCGCCGGTGGCGTGGTCGCTCGGGAAGCCGGGATCGGTGGAGTGGTGGATGAGGAGCTTGGAATGCGGGTGGGCCACGAACGGGCGCGTGCGCTCGACCGCGTTCGAGATCGGCTGCACGAGCAGCAGCGCCACGCCACCGGCGGCGGTGGCGAGCACGGCGCCGATGCGGCGCTCGAGCCGGCGCGTGCGCCACGGGAAGAGGAACGTGAGGGCGACGATGGCGACGATCACGAACACGAGATCGTTGGCCGCGAACTTCAGCGGAGCGTGCAGGAAGTCGGGCCCGGTGCCGTCGATCGCCTTGTATATGGAGTAGTCCATGAAGCGTCGGAACATAGCGGGCTACCGTCCGGGTACCTGCGATCTTCTATGTGAATGCTCTTAGGTCTGCTACTCGCGCTCGCTGCCTCCGCGTTCTTCAACGTGGCCGTTGCCGTTCAGGCACTGGACGCGCGCACGCTGCCGCGCGAGCTGTCCCTGCGGGTTGGGCTGCTGCGCCAACTCGTGCGGCGCAGGCGCTGGCGGATCGGAATGCTGCTCGCGCTGATCGGCTGGCCGCTGCATGCGGCGGCACTCGGCTCGGCGCCGCTCACTGCCGTGCAACCGGCGCTCGCGGCGGGCCTGCTGATCCTGCTGGCGGTCGCCAGCCGCTCGCTCGGCGAGCGCGTGACCGGGCGCGAGGTGTTCGCCGTGCTCCTCATCATCGGCGGCGAAGCCGGCGTGGCGTGGGCCGCGCCGGACCGCAGCGGCACCCACGCGGACGGCCTAGGGCTCGTGGTGGTGCTCGTCGCGCTCGGCGCGATCGCGCTGTTCCCCTACGCGTTCCGTCACCGCCGCGGCGCGACCGGGATGGCGGCGGTGATGAGCGCCGGCGTGGCGTTCGCGCTCACCGGCTTCGTGACCAAGCTCGTCTCAGACGACCTCAACTCGGGCGCGATCCTCACCGCTTGGCTGTGGGCGGACCTCGTGGCCGTGGCGGCAGTGGTCGGCGTGCTGAGCGAGAACACCGCGTTCCAGACCCGGCCCGCCAGTCAGGTGGCGCCGCTCGTGTTCAGCGCCCAGACGGTCCTGCCCGTGCTGCTCGCTCCGCTGGTGGGCGGCGAGGACTGGAGCAACACGCCGCTCGGCGGCGGCGCTGTGGTGATGGCGCTCGCCGCGGTGTGCGCGGGCGTGATCCTGATCGCGCGCTCGCAGGCAGTCGGCTCGCTGATCTCTCGCCATGCCACCGAGCTCGGCGAGGTGATGGTCGAGGCCGAGGAGAAGGTGGGGGTCGAGATGCGCGAGGTCACACGATCTGCGGAACCGCACGGGCGGTGAGCAGGCAGCCGGCGCCCAGGATCACGAGCGCCGACACCGCCGGCAGCGCCAGCACCATCCGGCCCGACAGGTTGAGCCGCGCCGTGAGCCCGCGCGCGTAGACCACCCCCAGCCCGAGCCCGGTGAGCGTGCCCGCGAGCCCGAGGCTGAACATCACGATCAACAGCAGCCCCAGCGCGATCTGGTGCTGGGAGATCGCCCCGAGGAGAACGACCAGTGCGGAAGGGCAGGGGATCAAGCCTGCCGATGCGCCCATGGTGAGGAGACCCTTCCAGGAGAGGTCGTCGTGTCGGTGCGCAGTGCGCGGTGCGCCGTGCGCAGAGTGGTCATGGTCGTGTTGGTGATCGTGGCTGTGGTGGTGATCGTGCGTATGAGCCGCCCTGCTCACTGCGCTCTGCGCACCGCGCACTCTGGCGCGGAGCACCGCACCTCCAATGCCCACAACCATTAGCCCGGAGGCCAGGTTCAGCCATGGGTAGAGCTGCTCCGGCAGGATCCATTGCGACAGCAGCAGCGTGACTGCGCCGAGCGCGAAGACGCCGATCGTGTGGGTGATCGTGACCGTCGCGCCGAGTGCGACCGCGTGGCGCGCCGTT
>DASXCV010000417.1:0-52231 GCA_036491015.1 Thermoleophilaceae bacterium | reverse complement strand
AGCCCAGACTCCCGACCAGCACGAGAGCGAGCCCAAGCGCCAGCGCAAGGGAATGGTGTGGCCGTGACACCGAGCGGGGAGCCTAAGACACGAAAATAAGGGCCAAAGCGCCCCTGCAAGCCGGATGTCAGGCGGCGAACCGCAGCGAGCCGGGGGCGCGCCTAGGCCGCGTAGCGCTGCGCGGACCGGGCGCGCCGCTTGGCCGCCTCCGCCTCGCGGTCCTTCGGCGGAGCGTTCGTCACCAGGTCGTCGAGCAGGTGCTCCGTGATGTGGGCCACGCGGTCCACCGCCTGGTTGAACGCCTCTTCGTTGGCCTGCGAGGGCTTTGTGAAGCCGCTGACCTTGCGTACGTATTGAAGAGCGGCCGCGCGGATCTCGTCATCCGTCGTGGCCGGCTCGAAGTTGTAGAGAGTTCTGATATTGCGACACATGCACTCGAGGGTATAGCGTCGCTCGTGCTCGCGGCAGTGGAGGCCCACACTCTCCCTCGAGAAGGAGCACGCAGATGAAGCTCTTGCAAGTGAACTACAGGCGCGAGCACGACCAGCACAATCACGACCAGGCCGAGTACCTGCTGTCCGCGGCCGAGCGGATCGCCGGAGTCCCGGGCCTCCAGTGGAAGGTCTGGATCTACGACGACGAGAACCAGAAGGCCGGCGGCATCTACCTGTTCGACAGCGAGGAGCACGCGCGCGGGTTCGGCGACAAGATCCCCGAGTCGCTCGGTCAGCTCCCGGGCGTCGGCGACATCGATCGCCGCTACTTCGACGTGGACGAGCGCCTCAGCGCGATCACGCGCGGGCCGGTGGCCGCCACGCAGGAGGTCTAGCTAGCGGGGCGGCGTGGCCTCGGCGAGCCGGAACCAGACGATCGTCATCGGCTCGTCGTCTGTGATGCGCCAGCCGGGCTCCCCGAGGAGCACGGCGGTCTCGTCGCGGCAGCCGTCGTAGAAGCGGCGCTGGTCGGCGCGCCACTCGTCGAGCGTGCTCGCGCCGGCGCTCTCGGCATTCACCACGTCGGGGTCGATCTGGCCGAACGGCAACACCACCACGCGCGTGACCTCGACCTCGCCCCAGCGGAGGCCGTCCTGGTCGCGGATCGGCAGGCGCTGGCCGAGACTCGGCGTGCCGCCCTCGAGGTCCCACTCGCGGGCGAGCGAGATCGCGGCGGTCTTGCGGCCCTCGAGGATCGAGCGGATGAGCCGCTCGCCTGAGCCCTCGTCGTTCTCGTGCCCGAACTCGAGGAACGGCTCGCGCGCGTCGCGCCAGGGCGACAGCGGGATCTCCGCGGACACGCGCGTGCCCTGGCCCGCCGGGCTGTCGATCAGAAGCTTGCCGCCGAGCGACTCGACGCGGTCCACCAGGCCGGCGAGCCCCGAGCCGCCTTCGACCGTGGCGCCGCCGACGCCGTCGTCCGACACGGACGCGGTGATCATGCGACCACTCTGGTCCACCTCTACGCGCACCACCGACGCGTTCGCGTACTTGGCCGCGTTCGTGGCCGCCTCGGACACGAGGTAGTAGATCGTCACCTCCACCACATCCGGCAGCCTGCGCTCGGGCAGCGACACGATCTCGAGCGGCACGGTGAGCCGTCCGGCGAGCGTCTCGAGCGGCTGGCCGAGCCCACACTCCACGAGCCCGGAAGGGTGGAGCCCGCGCGAGAGCTCCTGCAGCTCCTTGAGCGCCGCGCCGGCCTCCTCCTCGACCGTGGCCAGAAGGCGCGCGGCCTCCTCGGGCGTGGCGAGCTGGCGGCGGGCGAGCTTCACGAGGTTGCCGAGCGCGAGCAGCCGCTGCTGCGCGCCGTCGTGCAGGTTGCGCCCGATGCGGCGGCGCTCCTCGTCGGCCGCGTGGACCACGCGAGCGCGCGAGGCGTTCACCTCGGTCTCGCGTTCGCGCAGCGCGATCTCGTGACGGCGGCGCTCGACCTCGGCGGCGGCGCGCGAGGCGAAGATGAACAGCGCGGTGAGCTCCTCGTCCGTGGCCTCGAGACGATGCTTCGACTGGACTCCGATGTAGCCGAGCCGCTCGCCGTCGGAGCCGCGCAGCACGATCGCCAGGTAGCCGTCGAGGGCGTACTTGGTCACGAGGGGATCGTGGGGGAAGCCCTCGCGTACCCCGTCTGGGATCGACACCACGTCGCGCTCGAGCGTGAGCGCGCAGGGCGACCCCTCGAGACCGAATTCGAGACCCTCGCCGAGGGCGTCGGCGGCCGTGGGCCACGACGCGAGCGTCCTGCCGCGCACCGGCGGCCCGCCCACGTACTCGGCCACGAAGGCCACCTCGGCCCCGAGCGCCTCGGCCACGTGACGGACCAGCGAGCGGAAGAACGCCTTCCCCACAACGGGTGCGGTACCCGCGGCGATCGTGCGGAGAAGGTCGCGCTCGTTTGCTTCCGGCGTGGACGCGAGAGGTGCAGTCATGCTCACGGGCTTTTCCGATCGTATCGTCAGCAAGGGCGGCTGACAGTGGTGCTACCCGCCCCTCGTAGGTTCGGCCATAACCCTTGCATTCAGAGGTGCCGGCGGGCTAGCTTCACCAGGCAAGCGCCCCACCCAACAACAGGAGGACGATCTGATGATCGACCACTCCCAAATGCCTCTCGGCAAGCAGCGGGCCCGTCATGACCCGCGCACCCTTCAACTTGCCGACTACCTCGACTCCACGGCCTTGCCGCCGGCGCCGAAGAGCTGCGACTGGGGGACGAAAATCCCCTCGGACGGCTGGGGAATGATGCTCAACGACACGATCGGCGACTGCACGTGCGCCGCGGCCGCGCATCTGATCCAGGACTGGACCTCGAACGACGGCACGCTCGTCACTCTCCCCGACTCGGACGTATTGAAGGCGTACGAGGCGGTCAGCGGGTATGACCCGAAGACCGGCGAGAACGACAACGGCGCCGTCGAGCTCGATGTCCTGAACTACTGGCGCAAGAAGGGCGTCGGCAAGCACAAGTTCGACGCCTATGTTGCGCTCGAGCCGAAGAACCACGAGCACATCAGGGACTCGATCCACCTGTTCGGCGGCTGCTACATCGGTGTTGCGCTGCCGATCTCGGCGCAGCGTCAGACCACGTGGACCGTGCCGCCCGGCGGCACCACCGGCCACGGCGCCCCCGGCTCCTGGGGCGGCCACGCGATCATCCTCACCGGCTACAACTCGCGCCGGGTCACGTGCATCACCTGGGGCGAGGAGAAGCAGATGACGTGGGGCTTCCTCGATGCCTATTGCGACGAGGCCTACGCGCTACTGAGCATCAACGACTGGCTCCACGGCGACCGCAAGTCACCGGACGGCTTGGATCTCGAGACGCTGCGGAGCGATCTGCAGGTGATCAAGGACCACGCGGGCGCTCACGCGATGGCGTGAGTGGTATGGGGTAAGGGGTAGGGGGTAAGGAGAACAGCTCCCTACGCCCTACTCCCCACTCCCCAACCCCAGACCCCCTACCCCCCACCCCCCACCCCCTCCATGACCCCCTTCGCAATCGCGAACGCGCTGTTGGCCCTCGGCACTCCCGCATAGACCGCGGTGTGGAGGATCACCTCGGCGATCTCGTCTGGGGTGAGGCCGTTGCGGAGGGCGGCTCGGACGTGCATTGCGATCTCGTTCTCGGCGCCGAGCGACACGAGGGCGGCGAGGGTGATGCAGCTGCGGGTCTTGCGGTCGAGGCCCGGGCGCGACCAGATGTCGCCCCAGGCGTAGCGCGTGATGAAGTCCTGGAAGGGCTCGGTGAACGGCGTGGTGTTCGCCACCGCACGGTCCACGTGCTCGTCGCCGAGCACCTCGCGGCGGGTCTTCATGCCCTGCTCGTGACGATCGCTCATGGAGAGGCCTCCGGATCCAGGTGGTCGAGGATGAGTTCGGTGACGAGCTCGGCGCGCTCCACGTTCGCGAGGTGCGCGGCCGGGTCGAGGATCTCGAAGCGCGCGCCCGGAATCGAGTCGGCTATCAGCCGGCCGTCGGGGTCGGGTGGCGTGGACGGGTCCTGCGCGCCGGACACCATGAGCGTCGGCGCGCCGATCCGCGCAAGATCGTCGCGCAGGTCGAGCCGCTCGAGCACGCCGCAGAGCTCCGCGTAACCCTCCGCGGGCTGCGACGCCATCATCGCCCTGAAGCGTGCCGTCACCGCCGGCTCGCGCTCGCGGAAGCCCTCGGTGAACCAGCGCCCGATCCCCGCGTCGGCCACCGCCTCCACCCCGTGCTCGCGCACCGTCGCCGCGCGCTCGATCCACATCTCGGGTGCGCCGAAGCGCGCGCTCGTGCAGAGCAGGACGAGGCGATCGATCCGTTCGGGCGCGTTCGCAGCCAGCCACATGCCGGTGGCACCGCCCATCGACAGCCCGACGAAGTGCACGCGCTCGATCTCGTTGCGGTCGAGCAGGTCGAGCACGTCCTGCGCCATGTCCGCCAGGTCGTAGGGACCGGGCGGCACCGGCGAGTCGCCGTGGCCGCGCTGGTCGTAACGCAGCATGCGGTACTGGACCGACAGCGCCGGCACCTGCGGCGCCCACATCTCGAGCGACGAGCCGAGCGAGTTGGAGAAGACGACCACCGGCGCGTCGTACGGGCCGTTGATGCGGTGGTTCAGCTCGACGCTCATCCGCGGTGCGCCTCCAGCGCGCGGTCCACGAGCGCGCCCGCCGCGCCGAGATAGGACTCGGGCGCGAGCGCGGCGTCGAGCCCGTCCGCGCCGATCGAGTCCTTGACCTCGGCGAGCGACGCCAGCACGTCGCGCACGGGCCGCCCGCCGTCGAGCGCGTCGCGCGCCGCGCCCTCCACGAGTTCCTGGGCCTTCGTGCGCCCGAGGCTCGGCGTGAGCGCAGTTACCACGCTCTCCGTCATCAGCAGGCCTCCGGTGAGGTCGAGGTTCGCGCGCATGCGCTCCGGATCCGGCTCGAGGCCCTCGAGCAGCTCGCGCAGAGCGGCCGCGGCCGAGCCCGTCAGGCGCAGCAGATCCGACAGCGTCTCCGACTCGGCCTGCCAGGCGCCGGCCGCCCGCTCGTGCTCCTGCGGCATCGCGGCGAGCAGCGTGGACACGAGTCCCGGCACGCGCGCGCAGCACGCGCTCACGGCCACCGCTCCCACGGGGTTGCGCTTGTGCGGCAGCGTGGACGAGCCGCCGCGGCCCTCTCCCCCGCCCTCGGCCACCTCGGCCACCTCGGTCTGCGCGAGCAGCTCGACGTCGAGCGCGACCTTCCCCATCACGCCGGCCGCCTCACCGAGCGCGCACCCGAGCCGCGCCGGCCGCGTGCGCACGGTGTGCCACGGCAGCGGCGGCTCGGCGAGCTCGAGCGAGCGCGCCACCTTCCTGACCACCGCCGGGCCGTCCGCGCCGAGCGAGGCGAGCGTGCCCACCGCTCCGCCGAGCGACAGCGCCAGCCCGCCAGAGCGCACGCCCGCCAGCTGGAGATGTACATCGTCGAGCCCGCTCATCCAGCCGGCCGCCTTGAGCCCGAACGTCGTGGGCAGCGCCTGCTGGAGCAGCGTGCGGCCGGCCATCGGCGCGTCGCGGAAGCGCTCGGCCAGCGAGGCGCAGGCGTCCGCAGCCGCGGCCAGGTCCTCGAGCAGCGGCACGAGCGCGCGCCGCGCCACGAGCATCGCCGCGCTGTCCACCACGTCCTGGCTCGTGGCGCCGAGGTGCACGTGGGCCGCGGCCTCGTCCGGCAGCCTGGCCCGCAGCGCGGCGAGCAGCCCCGGCACCGGCGTGCCCTTGTCCGCGGTCGTGCGCCCGATCTCCGCGACGTCGAACCCGTCCGCCACACAGGCCGCCGCGATCGCCTCGGCGGCGTTCTCCGGCGCCGTGGCGCGCGCGAGCGCCGCCTCGAAGTCGAGCATCGCCTGCAGCCAGGCGCGATCGCTCACCTCGCCGGCCACGCGGCCGCGCGCGAACAACCCCGAGAAGAGCCCCTCAGATGTCGAAGAAGACAGTTTCGTTCTCCCCTTGGAGGTGCACGTCGAAGCTGTAGCCGTCGTCGGTCTTCTTGGCTATCAGCGTCTCAGAAGCGGCGGTCGCAGGCAAAGATGCCAGGACCGGGTCGGCGGCGTTGGCCGCCTCCTCCTCGGGGAAGTAGATCCGGGTGACCACGCGCGCGAGCATCCCGCGGGACATCAGGGTCACATCGATGTGCGGCGCCTGCATCGCGCCGTCCGGTCCGGGGACGGGCCCCGGCTTGATCGTGAAGATGGCGTAACGCCCCTCGGCGTCGGTGCCCGAGCGGCCCAGCCCGCGGAACTCGCCCCAGTCGATCGCGCCGCGCGGGTCGTCGGGATGGGCGAAGCGGCCGTCGCCGTCGGCCTGCCAGGTCTCGACGACCGCGTCGGGGATCGGGTCGCCGTTGCCGTCGTAGATCGCGCCGCGGATCCAGAAGCCGTCCTCGGTCCCCTCCGGCGCGGCGAACGGACCGTCGTCCCACGTGAGCCCGATCGCGAAGAACGGCCCGACCGTCTGCGAGGGCGTGATCCCTGGCCCGCTCATGCGTGCGGCTCCTCGAACTCCACCGCGTCACGGCCGCGCAACACGATGTCCCACTTGAAGCCGAGCTGCCAGTGGTCCTCGGTGGTCTCCCAGTCGTGCTTGGAGATCATTCGCTCGCGCGCGGCCGGGTCGCCCACGGAGTTGAAGATCGGGTCCTCGGAGAAGAGCGGGTCGTCCGGGAAGTACATCTGCGTGACGAGCCGCTGCGTGAACGCCCGCCCGAACAGCGAGAAGTGGATGTGCGCCGGTCGCCACGCGTTGTGGTGGTTCTTCCACGGGTACGCGCCGGGCTTGACGGTGACGAAGCGGTAGTTGCCCTCGGAGTCCGTGAAGCAGCGGCCGAGGCCGGTGAAGTTCGGATCGAGCGGCGCGGGCCAGTCATCCACCTCGTGCCGGTAGCGGCCTGAGGCGTTGGCCTGCCAGCACTCCACGAGCGTGTTCGGCACCGGCCGGCCATCGCTGTCGAGCACGCGGCCGGAAACCTGGATCCGTTGCCCGATCGGCATTCCCTCGTGCTGGCGGGTGAGGTCGTAGTCGAGCTCCCCGAGGCGGCTCTCGCCGAGCACCGGGCCCGTGACCTCGGTGAGCATGTGCGGCAGGAGCACGAGCGGGTTCTTCGGGTGTCTGAACTCGGTGCTGCGGTAGCCCGCATAGTCGAGCGGCGGATCGACGTCCGCGTTCTCGCGCGTGTAGCCGGGTACCACGATTCCGCTCTCGGTCTGGTATTCGGTCATGCGGCCTCCAGTACGACTGCGAGTCCCTGTCCGACGCCGATGCAGATGGCGGCCAGGCCATAGCCCCCGCCGCGCCTCTTCAGCTCATGTGCCAGCGAGCCGAGGATGCGCGCGCCGGAGCAGCCGAGCGGATGCCCGATGGCGATGGCGCCGCCGTTGATGTTCACGATCTCGGGGTCGAGTTCCCGCCACTCGGCCAGACAGGCGAGCGACTGTGCCGCGAAGGCCTCGTTCAGCTCCAGTACGTCGATGTCGCCCCAGCCGATGCCGGCCCGCTCGATTGCCTTGTTCGCCGCCTCCACCGGGCCGATCCCGAAGAGATGCGGCTCAACGCCGTGCGCCGCGCGCGACACGATCCGCGCCAACGGCGCACGCCCAAGCTTCTCCGCGCCCTGCTCGTCGCCGATGAAGAGCGCCGCGGCGCCGTCGTTGAGCGGCGAGGAGTTGCCGGCCGTCACCGTGCCGTCCTTGCGGAACACCGGCTTGAGCTTGCCCAGCTTCTCCAGGGAGGAATCGGCGCGGATGCCCTCGTCGCGCTCGAGCTCGGTGTCCGGCACGGTCACGATCTGGTCGTCGTAGAAGCCGGCGTCCCACGCCGCGGCGGCGCGCTGGTGGCTCTTCAGCGCGAACTCGTCCTGCTCCTCGCGCGAGATCTCGAAGCGGTCGGCCAGGATCTCGGCGCCCTCGCCGAGGGCGACGGTCCACTGGTCCGGCATGTTCGGGTTGACCATGCGCCAGCCGAGCGTGGTCGAGTGCAGCGTCTCGTGCGCGCGCGGGAAGGGCTTGTCCGGCTTCAGCATCACCCAGGGGGCGCGCGTCATCGACTCGACGCCGCCGGCGATCAGCAGCGAGGCGTCACCCACCGACACCGCGCGGCTGGCGGCGATCGCGGCCTCGAGGCCGGAGCCGCAGAGGCGGTTGACCGTCGCGCCGGGGATGCTCGGCGGCAGTCCCGCCAGCAGCACGGCCATGCGCGCCACGTCGCGGTTGTCCTCGCCCGCCCCGTTGGCGTCGCCGAAGTAGACGTCCTCGATCTCGGCCGGGTCGACCTTCGGGCTGCGCTCCACCAGGGACTTCACGATGTGCGCCGCGAGGTCGTCCGGCCGCACGCCGCTCAGCGCGCCGCCGAGCTTGCCGATCGGGGTGCGCACGGCGTCGAGCACGTAGCTGCCGTTCGTCGCGCTCACGCAGCCGCCGCCTTCTGGGTGTCGAGCAGGTCGCGCAGCGCGCTCAGCTCCTCGTCGCTCGGCGGGTCGGTGGTGCTCACGCTGTCGGCCACCTTCAGCTCCCAGCCGGTGGCCTCCCTTGCCTGCTCGATGTCCACGCCCTGATGCAGTTGCGTCATGGTGAGCTCACATGTATCCGGATCGGGCTCGAGCACGCCCAGGTCGGTGATCACCTTCACGGGTCCCCTGCCCGGCAACCCGAGGCGCTCGCGGGAGCCCGGACCGTCGCCGTAGCCCACCGACGTGACGAAGTCCACGTGCTCGCGGAACGTGCGCTCGTTCTGGCGCACGATCACGATCACCTCGCCGCACAGCGCGGCGATCTCGGGCGCGCCGCCCGCGCCGGGAAGCCGCACCTTGGGCTTGTCGTAGTCGCCGCCGATCACGGTGGTGTTGATGTTGGCGTAGCGGTCGATCTGGGCCGCGCCCAGGAAGCCCACCTCGATCCGGCCGGGCTGCAGCCAGTAGTTGAAGATCTCGGGCACGCTCACCACCGAGTCGGCGGTCACGGCGAGCTGGCCGTCGCCGATCGAGAGCGGCAGCGTGGTGGGCTTGGAACCGATGCAGCCGGACTCGTAGATGAGGACGAGGTTCGGAGCGTGAGTGCGGCGAGCGAGGTTGGCCGCCGTGCTCGGCAGGCCGATGCCGACGAAGAGCGACACGCCGTCGCGCAAAGCACGCGCGGCGGCGACTGTCATGAAGTCATCAGGCGTGAACTGACCCATAAATCTCCTCGTCGAGCCACTGCTGGAACCTGTCGCGGTCCCGCGCGATCGGGTCCCAGGCGCGGTAGGCCTCGTTGTCGCGGTCGTAGTAGCCCTGTGCGTAGGAGGGGTGTGCGCCCTTCGGCGCCTCGGCCACGCAGGTGACCGTCCAGTGCGGCAGGACGATCGCCCCGGGCAGCGGCTCGAGCTCGTCCACGATCTCCTCGACCGTGACGAGCGAGCGGGAGGAGGCCAGCACCGTCTCCTTCTGCACGCCGACGATGCCCCACAGCTGCACGTTGCCGTCACGGTCGGCGCGCTGCGCGTGGATCACGCCGACGTCGGGGTTGAGCGCCTCGACCGCCGTCAGCTCCTCGCCGGTGAACGGGCACGTGATCGTCTTGATCGACGGCGTGCGCCCCGGCAGGTCCGTGCCCACATAGCCGCGCAGAACGGCGAACGGCAGGTTGGACGCCCCGGCGGCGAAGCGGTTGGCCATCCCCGCGTGGCTGTGCTCCTCGAGCTCGAGCGGCGCCGGCCAGTCGTTCTCCACCGCGTCGCGGAAGCGGTGCAGCGAGCCCACGCCCGGGTTGCCGCCCCACGAGAACACCAGCTTGCGCACGCAGCCCGCGCCGATCAGCTGGTCGAAGATCACGTCGGGGGTGAGCCGGATCACGGTGAGGTCGCGCCGGCGCTGGCGGATCACCTCGTGTGCGGCCGCGAACGGGATCAAATGGGTGAAGCCCTCGAACGCGACCGAGTCGCCGTCAGCGATCACCTTCTCGACGGCATCTGAGAGTGACAGCAGTTCGGCCAAGCCCGGTCAGTCCGGTTCGCAATATGAACAAACGGTCACATCGCGCACTTTAGCGCACGCTTTCCCGGCTTTACAGGGCGCTCAGCGGAGTCCGGCGTCGGTCTTCCGGAGCACTTCCACGAGGTACTCCAAGTGCTTGCGCATCGCGAGCTCGGCGGCGGCCACGTCGTTGCCGCGCACGGCCACGGCGATCGCGCGGTGCTGGGCGAGGATCGTCCGTTTCTTCGTCCGCACGCCGATGCGCTTGATCAGTGACGGCTGGAGGACCTCCAGCACCCAGCGCGTGAACGCCACGAGCAGGTCATTGCCGGTGGCCTTCGCGAGCGTCTCGTGGAAGGAGGAGTCCGCGGCGTTGAACACCTTGTCGCCCGGCTCTGCCTTGCTCGCGCGCGCGATGGCGGCATCGAGCGCGTCGGCGGTCTCCTGGGTGGCGGCAGCGGCCGCGAGGCCCGCCACCGGCACCTCGATCACGATGCGCGCCTCGAGCAGCTTGCTCAGCGAGATGCTCTCCGTCGCGAGCATGGCGCCGATCGAGTCGCTGAGGTTGCGCCCGATCCCCTCGTTGGCGGTGCTCTCCACGAAGATGCCGCCCCCGCGGCCCTGGGTCGAGCGGATCAGGTGGGTGCTCGCGAGCAGGCGCAGGCCTTCCCGCAAGGTGGGCCGGCTCACCCCGAACTCGGCCGCCAGCTCCTGCTCGGTGCCCACGCGGTCGCCGGGCTTGAGGCCCTCGCGTTCCACGAAGCGTCGTATCTCGGTGGCGACGTGCCGCGACGAGTCGGTTCGAACCGGGCGGACACGGCCACGCGACTGTCGAGCACCCTGGGCCAAAGCGTCCTCAGTCTATGGGCGCTGCCCCACGTCGCGCGAGTGCCGTGCGCCAGATGGCGCTCCTTCAGGCGCGTTCGTCCCAGGCCACCGTCAGGCCGTCGCGCCGCCCGAAGCGCTCGAGGTGCGACGCGATCACGTGCTCGAGGCGCTCGAGCCCGTCCGGCTCGTCGGCGATCACGCGCAGGCTCAGCACGCCGTCGCCGGCGCTCAGCTCACAGCGCCCGTAGTCGAAGCGGATCTCGCCGCTCGTGTCGCCGAACGACGCCTCCTGCTTGTGCCCGAAGTGCTTGCAGAGCTGCCGCATATAGGCCACAGGCCTCTCGGCGGTCACGTCTGCGGTGGAGCTGAGGGAGTCGGGCAAAGTCGGGCCTTTCATGCGTTGAGGTGGAGTTAAGCGTCTGACAGTACTCACACGTATTCAATATGGTCTTTCCCCTGGTGGGTCCAGTGAGGTCTGGTCACATCCGGTGGGAGCAGGAAATCCCCGCGCTAGGGGGTATTTCCGCCCGCTTGGCGACCTCTCGGCCCCCGCAGAGCGCCCTCGTCCCGACCACGGCGAGAGTCCCCCGCCGCTGGTTCGCAGGTGTCTTCTACTGTCTGACATTCCTTGACAACTGTCTGACATTCACAGACACTTGCTCGTGCGGATCGCGGATGTTCGTTCGATCAACGCACGACGGCGTAAAGGAGAGGAGTACGTCGGCGCGGCCCGACCGTGGCCGGCTCGGCCACGCGGGTGCATGGGCTCGCTGGAGGGGAACGATGGCTGATTCGAGAGGAGGGGCCTCGTGACGGAGGGTCCCGATCAGGAACAGGTAGGGGTCTCGGCGGATGCCGGCAACGGGCAAGGCTCCGGCGACGTGACGGCACCGCCCGCCGGCCAGGCGGCCGCGCCCCAGGCTGACGACGGCGGCGAGCGCAGGCCCGGCGCGTCGCTTCAGTCGGTCACCACGAGGCTCGTCGAGATCGAGTCGGTGCCGGTGCTGCTGGCCACCATCGCGCTCGTCGTCGTGATCGGGATCCTGCACCCCGTTTACTTCCACTGGAGCCAGCTCAAGGACGTCCTGCAGCAGTCCGTCTACGTCGGGATACTCGCGATGGGCATGGCGTTCCTGCTGTCGATGCGGGAGCTCGACCTGTCCGTCGGCTCGATCTTCGGGCTCGCGCTGATCTCCTCGGCACTGCTCATGAGCCATGGGATGAACCCGTGGATCGCAGCGCTCATCGGGGTCGGGCTGGGCGGCGCGATGGGACTCATCAACGCGATCCTCGTCCAGGTCATCGCCATCCCGGCGATCGTCGCGACACTGGCCACGCTGTCGATGTACCGCGGCCTCGCGCTCGCGCTCGCGAACGGTCAGCAGGTCACGAACCTGCCGATCAGCAACTCGTTCTTCACGAAGCTCGGGGGCAACACGGCCGGCCTGCCGACGAGCGTCTGGATCCTGATAGCGCTCGCGCTGATCCTCACCGGGGTGCTGCGGTTCACGCCGTTCGGCTACCGGGTCCGCTCGATCGGCTCCAACCCGGAGGCGGCCACGTTCTCCGGCATCTCGATTCCGCGGGTGCGCGTGCAGGCGCTGGTCCTTATGGGGCTGCTGGCGGGGCTCGCCGGCATGCTCGGCCTTGCGTTCTTCGAGTCCGGCGACCCGAACATCGGCACCGGGTTCGAGCTGCAGGCAATCGCCGCCGCGGTGATCGGCGGCACGTCTCTGCGGGGCGGCTCGGCCACCGTCATCGGAGCCGTGTTCGGCGCGATTCTGCTGAGCGCGGTGAACGCGGGCCTGCCCTTCCTCAACGTGCCGCAGAACTGGAGCGCGTTCACCACCGGCGCGGTGATTCTCGGCGCCGTTTCACTCGACAGCCTCGTGCGCCGCAGGCGCCGGGGCCACAGCTCGGGACTCGCGCTGTGAGAACGCCCGAGCAGCAGGACGCAGGTCACAGGTCATCCAACCGTGGAGGGTTCCTCATGTCGTTCGGACGTTCCGGAAAGAAAAAGAGCGTCGCGTTCGCGACCGCTACGGCCGCGCTTGCGCTGGCCGTAGGCGTGTCGGCCTGCGGCAGCTCGGGCAGCAGCAGTAGCAGCACGAGCAGCGGCGGGTCGAGCACCAGCAGCGCCTCAAGCGCAAAGACCGTGAAGCTGGCGATGATCACCGCCTCTTCGACTCAGAACGCCTTCCAGGAGATGGCGGACGGCGCGACGGCGGCGGCGGACGCCACTCCGGGGGTGAAGCTCACCGAGGCGGCCCCGAACGGCATCAACGGGCCGCAGGAGGTGCAGCTGTTCCAGTCGGCCACCCAGACGTCGCGTGACGGCGTCGCGACGATGACCACCACGCCCGACCTGTTCGTGCGCCCGTTCTCGACGGCGGTCGGCCAGGGCATCCCGGTCGTGGCCGTGGACGCGCCCGGCCTGCCTGGCTCGAAGGTGACCACCTTCGTGGGCAACTCCAACACCGCGCTCGGCGAGAGCCTCGGCAAGAAGATGTTGCAGAAGATTCCCGCGAACGCCACCGGCGAGGTCGTCTTCGGCAACGACATCCCCGGCCTGCCGCTGCTCCAGGCGCGCATCGACGGGATGAAGAAGGTGATCCAGGCGCAGCGTCCGAACCTGAAGATCGTCGGCCCGTTCAACGTGGGGGCCGAGCCCACGGACAACTACAACCACTGGAACAGCGTCGTGAAGGCGCACCCGAACGCAGTCGCATACCTGGCGCCCGGCGACCAGGACGCGGTGTCGATGGACCGCATCGAGAAGCAGACGGGCAAGCACTACCTCGTGGGTGCCTGCGACGTCGACCCGATCGCGCTGCAGGCCGTGAAGAACGGCAACGTGTACGCGCTCGGCGACCCGTGGCACTTCCTGAAGGGCTACATGGCCATCTCCTTCCTCGCCGCCAAGGCGCAGAAGGGCACGGCGCTGCCCGACGGCTGGTTCAACCCCGGCTCGGGCATCGTCGACGCGCAGAACGTCGACCAGGTGATGAATCGTGAGAAGAGCAACGCCAACCGCGTGGCCTTCTTCAAGAGCACGATCGACAAGGAGCTCGCCAACCCGAGCGCCTACCTGAAGCCACTGAGCCAGGCCAACTAGAAGCAATGCTGGAGGCGCGGGGCATCGACAAGTCCTACGGCGGTGTGATTGCGCTGAGCGGCGCGGGCCTGACGGTCCGCGCCGGCTCGGTGCACGCCCTCCTCGGCGAGAACGGAGCGGGCAAATCCACGCTCGTGAAGATCATCGCCGGGGCGGTCCGCCCGGACGCCGGCGTCCTGCGCCTCGACGGCAAGGAGGTGTCGTTCGCGAACACCGCCGAGGCGGCCCGCAACGGCGTGGCGGTGGTGTCACAGGAGCTCAGCCTGTTCCCCGACCTGGACGTGCTGAGCAACCTGTTCCCCATGCGCGAGCCCAGGCACGGCCCGATCATCGACCGCAAGGAGATGACGCGGCAGGCGAAGCCCGTGCTCGACGAGCTGGGACTCAAGGTGAACCTGCGGCATCCGCTCGGCTCGCTGGGCCTTGCCGAGCGGCAGCTCATCGAGATCGCGAAGGCGCTCGTCACGCAGCCGCGCGTGCTGATCCTCGACGAGCCCACCTCGGCGCTCGAGTCAGTGCGCGCGGAGGCGCTGATCAGCACGCTCAAGATCATGCGCGACCGCCAGGTGGCGGTGCTGTTCGTGTCCCACATCCTCGAGGAGGTGATGCAGCTCTGCGACGAGGTGACCGTGCTCCGCGACGGGCTGCCCGTGCTCGAGGGGGCGAAGCGCGAGGGGCTGACGGTGCAGACGATCGTCGACGCGATGCTCGGGGATCGCTCGCGGCACGACCAGGGCGTGGCCGCGCGCGAGGCGGCGGCCGACGTGCAGGCGCACATCGCCGAGGCGGTGGACGCGCCGGTGAACGGCGCGGGCGGCCAGGCGCGCGCGCTGCGCTTCGAGGGGGTGAGCGTGGACCACCGCCTCGATCAGGTGAACTTCCACGCCGAGCCAGGCGAGATCGTGGGCATGGCCGGGCTGGCCGGAGGGGGGCACATGACGCTGATCGAATTGGTGAGCGGGCAGCGGCGGCCGGACAGCGGCAAGGTGCTGCTGCCGGGCGGGCGCTCCGTGCCGCGCGGGCTGCGCAACGCGATCGGGGCCGGCGTGGCCGTGGTGACGGGTGACCGGCGGCGCTTCGGGCTCATGCTCGACAAACCGCTCTGGGACAACATCGGGCAGGTGCGCGCGGTCGCGCTCGGCCGCGACGGCCTCGTGATCCGCGGGCGCACGCTGCGCAAGCACGCGCGCGAGCACATGGAGCGCCTGCGCGTGCGGGCGCCGTCGCCCGACGAGCGCGCCGGGCTCCTGTCCGGCGGCAACCAGCAGAAGGTCGTGTTCGCCAAGTGGCTCGACGCGCAGCCGTCCGTGCTGCTGCTCGACGACCCCACCCGCGGGGTGGACGTGGGCGCGAAGGCTGAGATGCACACGCTGATCAAGTCGGCGGCCGAGGCCGGCGCGATCGTGCTGCTGGCGTCCACTGACCTGGACGAGCTCGAGCAGCTCTGCGACCGCGTGCTCGTGTTCTACCGCCACGAGATGACGGCGGAGCTGTCCGGCGAGAGCCTGCGGGTGCACACCCTCCTCGAGGCGATGAACACGGGCAGCGTCGACCGGGAAGCGGCCTGAGCGCGGGGGTCGTGGCGCGCGGCGGAAAGGCGCGCGAGTTCCTCGCCGGCACGCGCATCGTGCAGGGCGCCGGCTGCGTCCGCGAGCGCCTTCCTCACGAGCTGGCGGCGCTCGGGGCGCCGGTGGTGGCGCTGGTGGCCGACCGTGCGCTGGCCGACCTCGGCCTGCTCGTGGCGATCGTGCCCGGCGTGGTCGGCGTGGAGCTGCCGCTGTGCGGGCTGATCGGAGTGGACCCCGACCTCGCCGAGGCGGAGCACGCCGCGGAGGTGGCGCTCGAGCACGGCGCAACGGCGGTACTCGGCATCGGCGGCGGCAGCGCGCTGTGCGCGGCCAAGGCCGTGGCCATGCGCCTGCGCAATCCCGGCCCGCTCAGCCTCTACGCCGGTCGCGAACAGCTTCCGAATCTCCCCGCCCCCGTGATCGCGATACCGACCACCGCTGGTTCCGGAACCGAGGTGTCGCCGGTCGTGGTGCTCCACGACTCCTCCCATGAGCGCCACATCGTGATCCGGGGGCGGGGGTACGAGCCGGCGCTGGCGCTGCTCGACGGCACGCTGCTGCGCTCGCTGCCCGCCGAGCCGATGACCTACGCCGCGCTCGATGCCCTCAGCCACTGCTACGAGTCGCTCTGGTCCCGCGGCGCGAGCCAGCTCACCGACGCGCTGGCGCTGGCGGCCGCGCGCACGATCCGCGTGTCGCTCCCGCGCGCGCTAGACGGGTCGCGCGAGGACATGCAGGACCTGATCGAGGCGAGCGCGATGGCCAACCTGGCGTGCGGGGCCGCCGAGCTCGGGCTCGTGCACGCGTTGACATCCGCGCCGAGCGTCGAGCTTCCACACGGCTACCAGAACGGCGTGCTCCTGCCGCACGTGGCCGACTTCAACGCGCCGGTGCTCGACGACCGCGCGGCCCGTGAGATCGAGAAGCTCCCGGCGTTCTACGAGCGGCTCGGGTTCGTGCCGCGCTTCGCGGGCGGCGAGCTGACCGAGGCCGCCGGCGAGGCGATGATCGCCGCCGCCCTCGCCAACCCCTTCCGCCACACGAACCGTCGCCCGGCCGACGAGTCGGACCTGCGCAGGCTGATGGCCAAGGCCGGCGCGCCGGTCGCGCGATCGTCTGAGCAATCCCATCTGAGTGCCCCATAGAGGCACCAGACTGGGATTGTTTGCGCTACATCGGTTGTGCCGACGGCCTGACGAGCAGCTCGCTGATCGCCACGTTCTCGGGCTGGCCGATCGCGAAGAGGACGGCGTTCGCGATGTCCGAGGGTTCGAGCGGGGTCACGCCCTTGAACGCCGTGAGCGTCTGCTCGAGTACCTCCTTGCGCGTGTGGCTGCGGAGGTCCGTGGCCACGGAGCCGGGCTCGATCAGCGTGACGCGGATGCCGGCGTCGAGCGACTCCTTGCGCAGCGCCTCGGTGAAGGCGCCGATGCCGAACTTGGTGAGGCTGTAGACGCCCGAGAAGTTGCCCACCACGCGGCCGCCCACCGAGCTGACGTTGACGATGTGGCCACCGCCCTGCTCGCGCATCAGCGGCACCGCCGCGTGGGTGCAGTAGAGAACGCCGAACACGTTCACGTGGATCATCGTGCGCCACTCGTCGGTGGGTGCGCCGTCGATCGGGCCGAGCATCATCACGCCGGCGTTGTTCACGAGCACGTCGAGGCGGCCGAGCGCCGCGGTGGCCTGCTCCACGAACGCCCGCGCCTGCGCCTCCTCCCCCACGTCGGCGGTGATCGCCACGGCGCGGCCGCCGCCGGCCTCGATCCGCTGCGCGAGCGCCTCGATCAGCTCCGTGCGCCGTGCCGCCAGCGCCACGCTCGCGCCGGCCTCCGCGCATGCGAGCGCGATCGCCTCCCCGATCCCGGACGACGCGCCGGTGATCGCCACCGTCTTGCCTGACAGGTCCATACCGCTATCCCTTTCCGCCGGGGTATCCATGCGGGCTCACGCGCACGTCCACGAGCACGGCGGCGCCGGCCGCGGCCTGCTCCACCCCCGTGGCGAGCATGCGCTCGAGCTCGTCCTCGTCGTCAACGGGCCCATGACCCTCGAGCCCCAGCGCGCGCGCCAGCGCCGCCAGGTCCGGATCAGGGTCGCGGATGTGCTGGCCGATCCAGCGGTTCTCCGCCGGGCGCCCGCGCGCCCCCGCCACGCGCTCCTGATGCAGCTCGTCGTTGAAGAACGAGCGGTTGTTGGCCACCACCACGAGCAGCGGCAGCCGGTAGTGGGCGGCCGTCCAGAGCGCGCTCGAGGCCATCAGCAGATCGCCGTCGCCGAGCACCGCCACCGGCAGGCGGCCGCTGCCCGCGAGTGCGAGCGCCGCGCCCACCGCCATGCCCGGGCCCGAGCCCAGGCCGGCGCCGCCGTCCTGGCCGAGGTAGTCGAGCGGGTGGGCCACGTGCAGGTCCGCGCCGTCCCAGCCGAGCGGCAGGCGCACGAGGCACGTGTCGTGGCCGGACAGCGCGCCGGCGAGGGCGGCCGCCAGCCGGCGCACGGTGAGGCCGTCGCCCAGTGGCCCGCCCTCGCCGCGCGGAGGCGGCCACGCCTCGCGCTCCCCTCCCTCAATGCCCGCCGTTCCAAGCGCCTCTACAAGCAAGTCAGGGTGCGAGCTGATCGCCAGGTCCGCGGCAACCGGTCCGAACTCCGGCGCGTGATCGGCGCTGCACGAGATCACGCGCGCGCCGGCGCCCGCCGCGCGCAGCGTGCCGCCGAGGTCCACCCAGTCGAGGCTCACGATCACGTCGGCGGCGGTCACGAGCTCGCGCCCCGAGTCGGTGAGGAAGGTGCCGGGCACGGCCGGATTGAGGCGGTGGTCGCTCGGGAAGCCGGCGCCCACCTTCAAATCGGTCAACACACACGCCCCAAGGCGCTCCGCCAGCCGGACGCGCTCCTCCCAAGCGTGGGTGCCGCGGCTCACGCGCCCGACCAGGATCAGCGGGCGCTCCGCCGCGGACAGCAGTTCCGCCGCGGCGGCCACGGCTTCGCCCGGCGGCTCGGGTGGCGGCGCCGGCTGCATCCGCGCCGCGTCCGGCAGCGCCGGCTCATGCTCGAGCTCCGCCTCCTGCAGCGCCGAATCGAGGCACACGTACACGGGCGCGTGCGGGTAGCTGCTCGTGAGCATCCCCGCGTCGGCCAGCGAGTGGACCGCCGCCTGCGCGGACGCCGGCTGGTCGTCCCACTTCACGTACTCGCGCACGAGCGCGCCCTGGTCGGCCGAGGTGTGGATCCAGTCGATCCACGGTCGCCGCAGCGCCGGGTCCACGGGGCCGGTGGCGCCGATCGCCAGCAGCGGCACGCGGTCGCACCAGGCGTTGTAGAGCGCCATCGTGGCGTGCATCAGCCCCACGTTGCTGTGCAGCGCGACCGCCATCGGGCGCTCGGCGACCTTCGCGTAGCCGTGCGCGAGCGCCACCGCGTGCTCCTCGTGCAGGCACACGACGAGTTGCGGCCGCTCGTTGCCGAGGTAGTTCACGAGGCTGTCGTGCAGGCCGCGGTAGCTCGCGCCCGGGTTGAGCGCGACGTAGGGCAGCTCGAGCCCGCGGAGCACCTCCGCGAAGGCGTCGCTCCCGTAGCGCATCTGGGGCCGGGCGCCGCCGACTCCTGCCGGGCGCTCTGACCCCGAGATCATGCTATTGATTATGCCTTATGGCCCAGATCGTCGGCGCCTTCGGGGTGCCGCACAATCCGCACTTCCCCACCTGGGTCGCGCAGCGCGCGCCGCTCGCCGAGGAGATCGAGCGCATGTATGGCGAACTCGCCCGGCGGCTCGAAGAGATGCGCCCCGACACGCTCGTGTACTTCACCTCGGACCACTACAACCTGTTCTGGGAATCGCTACCGATCTTCTCGATCGCGGTGGCCGACTCGGCACACGGGGCGAGCGACTATCCCGAGCTCCAGCGCGACCTCGAGATCGACTCCGAGCTCGCCCGCGCGGTCCAGTCCCAGCTCGTGAATGCCGACTTCGACGTCGGGATGCTCCAGGAGCTCGAGTTCGACCACACGGTGATCGCGCCGCTCCACTTCCTCGCGCCGGACCCCGCGCCCCGGCTCGTGCCCGTCTACATCAACGCGTTCATCAGGCCGCTGCCCTCGGCGCGCCGCTGCCTCGCCCTCGGCCGCGCGATCCGCGAGGCCGTGGAGGCCGCGCCGGGCGGGCGCGTGGCGGTGGTGGCCAGCGGCAGCTTCTCGGTGGAGATCGGCGGCCCGCGCATCTCCGAGGAGTCGCACACCGGCGTGCCGGATCCGGACTGGGTCGAGCGCGTACTCGAGCTGCTGCGGGCAGCGGACCTCGACACGCTGGTCAGCGAGGCCACCGACGCGCGGCTCTGGGAGGCCGGCAACGCGGGCGGCGAGCTGCTCGACTGGATCGCGATGCTCGCCATGTTCGACCCGCGGCCGCCGGACTTCCTCGACGTGCAGCCGCAGTTCGGCCACGCCTACGCCGCCTGGTCGCTCGCATGAGCGTGTACGCGGTGAACAAGCTCTGCCGCCGCGTGGTACACGAGCCGGCGCTGCGCCAGGCCCTGAACAGCGATCCCGAGCCCGCCCTGCGCGCCGCCCGCCCGCCGCTCAGCGAGGACGAGCTCGCCGCCCTGCTCGCCGGCGACGTGGGCACGCTCTCGAAGCTGGGCTGCAACCACTTCCTGCTCCACCAGCTCGGCCGCTGGCAAGTGCTCGGGCTCGATCTGCCGCTCTACGCCGAGCGCATCCGCGAGGCTCACCGCGACGAACGCGCCGCGCGCTCGAGCTCCGCGAGTCCCTCCGCGTAGAGGCGCACCCCGCGCGCCGGGCCGGGGTCGGGGCGGAACCCGAGGTCCTCTCGCGCGCGCGTGATGTCGAGCACGCCGTACGTGGGCTGCTCGCCCATGTAGTGGAGGCCCGGCCCGATCTCGAACGAGGCGGCCGGGTACTCCGCTGCCACCGCCGCCGCGAAGTCGCGCACCGCGATCCCCGTGCCGGTGGCGATGTTGTAGAGCAGCGCGAGCGGCCCGCCGCCACGGGCGGCGCGGACGATGCCGTCGGCGGCGTCGCCCACCCAGATCACGTCGTCCACCTGGTCGCCCCCACGCTCGAGGGCATACTCCTCGCCGCGGATGCCCGCCTCGATCAGCCGGCTGAGCCCGGCCGCGCCGCCGTGGCGGCCGCCCTTGCCCGGCCCGTAGATCGTCGCGAAGCGCAGGCTCACGAGCTCCGGCCCGCCGGCGCGCCGCTGCGCGCCCAGCACCAGCTCGCCCGCGTACTTGGAGGCGTCGTACATCCACACCGGCCGCGCGGGCAGGTCCTCGGGTATCGGCCGGTACTCCGGCGGGCCATGCTCGGCCGGCAGCTCGGGGCCGTAGGCGGACTTCGTGCTTGCGTAGACGAAGCGCTCCACGCAGCTGCGGCGGGCCGCCTCGTAGAGCGCGGCCGAGGCGGTCACGTTGATCTCCACCGCCAGCGCGGGCGACTCGTTGCACAGCGCGGGCAGCGCGGCGGCGAGGTGGATCAGCGCCTCGGGCCGGTGCTGCTCGAGCAGCAGCGCCATCCGGTCGGCGTCGCGGACGTCGCAGCGCTCGTGCGTGACGGCCTCCGCCGCCGCGCCGAGCAGCGTCGCGTCGCCACGCGAGCTCGTGACCACCACCTCCTCGCCGAGCTCGAGCAGCAATCGCGCCACGTAGGCGCCGATCACGCCGGTGCCGCCGGTGACGAGCGTGGTCACGGCGCTAGCCCGCGGCCGCCCGCTCCTGCACCCAGGTCAGCTCGCGGCCGGCGAGCCATGTCTCCGCCTGGGCGAGCAGGGCCGCGAGCTCCGGGCCCGACTCGGTCGGCATGTCCGGCTTGATCGTGTAGCCGAGCCCCTCCTGCAGGTACGCGAGCCGCTGGTAGCCCTCGGGCCGCCGCGCCATGATCTCAGGGTCGAGGGTGACTGTCTCGTCGGGGTTCACCGGCACGCAGAAGTCCCGCTCGTAGATCGGCTGGCGCAGCACGAGCCCCCAGCGGCCGTCGCGCTTCTCGTAGAAGTCGAAGTTGCGGCCGATGCACGTGACGTCGCACAGCACGCCGTCCACCGGGCCGCGCTGCATGATCCGCATCTTGGTCTGGCCGATCGCGCGGTCGCCCGCCAGCTCGACGGTGGTCCCGCCGTTCGAGTGCAGCATGCGGTCGCCGCGCGCGTAGCCCGCCTCGGCGGCGTCCGCGAAGCCCTGCGGCGAGGTCTTCCCGCCCCAGGTGGTCATCATCACGCCGTCCTCGTGCCAGACCTGGAGGAACTTCTCCCAGTCGCGGTTGTCGCGGTAGGTCAGCCAGTTGTCGGCCAGCTCGCGGATCGCGAGGCGGTCCAGCAGCTCGCCCGCGTTTGGCTCTCCCATCATGGGTCTCTCCTCTCGTCGCCGAAGGTGCATTCCGGAAGCAGCCCCTCGCCCGCGCGCTGGATGTCCAGCGCGAGCGCGGTGCCGCAGCCGGGGCAGTAGAACTCGCGCGCCACGAGGTCGGTGGCCGGCGCGACGTCGTTCAGCTCGTTCAGCTCGGTGAACGAGCGCTCGCGCATCGCGGCGCCCGCCTTGTAGTCCTCGCCGTAGGCACTCAGGCGCGTGCGGCACACCGTGCAGCGGATCAGTGCCACGCCATCCACGCGCACGGCCTCGAGCGTGTCGGCCACGGGGTGCATCGGCTCGCCGCTTCCCTCCACTCGTTCGACCGGGGCGCTCGTGGCCTCGGCGAGCCGCCGTGCGCGCAGCTCGTCGCGCAGGCCCGGCCGCTCGGGGTCCACCCCGTACACGTCGCGCGCCACCGCCGCCGAGATCAGCCCGCGCCGCACGTCCGCCAGCACGAGCTCCGGGTCGCGCCGCAGCGGATCGCCGTAGCCGCCGCCGCCCGTCTGCAGGTACAGGTGGAGATCGCCGTCCCGCACGTGGGTGTGCGCCTTGGCCGGCAGCACCTCGGTGAGGTCACACGCCACGTCGCGGGCGTCGGTGGGGACGCTGCCGGCCCCGAACAGCTCGCGCAGCTCGGATCCGCGCAGCACCACGCTGTAGTTCACGGCCGCCGGCGTGCCGCCCGCGATGCCCTGGTTGTCCGGCTGGCTGTTGAACGCGGAGATCACGATGTGCACGAGCGGCTCCGGGTTCTTGTGCGGCGTCAGCCCCATCTCGATCCCGGCGCCGCCACGGAAGCGCCCGTGCCCCTGCGAGTCGGCCCGCTGCCGCCGGTACACCACGAGCTCCGGCGCGCGGCTCTCCATGGTCTCGACGTTCGGGATCATCGAGCCCATCGAGTGGAAGATGCCGCCGGTGTCCATCCCGTCGGCGAACGTGCGGGCGCCCGCGCCGCCGCCGCAGTTGTTCATGTCCACGGTGGTGAACGGGATGCCCTTGCGGTCGAGCCCCGACAGCACAAGGCAGTTGGGGATCGAGGACCACGCGGCCTGCGCCTCGTCACGGAAGCGCTCGGACGACAGCAGCATCTTCGCGAATGCGTTGGCCACCGCCTGCTGCGTGGCGAGCGTGCCCGATATCGAGGCCATGCTGGTGGCTGCCGGCGGCAGCGCGTTGTTCACGGTGCCCTCCTCGGACACGATCTCGAGCACGCGGTGCACCGCGCCCACCGACCACGGCACGTCGAAGCAGAGGAACATCAGGAACACGCCGCTCACCGCGCCCTCGAGCGCGGGGCGCGCGCAGTTGATCGCCCCCGGCGCCTGCTTCGCCGTGCCCGTGAAGTCCGCCACGAGGCGGTCGCCGGTCTTCGTCAGCCGGCAGGCGATCCGGTACAGCTCGTTGTCGTTGCCGTCGTGGTCGAGGTGCACCTGGTGGAACCACGAGCCGTCCGGGATCTCGCGCAGGTACCCGCGCACCACGCGCTCCACGTAGTCGACGATCTCGCCCTGGCAAGCCAGGAACGTGTGCACGCCGTAGTCGCGGATCAGGTCGTGGATGCGGCGGTGCGTGACCGTCAGCGACGCCAGCCGGGCGCGCAGGTTGAGCGCGTTGTGCTCGGGTGTGCGCGCGTTGCGTAGGAAGATGCCCTCCACATCCGGGCGGAGGCGATAATCCTCGACCATCTTCACGCAGGGGAACAGCGGCGCCTCGCCGAACGAGTCGCGCGCGCCCACCACGAAGCTGCCCGGCACCGGGCTGCCCACGTCCTCGTCGTGCATCGCGAGGCCGGACCAGGCCACTATCCGCCCGTCCCAGAAGATCGGCGTGACGAGGATCCCGTCGTTCGAGTGCAGCGCGCCGTACCAGGGGTCGTTCGTAAAGAACATGTCGCCCTCGCGGATGTCGTCCGCGGGCCACTCGGCCAGGATGCGCTGCACGAAGAAGTCAATCGTGGCGGCGTGGTGGAGGATGTAGATCCCGGCCACCAGCCCGTGGCCGTCGGGCGTGAGCAACCCGGCGTTGAAGTCGTAGACCTCGTAGATCACCGGCGAGCCCGACATGCGGGCGGCGATCATCGCCTGCTCGTCGTTGATCGCCCACAGGCGGTGGCGGATCACCTCGAAGGTCACGGGGTCGATGCTGCCGGGTGCCGGGCGCCGGGTGTCGGGTGTCGGGGTTGTGCTCGTCATGACGGCGTGAGTGCGATCGTCAGGTACTCGTCGACCGTTGCGCTGAAGCCGTTCGGCACGACGAGGCTGTCGCCCATGCGCTGAATCAGCGCCGGGCCGGTGAGAGCGTCGCCCGCGTGCAGTTCGCTGCCTTCGTACACCGGCGTGGCCAGGAAACCGTCGAACCAGGCCTGGCGCTCGCCGCGCAGCGCCTGCGAGCCGTCGCCGGGTTCGAGGTCGTGCGCGCGGAGCGGTGGAGGCTCCACCGCGCGCGTGCCGTTCACGTACTGCGCCTCCAGCTCGATGCCGGCGCCCGCCGACAGCAGCGCGCCCTCGCCGTACACCGTCGCGTAGCGGCGCTCGAAGCGCTCCTGGATCGGCCCCGCCGAGTCGAGGCTGAGCGGACCGCCGTCCACCTGGGCGATCAGCGTGTGCGCCTGCTTCCGGTAGCGCACGCCCAGCTCGCGCACGAGCGTGACCTCCTCGTCGCGCGCGCCCTCGCGCGCGAACTGCTCGATCACCTGGCCTTCGAGCCGCACGAAGTCCTCGCCGAGCTGCGCGAAGTCGCCATCCACGAACGGCGCGCCGAGGAAGCGCGCGCCCTGCGCGGTGTGCACCACGTCGCAGGTGAGCATCCCCTCGGCCGAGAACGCGGTGGAGCGCGGCAGCACGAGGATCGCCTTCGCGCCGATGTCGCGGCCGTAGAAGGCGGCGTGCGTCGGCCCCGCGCCGCCGTAGGCGATCAGCACGCAGTCGCGCGGGTCGTGGCCCTGCTCGATGGTGGCCTTGCGGATCAGGTCCGCCATCTGCGCGTTGATGATCCGGAAGATCCCGAGCGCCACCTCCTCGGGCTCCATCGACAGCCGCTCGCCGAGCTGGGCGAGAGCGGCCAGAGCCAGGTCGCGGTCGAGCGCCATGCGGCCGCCGAGGAACGAGTCCGGGTCGAGGTAGCCGAGCACGAGGTCGGCGTCCGTGACCGTCGGCTCGCTGCCGCCGAGCCCGTAACAGGCCGGACCGGGCCGCGAGCCCGCGCTCTGCGGCCCGACGCGGAGGAGCCCGCCGGCGTCCACCCACGCCAGGCTCCCGCCGCCCGCACCGATCGAGCGCACCGCGAGCTTGGGGATGCGCAGGCTGTACTGCGACACCACCGGGTCGTGGTCGAGCGGAATCTCGCCGCCGAGGATCAGCCCGACCTCGAACGACGTGCCGCCCACGTCCGTGCAGATCACATTGCCCTCGCCGTAGAGCGCGCCCAGGTGGCGCGCGCCGAGGATGCCGCCCGCCGGCCCGGAGTCGAGCGTGAGGATCGGCTTCCCGCTCGCGTCCTCCACCGAGGTGAGCCCGCCACCCGCCTGCATCACGAGCATCGGCCCGCCGAGCCCCTCCTCCTGAAGGCGCGCCTCGAGCCCGGCGAGGTAGCTCGCGACCTTCGGACCGACGTAGGCGTTGAGCGCGGTCGTGGAGGTGCGCTCGTACTCGCCGAGCAGCGGCGCGATCTCGGACGAGAGCGACACGAACACGCCCGGCGCGCGCTCGGCGAGCAGCTCGCGCACGCGGCGCTCGTGGCCCGAGTTCACGAACGACCACAGGAACGACACCGCGATCGCCTCCACCCCGGCCGCCACGAGCTCGTCGATCGCCCGCTCGGCCTCCGCCTCGTTCAGCTCGACCACCACGTCGCCATCCACGTCCACGCGCTCGGACACGCCGCGGATCAGCTCCGGCGGGACGATCGGCTCCGGCTTGTCGAGCCGCGAGGAGTGCTGGATGTCGCGCTCCGCGAGGCCGGCGCGCTTGGAGAAGACCTTGCCGATGATCAACGCGTCCTCGTGCCCGCGCGTGGTGATGAGGCCCGTGCGCACGCCGCCGCGGGTGAGCACCGCGTTGGTGGCCACGGTCGTGCCGTGCACGAGCATCGCGGTGCCGCGCAGCAGCTCCGCCCGTGCGATTCCGAGCTCGCCAGCGGCCACGTCGAGCGCCGCCAGAACCCCGTCGGAGAGCGACTCGTGCGTGGTCAGCGCCTTCGACACCGTGCGCTGTCCATCGGCGTCGACCACCACGCAATCGGTGAACGTACCGCCGATGTCGACGCCGATTCTGAAGCGCGCCTCCACTCGTAATCAACCATAACGATTACAAGGCTTGTGCGGTAACGTCCGGCCCGTGGAGACCCTCCCCGCGCTGATCGGCGGCGAGCTCGCGACGGCCGCGAGCGGCGATACGATCGACGCCCTCAACCCCGCCACCGGCCACACGATCGCGCGCTTCCCGCGCTGCGCCGCCGAGGACGTGGACCGTGCCGCCCGCGCCGCCCGCGAGGCGCAGCCGGCATGGCGGGCGCTGCCGCCGCTCGAGCGCGCCGCGGCGGTGAACGCGATCGCGGACGTGGTGATGGAGCACGCGGAGGGGCTCGCGCGGCTCGACGTGGACGACAACGGCAGCCCGATCCGCGAGATGCGGCGCGACGCCGGCATCGCCGCCGGCCAGCTGCGCTACTTCGCCGGGCTGGCGCTCCAGCTGCGTGGCGACACGATCCCCAGCGACTTTGACCGGCTCGACTACACGCTCCACGAGCCGTTCGGCGTGGTCGGCCGCATCATCCCCTTCAACCATCCGCTGATGTTCGCGGCCGGCCGGCTCGGCGCGCCGCTGATCGCCGGCAACACGGTGATCGTGAAGCCGTCCGAGCACACGTCGCTGTCGGCGCTGCGGCTCGGCGAGCTGATCCGCGAGATCGTGCCGCCCGGCGTGGTGAACATCGTCACGGGCTACGGCGGCGAGGCGGGCGACGCGCTTGTGGCGCACCCGGAAGTGCGCCGCATCGCGTTCATCGGCTCGGTGCCGATCGGCCGGGCGATCCAGCAGCGCGCCGCGGCGCACGTGGTCAAGACGGTCACGCTCGAGCTGGGCGGCAAGAACCCGATAGTGGTGTTCCCGGACGCGGATCTCGACCAGGCCGTGGACGGCGCCGTGAAGGGCATGAACTTCACCTGGCAGGGACAGTCCTGCGGCTCCACCTCGCGGCTGCTCGTGCACAGCTCGGAGCACGACGCCTTCGTGGAGCGGCTGGCCGCCAAGATGGACGCGCTGCGCCATGGCCCGCCCTCCGACGAGCACACGCAGACCGGCGCGATCGTGCACCGCGGCCAGTTCGACAAGGTGATCGACTACCTGCGCGTCGGCCGCGAGGAGGGCGCGCGCGTGCTTGCGGGCGGCGGTCCCGTGGAGGACGAGGCGCTGCAGGGCGGCATGTTCGTGCGCCCCACGCTGTTCGACGGCGTGCGGCCCGACTCGCGCCTCGCGAGCGAGGAGATCTTCGGCCCCGTGCTCGCCGCGATGCCGTTCGAGAGCTATGACGAGGCGCTGGCGATCGCGAACGGCCTCTCCTACGGCCTCAGCGCGAGCGTGTTCACGAACGACCTGCGCACCGCCCACCGCTTCGCCCGCGACGTGCAGGCCGGGTACGTGTGGGTGAACGACGCCTCGGCGCACTTCCCAGGCACCGACTTCGGCGGCGTTAAGGATTCCGGGGTGGGCCGCGAAGAGGGCTTCCAGGAGCTCGCCTCCTACACGCAGTCGAAGAACGTCAACCTTCACTTCGGATGAGCGACCACTCGCGCGCCAACCTCCACCTCACGCTCGCGATCGGCGACTACGACCACGTGCGCGACCTGGTGAGCGGCGTCGTGCCGGTGGAGGGCATCGACCTCACCTGCATGCGCTTCTCGGTGGAGGAGACCTTCTTCCGCTTCGCCCGCTTCCGCGAGTGGGACATCTCCGAGTTCTCGCTGGCGAAGTACTGCTCGCTGAGGGCCGCGGGCGACGACTCGCTCACCGCGATCCCGGTGTTCCCGTCGCGCGCGTTCCGCCACGCCGCGATCTTCGTCCGCGCCGGGGGCCCGGTGGACGATCCGAAGGCGCTCGCCGGCGGCCGCATCGGCGTGCCCGAGTGGACGCAGACGGCCACCGTCTACGCGCGCGGCGCCCTTCAGCACCAGTACGGGCTCGACCTCAGCGAGATCGAGTGGTTCCAGGGCGGCACGAACGAGCCCGGGCGGATCGAGGGCATCAAGCTCGACCCGCCGCCCGGCATCAGGCTCACGCCAGTGGCGGATCGCAGCCTGAGCGAAATGCTCGCGAGCGGCGACCTCGATGCGGTGATCGCCGCGCACGCGCCGGACGCCTGCGCGAGCGGCCAGGCCGTGCGCCTGTTCAGCGACGCCCGCGCCGAGGAGGAGGCCTACCACCGCGACACCGGCGTGTTCCCGATCATGCACGTGGTCGCGCTCCGCGGGGACGTGCACGAGACCTATCCCTGGGCGGCGATGAACCTCTACACAGCGTTCCGCGAGGCCAAGCGCCGCAGCCTCGAGCGCGCCCTCGATACGAACGCGCCGCGCTACCCGATCCCCTGGAGCCCGGCGAACGCACAGCGCGCGCAGGAGACGTTCGGCCCGGACTTCTGGCCCTACGGGATCGAGGACAACGAGCGCACGCTCGACGCCTTCCTCGAATACGCGCACGAGCAGGGCGCCTGCGCCAAACGGCTCACGCCGGACGAGCTCTTTCCCGACGAGGTGAAGGCGGAGTTCCGGATCTAGCGGATCTGCAGGACCTGCGTGGGCCGGTGCGCCTCGACGGCGGCGTCGAGCTCGGGGCCCTCGCCGTGGTCGATCGCGTCCACCAGGTCGCGGTGCACCTTGAGGAACGCCTGGCCGTCGAACTCGCCGAACTCGGCGTTCGCCATCTCCGACTCGAGGAAGTCCACGAGCATCAGGTACATCGTGCGGAGCGGCTCGTTGCGGCACAGCCGCGCGATGCGGCGATGCAGCGCCCAGTTGGTCTTGAAGTAGGCCGCCGGGTCGTCGATCGTCGCCTCCATCTGCTCGACGATCTTCTTCATCGCACGGATGTCCCCGGCGCGGTGGTAGCGGGCCGCGTGGCCGCAGATCAGCGGCTCGAGGGCGTCACGCACCTCGAGCGTCTCGGCGTAGGTGGTGGTGCCGGAGCGGAAGCCGAGCACGAGGTGGCTGAGGGCGAGGCGCGAGGCGCGCCGCGACACGAACACGCCGCCGCCCGGCCCGGGGCGCGCCTCGATCGCGCCGCGCATCTCGAGCAGCCGCACCGCCTCGTTCACGGTGGCCACCGCCACGCCGAAGCGCTTGCGCAGATCCTCCTTCGTGCCGAGCCGCTCGCCGGGCTCGCGCCGGTCGGCGATGTCGCGCTCCAGCTCTCTCGCCACCATCTCAGCGCGCGAGGGACGGGCGGCGAGCGGGGTCTGTGGCGAAGCCGTCACCGTCATGATCATAAGTGCGGTGCCAGCGGCCGCTCGTCCATGTAGACGCGCATGCTGGCGATCTGCTCACCCGCGGTCCGCAGGATCGTGAGCGTGGGCAGCGGCACGCGCTCGCCGCTCGGGAGCAGATACGTGGCCACGAACTCGCAGATCGTGGTGTCGCCCTCCACCCAGACGTTCACGAAGCGGTGGCTCACGCTGACGAAGTTCTCGTGCACGGCCGCGAGCGTGCGCTGCGCGTCCTCCACCCCGCTGACCGCCGGCCGCGATCCGAACTGGAGCTCCACATCGGGCGCGAAGCGGGCGAGCACGGCCGCGCCGCGACCTGCGTCGACGTCTTCGTACATCTCGCTAACCCAGGCGGGAGGACCAGCCATATCGTTATAATCATTCTAGGTGACTACGGCCCGTCAGCGCATCAGCAAGAGCGCCACTCCCGTCCTGAATGACGAGAACGCGCTCAAGCTCGGCGTGTTCGCCACGAACCTGCGCGGCGGGGTGACCCTCGCCGATATCGACGGCAATCTCAAGGGCGAGTGGGACGAGACGCTGCGCCTCGCCCAGTGGGCCGACCGGCTCGGGATCGACGCCGTCGTGCCGATCGCCCGCTGGCGCGGCTACGGCGGCAGGGCCAACCTGGGCGACCGCTCGTTCGAGACCTTCACCTGGGCCGCGGGCCTGCTCGCGCTGACCGAGCGCATCATGGTCTTCTCCACCTTCCACGTGCCGCTCGGCCACCCGGTGCTGGCGGCGAAGATGGGCGCGACCGTCGACCACATCTCGGGCGGCCGCTGGGGGCTCAACATCGTGGCCGGCTGGAACTCGTCGGAGCTCGCGATGTTCGGGCTCACCCAGCGCGAGCACGACCAGCGCTACGAGGTCGCCGCCGAGTGGGCCGAGGCGCTCAAGCAGCTCTGGACCACACCCGGCGAGAGCGACTACAGCGGCGAGTACATCGAGGTGCACGGCGGCTTCTCGGAGCCGAAGCCCGTGCAGGACCCCTACCCCGTGATCATGAACGCCGGCACGAGCCCGGCGGGGCGCGCGTTCGCCGCCGCGCACAGCGACCTGATCTTCGCCGGGCTCACCAACCTCGAGACAGCCGCCGAGCAGGTGGCGGACATCAAGCGGCAGGCGCGCGAGGAGCGCGGGCGCGACATCAGGGTGTTCGGCCGCGGGCACATTGTCTGCCGCGACAGCGAGCGGCAGGCGAGCGCCGACTGGGACCTGATCCACAGCGAGCTCGCCGATCGCGCCGGCGCGATCGAGACGGTGAAGATGAACTCCGCCAACTCGCAGTCCACCCCGTTCGACGAGATGAAGATGGAGAAGACGATCGAGGGGATGATCGCCGGCTTCTTCTCGCTGCCGATCGTCGGCACGCCCGACCAGGTGGTGGAGCGGATCCTCGAGTTGCGGAAGCTCGGGCTCGACGGCATCGCGCTGTCGTGGCCGGACTACGACGAGGGCCTCCAGCAGATGGAGGAGCTGATCTTGCCGCGGCTCGTCGAAGCAGGCGTGCGGCGGCCAGTGGAGGAGCCGGCTTGGCCGACCGCCTGACGGGGAAGGTTGCGCTCATCACCGGCACGGCCGGCGGCCAGGGGCGGGCCGCCGCCATCCTCTTCGCGCGCGAGGGCGCGCAGGTGGTGGGCTGCGACGTGAAGGTCGACGAGGCGCGCGAGACGGTCGAGCTGGTGCGCGCCGAGGGCGGCCAGATGGAGTCATTCCAGCCGCTCGACCTCGGCGACCCCGTTCAGGCGCGTGCCTGGGTGGAGGGCGCCGCCGAGCGCCACGGAGGCTTCGACGTCCTCTACAACAACGCCGCCGCGCCGCGCTTCGCCTCGATCGCGGACATGACCGACGAGCAGTGGCACTTCACGATCCGCAACGAGGTGCACCTGATCTTCTACGTGACGAGCGCGGCCTGGCCGCACCTCGTCGCGCGCGGCGGGGGGTCGATCATCAACACGGGCTCGATCTCGGGGCTCTCCTCGAACCCCTCGACCCCGGGGAGCGTGGCTCACGCCGCTGCCAAGGGCGCCGTGATCGCGATGACGCGCGAGCTGGCGCTCGAGGGCGCCGCGCACGGCGTCCGCGTGAACTCGATCAGTCCGGGCATGGTGGAGTCGCCGGCCACTGCCGAGCAGCTCGAGGATCCAGACTTCCGGCGCAAGCACCTCGCGGCGATCATGCTGCCGCGCACGGGCCGGCCGGAGGACGTGGCCACCGCCGCTGTGTATCTGGCCTCCGACGAGTCGAGCTGGGTCACCGGCTCGAACCTCGTGGTCGACGGCGGCTACATGGCTCGCTGAAGGAGCACTCCTTGGCCCTCTCGTTCACCAACCCACGGGCCGAGATCGGCGACGACCAGCCGGTCGCGACCGTGCACTCGGGCGGCACGCCGGACGGCGTCGCCCCCGGCTACGCGCTCGGCCCCGGCGAGGGCCCCGCGATCTGGTTCCAGGGCGGGATCATCACGATGAAGGCGCGCGCGCTCGACACCGACGGCGGCTTCGCCGTGACCGAGTGGTTCGGCCCGCGCGACATGGTCGCCCCCGGCCACGTGCACGACCGCGACGCCGAGGGCTTCTACATCCTCGAGGGCACGCTCGACATCGGCGTGGGCGACAGCGTCCACCAGGCGGTGCCGGGCAGCTACATCTACGTGCCGCCGAAGACCGTGCACGACTGGCGCGTGACCTCCGCCGCCTGCAAGTTCCTCGTGTTCATCGTGCCCGGCGGCTTCGAGCACTTCTTCGAGGCGCTGGGGGAGCCGGCCCAGTCGCCCACATACCCCTACACCGAGCACCGCCAGCCACCGCTCGAGGAGATCCAGGCCGTGGGCGAGAAGTACGGCTGGAGCACCGGACGCGGCGTGCTCGACACTGAGTCCACCGCGCCGCCGACGGTGGGCCGGCTCGAGCACGGCTGACGGAGCAACCGGGGCGCGTACCGCACAGGCCTGGCGAGCCCGCCGGACCGCCCCGGCTAGCCCGATCAGCCCGCTACGCGAGCGGCGTGGCCGTCTCCATCATCTCCATCGGCGGCCCCGGGCCCCAGAGGTTCGCGAAGGTCGGGTCCTCGAGGGACCAGTGGCCGGGCTCGTAGGTGCGCTCGTCCCACACCTGGTAGAGGTCGGCGTAGTACTCGACGATGCAGCCGGCCGGATCGAAGTGGTAGGTGAAGATGTTGCGGCCGGCGCCGTGGCGGCCAGGTCCCCAGATGAAGCTGCCGCCGTTGCGCGCCAGCACGTCGCCGAGCCCGCCCAGCGTGCCGAGGTTCTCGACGCCCCAGGCGTAGTGGTTCAACCCATCCCGCGGGCCGCGGCCGAAGCCGATGCCGTGGTGGTCCACGCCGCAGCGCATGAACACGAGCGTGCCGTCGCCCACGTCGTCCGACAGGCGGAAGCCGAGCACTTCCTCGAACAGCTTGCGCGTGGGTCCCGTGTCCTCGCAGGCAAGCATCGGGTGGCCGAACTTGCGCGGCTGCACGCCGCTGCCGGTGAAGGCCGCGCTGTCCGAGTCCATCCCGGAGAACACCTCGACCACGTGACCGGCCGGGCCACGGAAGCGGATCGCGCGGCCGATCCCGCGCTCCTCGGGCGACTCGGAAACGATCTCCACGTCGTGGTCGCGAAGGCGCGCGACGAGCGTGTCGAGCGCGGCATCGTCGTGCGCCTCCATCGCCACGTGATCGAGCCGGGCCTCACCGCCGGAGCCGTCGATGTACTGAAGGGAGTGGTGGCAGTCGGCGTGCGTCAGGTAGGACACGCCGTCGGCGCGCTCGGTCTCGCGCATCCCCATCACGGTCGTGGCCCACGACACCGACGCCTCGATGTCCGGCACCACGAGCGCAACGTGCGCCATGCGCTTGATGAAGTCGTTCACTTCCTCACCCCTCCTCCACCGCATTCTCGAGCCGGCCGACGCCCTCCACCTCGGCAACCATCACGTCGCCGGGCGCGAGGAAGCGCCCCTTGCCTGCCCCCACCCCCGCGCAGGTGCCGGTGCAGATCACGTCGCCGGGCACGAGCGGCACGACAGCGCTGAGGAACGCGATCTGCTCGGCGATCGAGAAGATCATCTCCGAGGTGCGCGAGTCCTGCTGGACCTCGCCGTTGAGCGTGAGGCGCAGCGCGGCATCCTGCGCGTCCGGCAGGCTCGCCGCCGGCACGAGCCACGGACCCAGCGGGCACGACGTGGCCCAGCCCTTCTGCAGGAACCAGTCGAACTTCATCGGCGGCTCCGCCGTGTCCTCGCGCACGAAGCGCCCGCGCACCGACACGTCGTTGGCCACGGTGTAGCCGGCCACGTAGTCGAGCGCGTCCGCCTCGGCCACGCGCTCGGCGCGCCTGCCGATCACCACGGCCAGCTCCACCTCCCAGTCCACCCGCTCGGCCCCGGGCCCGATCTTCACCGGCTGGCCGTTCCCGATCAGCGTGGTGGTGGGCTTGAGGAACATGAACGGCCCGCCCGCCGGTTTCGCCACCTCGGCATCGGGTGGCAGCTTGCGCATCTCGCGCGCGTGGTCCGCGTAGTTCGCACCGGCCATGTAGAGGTTCGGCGGATTCGTGATCGGCGGGAGAAGGTGGGCCTCCCTGAGCGGGATGCCCGGCCCGACGTCGTCCTGCTCGGCATGGCGGCCGAGCTGGCCGAGCGCGACGTCCCACACGCTGAGCAGCTCGAGCGCGCTCGGGCGACCGGGGAGCGGGTGCACGCTGTCGCCAAGCACGAGCGCGGCGGTCGGGCCGTCCGCGTCTTGGATGCTCGCGAGCCGGAAGTCCGTGGCCACGGAGGCAACTCTATAGAGATTGCACGATCGTGGGCAGGCTGATTGCGTACTTGTGCGGGAACTGCCGTCGATCTCTATAGAGTTGGCCGAGATGAAGGCAGTCGTGGTCAGGAGCTACGGCGGACCAGAGGCGCTCGAGTACCTCGATTGGCCGGAGCCCGAGCTCGGTCGCCGCGACGTGCTCATCCGCGTCCACGCGGTCACCGTCGGCAGGACGCTCGACGTGGAGGTGCGCCGCCGCGGCGCCGACTTCAACGTCACCCTCCCCCGCATCCTCGGCTCCGACCCGGCGGGCGTCGTGGAGGCCGTCGGCGACGAGGTGACGAGCGTAGGCGTGGACGACCGCGTGGTGTGCACGAGCACGCTCTACTGCGGCGACTGCGACCTCTGTCGCGCCGGCCTCACCAACGCCTGCGAGGAGCATGGCGCCGTGGGTGTCCACCGCGACGGCGGCTATGCGGAGTACTGCGCCGTGCCCGAGCACACGGTCGCCCGAATCCCCGAGCACGTGAGCTTCGAGCAGGCGGCGTCCATGGGCACGACCTATCCCGTGGCCTGGAACCTGCTCACCCGCGCGGGCGAGCTGTGCGCGGGCCAAGACGTGCTCGTGATGGGCGCGGGCGGCGGGCTCGGGATCGCGGGGCTCTTGATCGCGAAGGCACTCGGCGCCCGCGCGATCGCGGCCGCCGGCTCGGACTGGAAGCTCGAGCGCTGCCGCGAGCTGCTCGGCGCGACGGCCGGCGTGAACTACAGCGGTCCCGGCTGGTCGGACGAGGTGCGCGAGCGCTCAGGCGACGGCCGTGGCGTGCACGTGGTCTACGAGAACATCTCCTCGCCCGAGCTCTGGGACGAGGCGCTCGCCTCGCTTCGCCCCTACGGGCGGCTCGTGAGCTGCGGCGCGCACGGCGGCGGCCGGGTGGAACTCGACATGCGCAAGCTCTACCGCTCGCATCTCACGATCGCGGCCGACACCGGCGCCACCGCCGATCAGACGCGCGAGGTGTTCGCGCTCGTGACCGAGGGCAAGCTCGAGCCGCCACCGGTGTTCCACCGCTTCGCGCTCGACGAGGCGGCCGCCGCCCAGGAGGCGGCCCAAGGGCGCGACCTCTTCGGCCGGGCCGTGATCGTCGTGCGGGAGGAGGAGGCATGAGCGCCCGCCCGCGGGACCGCGACGCCGTGTCGATCGCCCTCGACGCCCTGCGCCAGATGATCGTGACCGGCGACATCGCGCCCGGCACCGAGCTGTCGCAGGTGAAGCTGGCGGAGACGATCGGCGTGAGCACCACGCCACTGCGCGAGGCGCTGAGCCGGCTCGAGGCCGAGGGGCTCGTGGAGTCGCGCCGCAACCGCCGCCCGCGCGTGCCGCCCTTCGACCCCGCCGAGCTCGACGCCGTGTACTGCCACCGCGTGCTGCTCGAGTCGCTCGCGCTCTCGCTGTCGGTACCGCTGTTCGGCGACGACGACCTCAACGCGCTGCGAGCCGACCTCGAGACGATGCGCGCCGCCGGCGACGACCCGGCGAAGTGGGACGCCGCCCACGCCGGCTTCCACCTCGGCCTCGTGTCGCGCTGCCCGCCGCCCTTGCGCGAGCAGATCGCCGGCTTCATGGCGCGCAGCGCGCGCTACCGCCGGATGTCCGTGCTCGGCGACGACCCGGCCGGCCGCAGCACCGGCGACCGCGAGCACGAGGCGATCCTCGGCGCCTGCACCGCGCGCGAGGTCCGCGAGGCGGCGCTCCTGCTCGCCCGCCACCTAGCCCGCTCGGCGCTCACCCTGATGGCCCACCTTGCGCCGGACGCGGATCCAGTGTCGGTCCGCAGCGCCCTGCAGATGGTGATGGACGGCGCGGGCTGACTCGTAACCACCGACCGAAGGAGACGCAATGCCGTTCGAGGGACTCACAGACCGCGTCGCGATCGTCACCGGCGCGGCTTCCGGGATCGGCCTCGCCACCGCCGGCCGGCTCGTGAAGGAGGGCGCGAAGGTCGCGCTCGTGGACGTGGACGGCGCGGGTGTGGAGAGCGCGGCGGCCGGCATAGGCTCGGACAGCGCGATCGCGCTGAGCGGCGACGCCTCCGACGAGCAGGACGTGGCGCGCTACTTCGGCGCGGTGAAGGAGCGCTTCGGCCGCGTCGACCTGCTGCACAACAACGCGGGAATCGGCGGCCAGCCCGTGCCGCTCGCCGAGACCACGATGGAGGACTTCGACCGCCTCGTGCGCATCAACTTCCGCGGCGTCTTCCTCAACCTGCGCGAGATGCTGCGCACGGCGCTCGACCAGGGCGACGGCGCGACGATCGTCAACACCGCCTCCGGCACCGCGCTGCACGGCGTGCCCGGCCTGGGCGCCTACGCCGGCACCAAGGCCGCGATCCTCTCGCTCACCCGCAACGCCGCCGTGGAGTACGCGCAGAACGGCATTCGCGTGAACGCGGTCGTGCCCGGGCCGGTGGGCACGCCCCTGTTCGAGGCCTTCCCGGACGAGTTCCAGGCGGGTGCCGAGCAGTTCAACCCGCAGGGCCGCCGCGGCACGCCGGACGAGATCGCGGCCGTTGTGGCCTTCCTCCTGAGCGACGAATCGACCTACATCACGGGCGCGGCGTACAACGTCGACGGTGGCGAGGGCGCCTAATCGTCAGAAATGGCACGGAAGGGGTTTCGGCTCTATCCGACCTGAGGTAGCGTTCGCATACCGAACCGTTGTGCAGTCACGCATGGAGGATCGGACGGGGATGCCTGAGGAACGGTCTCGCAGCTCAGATTTCGTGCAGTCGCTCGAGCGCGGCCTCGCGGTGATTCGCGCCTTCGACGCCGAGCACCGCGAACTGGCGCTCAGCGACGTGGCGCGCGCCACCGGACTCACCCGGGCCGCCGCGCGCCGCTTCCTGCTCACGCTCGTCAAGCTCGGCTACGTGCACTTCGCCGACGGGCGCTTCTCGCTCCGGCCGCGCGTGCTCGACCTCGGCTACGCATACCTGTCGAGCCTCAGCCTCCCCGAGGTGGCCCAGCCGCACATGGAGTCGCTCGTGGCGAAGGTGAACGAGTCCTCGTCGATCTCGGTGCTCGACGACACCGAGGTCGTCTACGTGGTGCGCGTGCCCACCCGCCGCATCATGAGCATCACGCTGGCCGTCGGCACCCGGCTGCCCGCCTACGCCACCTCCATGGGCCGCGTGCTGCTCGGAGGGCTCGACGACGAGCAGTTCGACGAGCGCGTCTCGCGCATCGACATCCAGCCGCTCACCGCGCGCACGGTGAAGGACGAAAAGGGATTGCGCGAGGCGGTGGCGGCCGTGCGCAAGCAGGGCTACGCGATGGTGGACCAGGAGCTCGAGGAGGGACTGCGCTCGGCGGCGGTGCCGATCCGGGGCGCGAACGGCGACATGTCGGCGGCGCTCAACGTGTCCGTTCACGCGAGTCGCGCGTCGATGAGCGCTCTGCGCAAGGAGTTCCTGCCGCACGCCCTCGAGGCGGCGGCCGCGATCGAGGACGACCTGCGCGGCGGCGGCGGTTCGTTCCCTGTGCGCAACGGCAGGCAGGCGTAGACTGCGGGTGCGCCTAGCGCATCGCTGTCCGCTAGGCGAACAAGCCCCGCGCCCGGGGCTGTAATGAGGATCGAGAAAGAGGAGCGGTAATGGCCACCGTGGAGCTTGCGCAGCAGGAGCTGCTGATCGGAGGGCGCTGGCAAGGCGCCGCCGGCGGCGAGACGTTCGAGAAGACCTTCCCCTTCACCGGTGAGCCCGTAGGCGTGGCCGCCGCCGCCAAGCGCGAAGACGCGAAGGCCGCGGTCGAGGCCGCGCACGCCGCCTTCGGCGACTGGTCGCACAGCGCGCCCGCGATGCGCCGCGAGATCCTGCTCAAGGCCGCCGACATCCTGCAGAGCCGTGCCGAGGACATCGCCCGCACGGTCACCGAGGAGACGGGCGGCACCTTCGGCTGGGGCATGTTCAACGTGCAGCTGGCCGCCGGGATGCTGCGCGAGGCGGGCGCCCAGGCCTACGGGCTGGTGGGCGACGTGATCCCCTCCGACGTGCCGGGCAAGCTCGCCATGGGCATGCGTGCGCCCGCGGGCGTGGTGGTGGCGATCGCGCCCTGGAACGCGCCGGTGATCCTCTCCACGCGCGCAGTGGCCACGCCGCTCGCCTACGCGAACACGGTCGTGCTTAAGGCCTCCGAGGAGTGCCCGCGCACGCACGCGGCGGTCGTCAACGCGCTCGTGGACGCGGGCCTGCCCGACGGCGTGATCAACCTGATCACGAACGCCCCGGCGGACGCCGCCGACGTGGTCGACGAGCTGATCGCGCACCCGCTCACCCGGCGGATCAACTTCACCGGCTCGACGAAGGTCGGCCGCATCATCGCCGAGAAGGCCGGCAAGCACCTCAAGCGCGTGCTGCTCGAGCTGGGCGGCAAGGCGCCGATGGTCCTGCTGCCCGACGCGGACGTGGACCAGGCCGTGAAGGCCGCCAACTTCGGCGCCTTCTTCCACCAGGGCCAGATCTGCATGTCCACCGAGCGGGCGATCGTGGACAACGCGCTGATCGACGAGTTCGCGTCGAAGCTCGCCGAACGGGCGAGCGGCATGAAGGTGGGCGACCCCCGCGAGCCCGACACGGTGATCGGGCCGCTGATCAACAAGGCCGCGATCGAGCGCGTGAGCGAGCTCGTGCAGGACGCGGCGTCGAAGGGCGCGGAGATCCTGAGCGGCGGCGAGGCCGACGGGACGCTGTTCCCGCCGACCGTCGTGAAGGGCGTGACGCCGGACATGCGGCTCTACACCGAGGAGTCGTTCGGGCCCGTGCTCGCCGTGATGGCGTCGGACAGCCCGGACCAGTCGGTCGAGCTGGCGAACGACACCGAGTACGGCCTGGCCGCCGCGGTGTTCGGCAACGACGTGCCGGCCGCGCTCGAGATCGCGCAGCGCATCGAGAGCGGGATCTGCCACGTGAACGACACCACGGTGCACGACGAGCCCCAGATGCCGTTCGGCGGCGTGAAGGCGAGCGGCTTCGGCCGCTTCGGCGGCCGCGCCGCGCTCGAGGAGTTCACGGAGCTGCGCTGGATCACGGTGCAGGAGCTGGGTCGCGAGTATCCGATTTGAGTGCCCGTTGACCGTTGACCGTTCACCGTTGACCGCTCTGTAGTGACAGCCGGTCAACGGTCAACGGTCGTCGGGCAGCGAACGGCCCTGCCCCTCGCGCTCGCCGTCGTCGCGACCGCTCTCAACCTCCGCATCGCCGTCGCCAGCGTGCCCCCGCTGATCGACGAGTTGCGCAGCTCAGTGCCGCTGTCGGGCACTGCTGCCGGCGCGCTCACCACGCTGCCGGTGGTGTGCATGGCGCTCGGCGCGACGATGGTGCCGCGGCTGTCGCGCCGCATGGGTCACGAGCTGCCGCTCGTGCTCGTGGGCGTGGCGATGGCCGCGGGGATGCTCGTCCGCGTGGCCCCCGGCGTGGTCTGGCTCTACGTCGGCACGACGATCGCGGGCATCGGCGTCGCGCTCGGCAACGTGCTCGTGCCGAGCCTCGTGAAGCGCGATTTCCAGGAGCGCGCGGGCTTCATGACCGGCATCTACACGATGGCGATCAGCACCAGCGCGGGGCTGGCAGCCGGGCTGACGGTGCCGATCGAGGACGCGATCGGCCACGGCTGGCGCCCGGCGCTCGCCGTGTGGGCGCTGCCGGCGCTCGTCTGCGGCCTGATCTGGATCCCGTTCGCGCGCCACCCGAGCGCGGTGGCGGAGCGCCAGACGCACACGCCTCACACCGCGTCGCGCCTGCTGCACGACCGCCTCGCCTGGCAGGTCACGCTGTTCATGGGCGTGCAGTCGCTGATGTTCTACAGCCTGCTCTCGTGGCTGCCGTCGATCCTCCAGGACCACGGCATGTCGAAGGGCACCTCCGGCCTCTACCTGTCGATCTTCACGCTGCTCGGAATCCCGGTGTGCTTCGGCGTGCCGGTGATCGCCGCGCGCATGCGCGACCAGCGGCTGCTCGTCGCGGGGTCGGTGCTGTTCCTCGCCGGCGGGCTGCTCGGCCTGCTGTTCTCGCCCGCGAGCGCGACGATCGTGTGGGCGGTGTTCGCCGGCATCTCGCAGGCCGCCACGCTCGCGCTCGCGTTCCTGTTCTTCGTGCTGCGCTCGCACGACCAGTCCGAGGCGGCTGAGCTGTCGAGCATGTCCCAGAGCTTCGGCTATGGGATGGCCGCCATGGGCCCGGTGATCATGGGCGGCCTCCACCAGGCCACCGGCAGCTGGACTGCCCCGCTCATCTTCCTGCTCGTGCTGGCCGTGCCAGAGCTCGTGTTCGGGCTCGAGGCCGGGCGGGACGAACAGGTGGGCGGCTAGAAGCCCGCTCCCAGCGAGCGCACGCAGCTCTTCAGCGACGTCTGCAGAATGTCGCGCTCGGCGGGCGAGAGCTCCTCGAGCATCTTCCCCTCCACCTGCTCCGCCACCCGGTCGCACGCAACGAGCACGTCCTGCCCGTTCGGCGTGAGCAGCGTGCGCAGGATACGGCCGTGGTCCGGATCGGGCACGCGCATGATCAGGCCCTTCTTCTCGAGCGCTGCGATCACCTTGATCGTGGACTGCGGCGTGATCAGCACGCGCCGCGCGAGCTGCGCGTTCGACAGCGCGCCACGCGAGCGGAGCACGGACAGCGCCGTGTACTGAGGGAGCGTGACCCCGAGCGAGGCCAGCCCTTCCCCCAGGTTCCGCCGCAGCGCGAGATCGAGCCGCCCCATCACGTAGCTGATCGTGGGCTCGGCGGCGGCGGAATCCCCCCGCCGCGCAGCGCCCTGCGGCTTGGTCGCCTTCGCCACGAGCCGACCGTACCAGCGCCGGCGGGAGAACGGGGCGTTTGCTTCAGGAAACGAGTTCGCCGGCCTCGAGCGACCAGACGGCGCCGTTCGCGCTCGTCCAGGGAGACACGAGGAAGCGCACCACCTCGGCCACCTCCTCCGGACAGCCGCGGTGTCCCATCGGTCCCATGCGAATCGCGTTCACGCGCACCCCGGCCGGCCCAGCCTCGCGCGCCGCGGAGGTGGTCAGCCCGAGCACGGCGTGGCGGCTCGCAGCGTAGGGACCGAGGGCCACGTCCTCCTCGGAGTCCGCCGCGCAGGAGAAGTTCACCACCGCACCTGCGCCCTGGTCGATCAGCCGCGGCAGCACGTGCTTCAGGCCGAGGAAGGTGCCGCGCACGTTCACGGCCATCAGGCGGTCGAAGTCGGCGAGCGGGTAGCTGCCGAAGCCCTCGGACGGCCCGTCGACCGACGCGTGGTTCACGAGGATGTCGACCCGGCCGAACGAGCTGTCCGCCAGCGCCAGTGCATCGACGAAGGTCTCTTCGCTGCTCACGTCGGCCACCAGCGTCTCCACGCGCCCGCCCGCGAACTCGACCTCGGTGGCCGTCTGCTCGAGGGCCTCGCCGTCGAGATCGATCGCGACGACCGCCGCCCCGGCACGCCCGAGCTCGACGCACACCGCGCGTCCGACACTGGGCCCGCCTCCGGTAACGATCGCCACTCGGCCCTGCAAGTTCATCGTGATCGCACCTTAGAACAGCGAGGCGGCAAATGGCAAACAGTTTGCTACTTCCTGGTGACTGGTGACTGGTGACTGGCGAATCACTAGTCACCAGTCACCCATCCTGAGCACCGGCCTGACCCTGGAACTCTCGATATGCCAAATGTTATGTTCCTGCGCGTGGTGACTCGCACCCAGGTGGGCATCGTCGGCGCCGGCCCAGCCGGCCTCGTGCTCTCCCAGCTGCTCGACCGCGCGGGCATCGAGTCGGTGATCCTCGAGAACCGCGAGCGCGAGTACGTGACCCAGCGGGTGCGCGCGGGCCTGCTCGAGCAGGCCACGGCCGACCTGCTGGACGAGCTGGGCCTCGGCGAGCGCATGCATCGCGAGGGGCTGACCCACCACGGCCTCTACCTCCGCTTCCGCCACCAGAGCCACCGCATCGCGCTGAGCGACCTCACGGGACGCTCGATCTGGATCTATGGCCAGCAGGAGGTGGTGAAGGACCTGATCGAGGCGCGCCTCGCGGCCGGGCAGCAGCTGCACTTCGAGGTCTCGGACGTGAGCGTGCACGACTTCGAGGGCGACAAGCCGCGGATCGAGTACACGCACGAGGGCGAGCGGCACGAGGTCCACTGCGACGTGATCGCCGGCTGTGACGGCTTCCACGGCGTCTGCCGCCCGGCAATCGAGAGCCGGCTCACGATCCACAACCACGAGTACCCCTTCGGCTGGCTCGGGATCCTGGCGACGGTGCCGCCCTCCACCGACGAGTTGATCTACACCCTCCACGAACGCGGCTTCGCGCTCCACACCATGCGCTCGCCGGAGCTGAGCCGGCTGTACCTGCAGTGCGACCCGCACGACGACATCGCGAACTGGTCGGACGATCGGATCTGGGAGGAGATGCACCGCCGCTTCGAGACCGACGACGGCTGGGAGCTGAACGACGGACCGATCATCGACAAGGGGATCACCCCGATGCGCTCGTTCGTCGTCGAGCCGATGCAGCACGGCCGCCTCTATCTCGCCGGCGACGCCGCGCACATCGTTCCGCCCACCGGCGCGAAGGGGCTCAACCTCGCCGTCCGCGACGTGCGCGTGCTGGCGGAGGCGCTCAGCAAGTTCTACGCCGACGGCGACAGCTCGCTGCTCGACGCCTACTCGGCCACCTGCCTCCGCCGCGTCTGGCGCGTGCAGCACTTCTCCTGGTGGATGACCTCGATGCTCCACCTGATCGGCGACGCCGACGACTTCGAGCACAAGCTGCAGCTCGCCCAGCTCGACTACGTGGTGAGCTCGCAGGCCGCCGCCACCACGCTGGCGGAGAACTACGTGGGGCTCGAGAAGGTCTGACCCGACAGCTCGGCGGCCAGCTCCAGGAGCCGCCCCAGCGTCGGAACCTCGTCGCCGCGGCGCCAGGCGAGCGCGATCCCCATCGTCGGCTCCGGTGACGCGAACCTGCGGTAGACCGCGCCCGGCACGCGCAGGCTCTTCGAGCGCTCGAGCATGATGAACGAGATCCCCGCACCCTCGGCCACGGCGGACACGATGCGCTCCTCCTCGGGCTCGATGCGGTCGATCGGCGGCCACGGCGGCTCGCCCATCACCTCGGTGCGCACCTCGCGCCAGGCGCCCGGCCCGTGGTGCTCGGGCCACCACACGAGCGGCTCGCCCTGGAGGTCCCCCTTGCGCACTCGGTTGCTCTTCGTCAGCTCGTGTCCCTTCGGCAGCACCACAACGAGCGGCTCGCGCCCGAGCACCAGCTCCTCGAGCCCGTCGATCTCGAGCGGCGGCCGGACGAAGCCCACGTCGATGTCACCCGCGAGCAGCTGCTCGACGTGCAGCATCGTGGTGCCGAGCCGCAGGTCGAGCTCAACCTCCGGGTAGCGCGCCCGGTAGCCGTCCACGATCGAGCCCGCGATCCCGCCCGTGAGCGAGCGCGTGAGGCTGATGCGCAGCCGCCCGCGCTCCCCGCTGCCGGTGGCGCGCGCGAGCGCAGCGGCCTGGTCGGCGCGCGCGAGCAGCGCCTTGGCCTCGGGCAAGAGCGCCGCGCCCGCGGCCGTAAGCGAGGCGCCGCGGCGGTTGCGCGTGAAGAGCTGCACGCCCAGCTCGGCCTCGAGCGTGCGGATCTGCTGGCTCACGCTCGGCTGCGCGAGGTGCAGGCGCTCGGCGGCGCGCCGGAAGTGCAGCTCCTCGGCCACGGCCACGAACGACGCGAGCTGGCGCAGCTCCATTGCGCGATGATAGGTGCTGCCTTTCACAGCCGCAGGGATTGGGGCTTGATCGGCGGGCGCTCCGAGCCGTACCTTCGCTTCACCCAAGCCGAGAGGGGACGAGATGGCGGATACCGAGGTGGCAGCCGAGCGCTTCCAGAGCCCGTTCGAGGTCGAGCAGCCGGCGGGCTGTGAGGGCTGGGAATCGATGTACCCGTACTACGCGCTCTTCAGCGAGGAGCGCCGCGACGGCGAGGAGGTGCGCGGCTGGTTCCGCGACGGCATGCACTTCCCCGAACCGATGTACCCGTTCGACTTCGTCACCGCCGACTCGCCCTACCTCTGCCTCGGCCAGGCCAACTCGCGCATCTTCCTCGTGCCCCCGGCGCTCGGCATCGACCACCGCGTGCTCTACGGCTGGGTCTACATGAGCCCCAACGGCGTGGCCGACGAGGCCGAGATCGGCCGCCGCGCCGGCGAGTTCCAGCAGCGCGCCGGCTTCTACTTCCAGAACTGGGATGAGCTCTACGGGCGCTGGCAGAAGAAGGTCGAGGACGAGATCCGTGCGATCGAGACGCTCGAGGTGCCGGACCTGCCCGACCAAGAGGACATGGCCGTCGTCACCGAGGGGCGCGGCATCGGCACGAGCCACCACCTGCTCGTGGCCTACAACCGCCTGCTCGAGTCGATCGACCGCATCTGGCAGTACCACTTCGAGTTCCTCAACCTCGGCTACGCGGCCTACCTCGCCTTCTACCAGCTCTGCAAGGAGGCGTTCCCGGACATCGCGGACCAGGCGATCGCGAAGATGGTGGCCGGCGTGGACGTGGTGCTGTTCCGCCCCGACGAAGAGCTGCAGCGGCTGGCACGCATGGCGGTGGGGATGGGAATCGCCGACGCGGTCAAGTCGGCCGCCGACGAGGACGCGCTGCGCGCCGCGCTCGGCGCGAGCTCCGAGGGCCGCGACTGGCTCGCCGACTGGGACACCACCAAGCAGCCCTGGTTCAACTACTCGAACGGCAACGGCTTCTACCACCACCACCGCTCCTGGATCGACGACGCCACGATCCCGCTCGGCGGCGTGCGCTCGTATGTCGAGCGGATCGAGGCGGGCGACGACATCGCGCGGCCGCTCGAGGCGGTGTCGGCCGAGCGCGACCGGATCACCGCCGAGTACCGCGAGCTGCTCCCTGACGACGCCACGCGCGTCGCTTTCGACGAGAGCCTCGGCCTCTCGCGCGTGGTCTTCCCGTACGTGGAGAGCCACAACTTCTACGTCGAGCACTGGTACCACACGCTGTTCTGGAACAAGGTGCGCGAGTTCGGCGACCTGTTCGTCAGGAGCGGCTTCCTGAACGAGACCGACGACGTCTTCTACCTCCAGCGGCACGAGCTGAGCGACGCGCTCGTGGACCTACGCCTGGCCTGGGCGGCGGGCTCGAGCGCGCGCGGTCCGGGCTACTGGCCGCCGATCGTGGCCGAGCGCAAGCGGATCATGGAGGCGATGCGCGGCTGGTCTCCCCCGCCCGCTTTGGGCGCGGTGCCGGAGGCGATCACCGAGCCGATGACGATCATGCTCTGGGGCATCACCACGGAGCGCGTGCGCGAGTGGGCTTCGGGTGCCGGCGCGGACGAGGGCTCGGCGCTGACCGGCTTCGCGGGCTCGCCCGGCGTGGTCGAGGGCGTCGCGCGCGTGGTCATGGACGTGCGCGACGTCAGCAAGCTCGAGGAGGGCGAGATCCTGGTGGCGCCCGTCACCTCGCCGAGCTGGACGCCGGTGTTCGGCAAGGTGGCCGCCGCCGTCTCGGATATCGGCGGGATCATGTCCCACGCCGCGATCGTGGCCCGCGAGTACGGGATGCCGGCGGTGGTCGGCACCGGCAACGCCACCGCGCGGATCAAGACCGGCGACCGCGTTCGAGTGGACGGCGACACCGGCGTCGTCACGATCCTGCCTTGAGCGACGCCCGCTACGACGCCGTGGTGGCCGGCGGCGGCCATCACGGCACGATCGTCGCCTGTTACCTCGCGCGCGCGGGGATGAGCGTGTGCGTGCTCGAGCGCAGCGCGCACTTCGGCGGCGGCGCGCAGACCAGCGAGGGGCCGGCGGCCGGCTACCTGATGAACCACTGCTCGCACTGGACGCGCTTCTACTCGCACCCCGCGTACCGCGACTTCGACCTCGCGGGCGAGGGGCTCCGCTACCTCTTCCCCGAGCAGAACGAGGGGATGATCTTCGACGACGGCTCGTCGTTCATCGGCTACTCCGCGGCGACCGTGGTGGATCAGGCGACCGGGCGCGTCGAGCGCTCGGACGCGAACGTGCGGCGCACCTTCGAGCAGATCGAGCGCTTCTCCCCGCGCGACGCGCAGACCTACCTCGAGCTGCTCGAGGCCTACGAGCGGCACTGGAAGCAGGCCTTCCGCCGCCACCGCTTCAGCCAGCCGCCGCCGTGGGGCACGCCCGATCCGCTCGAGGAGCTGCTGGACGTGCCGGGCTCGCGCATCGAGCCGGTGCACCAGTTCATGACGCTGCGCCAGCTCGCCTACGACTTCTTCGAGTCCACCGAGCTGCGCATCCTGTTCATGCGCGCGGCCACGACCTCCACCGGCTGCTACCCGGACGACGTGCCCGGCCTGCAGGGCCTGATCCACGTGCTGCCGCTCACGCTGTCGTTCGAGCCGGCCGCGATCGCCGTCGGCGGCAGCCAGGCGATCACGGACGCGCTGATCTCGGCGGGGCGCAAGCTCGGGGTGGAGTACCGCGAGTCGGTGGAGGTGGACCGGATCGTGGCCTCCGGCGGCCGCGCCACCGGCGTGGAGCTGGCGGACGGCACGCGGATCGACGCGGGCGTGGTGGTGAGCGGGCTCGGGCTGCCGCAGACGGTCCTGCGGCTGCTGCGGGACACACCGGTGGACGATGAGCTCGGTCGCCGCCTGCGCAACATCAACTACGACCGCGGACAGCTCCTGTGGGCGAACATCGCGCTCGGCGAGCCGCCGCGCTACATCGCCGACGCGGACAACCCGGGCGTCGGCGAGCAGCCGCGCCTCTACTGGGGCGCGAAGGACCTCGACTACCTGACGCTGCGCTACCAGCCCGAGATCTTCATGAACGGCTTCGCCCGCCAGCCGTACGTGCTGTGCTCGGTGGACAGCCTGTGGGACCACACGCGCGCGCCCGCGGGCGGCCACATCGTGGGGGTCGAGGAGTTCGCCGCGCCGCGGCGCCTGTTCAGCGACTCGCGCTGGCGCGAGATCAAGGACCGCTTCATGGCCAACCTGTTGCACGAGTGGTCGCACTACGCGCCCAACATGACCTGCGACAACGTGGTGGCCTCGCGCGTGTACGGGCCGGACGACATCGAGCGCGAGCGTCCCGACATGGCCGAGGGCGGCTACTCGGCGGGCGCGACGATCGCCTCGCAGCTCGGGCGCTTCCGGCCGGTGGCGGGCATCGGCGGCTACAAGCTGCTGCTCGACAACCTCTACAACTGCTCGTCGAACCTGCACTCGGGGCCGGGGATCGGGCGAGGGTCGAGCTGGAACTGCTTCCAGGAGATCGCGCGGGACCTGGCGCTCGAGCCGGCGGGCGTGGCGGCGGCCTGATGCGGGTGGTCGTGACCGGCGCGGCCCGGGGGTTGGGGCTGGCGTTCGGACGGCATCTCGCGAGCGCGGGGGCGGAGGTGCTGGGGGTGGATGTGCGGGAGGCACCCTCGGATGCCGGCTTCCCGCTGGCCACCGTTGACGTGCTGCAGCCCGCTTCGCTCCCCGAAGCGGTGAGGGAGTCGCTTGGCGGGCTCGATGCCCTGGTGAACAACGCCGCGGTGGTGGACCTGGAGCGCCGACCGTTCTGGGAGATCCCCGAAGAGGAGTGGGATCGGGTGATGTCGGTGAACGTGAAGGGCGTGTGGCTGACCACGCGCGCGCTGCTGCCACTGCTGCGCGAGGGCGGCGGCGGCGCGATCGTCAACGTCGCCTCCGAGGTCGCCTTCAGCGGTTCGACCGGCCTCGCCCACTACGTGGCGTCGAAGGGCGCGATCGTCTCCCTCACCCGCGTGCTCGCGCGTGAGCTCGGCCCCGACGGCATCCGCGTAAACGCCCTCGCCCCCGGCTACATCCCCACCGAGGGCTCGATCAGCATGGCGCCCGACGGCTACGACCCGAGCGAGACGCCGCTTGGCCGGGTGGCCCAGCCGGACGACCTCCTCGGCGCGCTCAGCTTCCTCGTCTCAGACGACAGCAGGTTCGTGACGGGCCAGACCCTGCTCGTCAACGGCGGCCGCCTGATGCGCTAGCCGACGCACCCCACGCCGATCACTTCGCGCGAGCGACTGCCCGCTTCAGCTCGTCCTTGCCCATCTTCGAGCGCCCGCTTATGTTCAGCCGGCGCGCTTCGGCCTCGAGCTCCTTGCGCGTGGGCGAGTCGCCGCGCCGCACGGCGGACGCCTCCTTGCCGAGCGCCGTCCGCGTGCTCTTGGGCAGGTTCTTGAGTGTCTGTTTGCTCCGTGCACCCGCCTGCGCCTTCTTCACATTGCGCCGAGCGGCCGTGCGCTGCTTGGTGGTAGCCATGCGAACCGGCTACCCGGTTTCCAAGACGCATACCCGCCCTTGACATCCGAAGGTTTCCGATATATCGTTATGCATCGTTGGCATTCATAGAAAGGACTAATCAATGACTGACGCCAGCTATGCAATCAATCAACCATTCGCCGCCCAACCGCATCGGAAGCGACATCGCGGGCTGAAGGCGGCGGCGCTCGTGGCCATGGCCGCGGGCCACGGCAGGGGCCGCGGCCGCCACGGCCGGGGCTTCGGACCGGGAGGCAACTTCCCGTTCGGGATGCCCTTCGGGCCGGGCGGAGGCTTCGGCCGCGGGCCGAAGGCGCGCCGCGGCGACGTACGCACGGCCGCCCTGCTCCTGCTGAACGAGGGGCCGCGCAACGGCTACCAGATCATGCAGGACATCGAGGAGCGCAGCGCGGGCATGTGGCGCCCGAGCCCCGGCTCCGTGTACCCGGCGCTCCAGCAGCTCGAGGACGAGGGGCTCGTGCGCCCCGTCGAGACCGCCGGCCGCAAGGAGTTCGAGCTCACCGACGCCGGCCGCGACTACGTGGCCGAGCGCGGCACCGACATGCCCGCCCCCTGGGACGAGATGAAGGGCGACTTCAGCGACGAGGTGAGGGAGGCCGCCAACCTGATGCGCGAGGTGGCCCTAGCCTTCAGTCAAGTGGTCCGCGCTGGTAGCCCATCCCAGGTGACCGAGGCGTCGAAGGTTCTCACCGACACTCGCCGCTCTCTCTACCGCATCCTCGCGGAGGGTGAGCCGACGGAGACGGACGAGTCTTGACGCAGGCCGTCGAACAACGGGACCGGACGGCGGCGGCGCGGGAGCCCGCCGTCTGGACCCGCGGGCTCGCGAAGAACTACGGCGAGGTCCAGGCCGTGAAGGGCATCGACTTCGAGGTCGCGCCCGGCGAGATCTTCGGCTTCCTCGGTCCGAACGGCGCCGGCAAGACGACCACGATCGCGATGCTCTGCACGCTCGCCTCCCCCACCGCCGGCGAGGCGCGCGTGGCGGGCCACGATGTGGTGACCGCGCGCAACGAGGTGCGCCGCAACATCGGGCTCGTGTTCCAGGATCCGACGCTCGACGGCTACCTCACCGCCGAGGAGAACCTGCGCTTCCACGCGGACCTCTACGGCGTGCCCCGCGCCATCGCGCGCGAGCGCATGCAGATCGTGCTCGAGATGGTCGGCCTCTGGGAGCGCCGCGAGAGCATCGTCAACACCTACTCGGGCGGCATGCGCCGCCGCCTCGAGATCGCGCGCGGACTCCTACACTCCCCGCGGGTGCTGTTCCTCGACGAGCCCACGATCGGGCTCGACCCGCAGACGCGCAGCTCGATCTGGACCTACATCAAGGAGCTGAAGGCGCGCGAGGAGATCACGATCTTCCTCACCACCCACTACATGGACGAGGCCGAGTACTGCGACCGCATCGCGATCATGGATCAGGGTGAGATCGTCGTGCTCGACACGCCCGAGTCGCTCAAGGCGAGCGTCGGCCGCGATCGCGTGATGATCAAGACCGAGGACGACGACGCCGCGATCGCCGCCCTGCACGAGCGCTTCGACATCGAGGCCGTGATCGCGGAGGGTCAGGTCACGTTTTCCGTCGGCGAGGGCGAGCAGTTCGTGCCCCGCCTGTTCGCGGAGCTCGGCGTGCCGATCACCGGCGTGAGCGTGTCGCGCCCCTCCCTCGACGACGTGTTCATGTCCTACACGGGCACCACCATCCGCGACGCCGAGGGGTCGGTGCTCGACCAGCAGCGCGCGATGCACTCGATGATGGGCAGGCGATAGAGCAACCATGGCGAGCGAATCCGCAATCACAAGCACCGGTGCACCGCCGCAGGTCGCGCGCGTGCGCGTGCCGGGCGCCGGCCTGCGCAGCGACCTGCGGGCCATCCGCGTCGTCTGGCAGCGCGAGCTGATCCGTTTCTCGCGCGACCGCGCGCGCATGGTCACCGCACTCGTGCAGCCCATCCTGTTCCTGTTCGTGCTCGGCACCGGCCTCTCGCGGCTCGCCTCCGCCGGCACGCACGGGGTCGACCTGCGCACCTTCGTCTATCCCGGAGTGCTGGCGATGGCCGTGCTGTTCACCGCGATGTTCAGCGCGGCGTCGATCGTCTGGGACCGCGAGTTCGGCTTCCTGCGCGAGATGCTCGTCGCGCCCGTGGGCCGCGGCGCGATCGTGATCGGCAAGTGCCTCGGCGGCGCCACGGTCGCCGGCTTCCAGGGCGTGATCATGATCTGCATCGCGGGCCTCGTGTCCGTTCCCTACGCCCCCGTGATGATCCTCGAGGTGCTGATCCTCCAGCTCCTGCTCGCCTTCGCGCTCACCGCTTTCGGCGTGATGATGGCCGCGCGGATGAGCCAGATGCAGTCCTTCATGGCGCTGATGCAGATGGTGATCCTGCCGCTGTTCTTCCTCTCGGGCGCGCTGTTCCCGGTCTCCGGGCTGCCCACCTGGCTGAACGTGCTGAACCGCCTCGACCCGATCACCTACGCCGTCGACCCGATCCGGCGTGCCGTGTTCGCGCACCTCGACATCACCGAGACCGCCCGCCACGCGCTCGCCCCCGGCGTGACCTGGTGGGGCTGGCATCTGCCCGGCATCTTCGAGGCGGCGCTCGTGGCGATGATCGGCTTCGGGCTGCTGAGCATCGCGATCGCACGCTTCAGCCGCACCGAGTAAGAATCCGCGCTCCCCGACGCAAGGAGCGCCGCATGGACTTCGAGGAGATCCTGTACGAGGTCGAGGACCACGTCCTCACGATCACGCTGAACCGGCCCGAGCGGCTGAACGCATTCACGCCGACGATGGGCCGCGAGCTGATCGAGGCGCTCGACGCCGCCGACGCCGACGACGACGTGCGCGCCGTGGTGGTCACCGGCGCGGGCCGCGGCTTCTGCGCGGGCGCGGACCTCGAGCGCGGCGGCAGCACGTTCGACTGGTCCGAGCGCCACGCGGCGGGCGAGGAGGTGCCGCGCGACGGGGGCGGGCGCATCTCGCTGCGGATCTTCGACTGCCTGAAGCCTGTGATCGCGGCGATCAACGGCCCGGCCGTGGGTGTCGGGATCACGATGACCTTGCCGATGGACGTGCGGATGGCGGCCGAGGGTACGAAGATCGGCTTCGTGTTCGCCCGCCGCGGGATCGTGCCGGAGGCGTGCTCGAGCTGGTTCCTGCCGCGCATCGTCGGGATCTCGCAGGCGATGGAGTGGGTCGCGACTGGTCGCGTGTTCACCGCCGAGGAGGCCCTGGCCGGCGGCCTCGTGCGTAGCGTCCACTCTCCGGACGACGTGCTCGGCGCCGCGCGCGAGCTCGCACGCGAGATCGCGGACAACTCGGCGCCCGTTTCCGTCGCGCTGGCCCGCCGGATGATGTGGACGATGCTCGGCGCCTCCCACCCGATGGACGCCCACCGGGCCGACTCGCGCGCGATGTTCTCCCGCGGCCAGTCCGCGGACGCCGTGGAGGGCGTGACCTCGTTCCTCGAGAAGCGCGACGCCGCCTTCACCGACAGCGTGAGCGCCGGCCTCCCGGACATCCTGCCCTGGCTCGAAGAGCCCGCGTTCTCGTAGGCAATCCCATCTGGCTGTTGCCTGGCAACACCAGGATGGGATTGCTCCGCGCCTGTGAGAGCCCTTCGTTCCCCTTGAAAATCGCGGAGCGATCCCAGTCTGGTGCCCCTATAGGGCACCCAGATGGGATTGCTAGTGCCGCCTACGCGCCGCCCAGGAAGCGCATGAACACGTTCGGCACCGTCGGTCCGCCCGTGCCGTCCGCCTTCAGGCCGCCGGCGTCGCAGGTGAACGCGACGTAGTTGCCGTGCGAGCTCGTGGCGGGGTTCGTGCT
>DASXCV010000416.1:0-16191 GCA_036491015.1 Thermoleophilaceae bacterium | reverse complement strand
GTTGTTCACGTTGATCGCCGGGAACAGCAGCTGGCCGGTCTCCTGCATCTGGTAGAGCCGGTTGACGCCGGTGGTCGTCTCCTCGGTGACGCCCTTGATCGAGGCGGCCACGTTCGTCCAGCGCTGGTTGTCCTCGTCGAGGGAGCGCTGCAGCACGCCGAGGATCACCTTCATCTCCTCGTTGTCGGTCGAGTCCGGCGAGGGGACCGCGCCCGCCTTCTCGTACTCCACGCCCTTGTGGACGAGCAGCGTGGCGTCGCCGCCGTCGTCGAGGATCATGTTCGGGCCGTCGCCGTCGGGCCAGCGCAGCACCTGCTCGGTGCACCACCAGTACTCCTCGAGCGTCTCGCCCTTCCACGCGTACACGGGCACGCCCTGCGGATCCTCGGCGGTGCCGTTCGGGCCGACCACGACCGCGGCGGCCGCGTGGTCCTGGGTGGAGAAGATGTTGCAGCTGCACCAGCGGACCTCGGCGCCGAGCGCGACGAGCGTCTCGATCAGCACGGCGGTCTGGATGGTCATGTGCAGGGAGCCGGTCACGCGCGCGCCCTTGAGCGGCTGCGATGCGCCGAACTCCTCGCGACAGGACATGAGTCCCGGCATCTCGTGCTCGGCGAGGTCGATCTCCTTGCGGCCGAAGGTCGCGAGGGACAGGTCGGCGACCTTGAAGTCGGTGGCCTTCTCGGTCGTTGGGGTGGTCGTCATGAAGCCTCCAATGGCGTGTCAGAGATTGGTGCGGGGTTCCTCATGCGGCCATGCCGAGCAGGCGTTGATGCTTCTCCTGCTCCCAGCTCAGCCAGTCATCCGAGGCGACGCCCTCCGGGAGCCGCGGGGCAGCCTCGAACCATGCGTCGACCGCCTTGCTCAGCTCGTCGTCCTCGCGCATGCGTCCTGCGAAGGCGACGTCCGAGAGTCCGCAGCCGAAGCGGTTCAGTAGCTCGCGCAGCGTCCTCAGCCGCTGGAGCTCCTCGGGTCCGAACTTGCGGTAGCCGGACTCCGTGCGGGGAGGCTGGATCAGCCCGACGCTTTCGAGGTAGCGAAGCATTCGCGGGGACCAGCCAGTGGTCTCCGCAGCCTCGTTGATCGTCAGCCCATCCATGCCGCGGGCAACCTTAGCAGGGATGTGTCAAGGTTCGGGTGCGCAGTCCGCAGCGCGCAGTCCGCAGCCGTGACCCGCTCCGAGACCCCAAAAGTCGCGTTCTTCTGTATCGCCTACGCGTACCTCGTGACGATGCTTGGGACGACGGTTCCGCCGCCGTTGTTTCCGATCTATCAGCAGCGGTTCGGTTTCGGAGAGCTGATGGTGACGGTGATCTTCGCCACCTATGCGGTGGGCGTGATCACGGGGCTGATCCTCACCGGCCGGCTCTCGGACGAGATCGGGCGGCGGCCGGTGCTCTTCTTCGGCCTCGCGTGCGCGGCGCTCAGCACGGTGCTGTTCCTGGTGGCCCAGGCGATACCGGTGCTGCTTGTGGGCCGGTTGCTGTCGGGCCTCTCCGCCGGGGCGTTCGCGGGCACCGCCACCGCCACGCTCATCGACCTGGCGCCCGGCGGCCGGCGCGACCGGGCGGGCGCCATCGCGGTGGCGGTCACGTTCGGCGGGCTGGGCCTCGGGCCGCTCGTGGCGGGCGCGCTGGCGCAGACCGGTGTGCTCACGCTACGCCTCCCCTACTGGGTCCACCTCGGTCTGCTCGCGCCCGCCGTGCTGGCGGTGCTGGCGGCGCCCGAGACCGTCCGGCGCAGCGAGCACCCGCGCTTCGCCCCGCAGCGCCTCGCCGTTCCCCGCGCGGTGCGCGGCACGTTCACGCGCGCCGGCATCGGCGGCTTCGCGGCCTTCGCGTTCGCGGGCATGTTCGGCTCCGTGGGCCCCTCGTTTCTCGCGCGCTACCTCGGCTACCCCAGCCACCTGCTCGCGGGCGTCCTCATCGGCATGGTGTTCACGGCGTCGGTGCTCGGCCAGTTCGCCGTGGTGCGCCTACCCGAGCGCACCTCGCTGGTGAGCGGCGATTGCGCGACGATCATGGCCGCGATCCTCACGGTCACGGCGCTCGCCCTCGAATCGCTGCCGCTGCTCCTCGCCGCCGCAATCGCGGCTGGGCTCGGTCAGGGACTCGCCATGGGCGGTGGGGTGGCGGCGCTCGCGCTCGAGACCCCCGAGGACCGCCGCGGCGAGGTGAACGCCACCTTCTTCACCGTGCTCTACGTCGGCCTGATCGTGCCGATCGTGAGCGTCGGGCTGCTGTCGGAGGGCATCGAGTTGCGTCCCGCGGCGATAGTGGTCGGCTGCGTGCTGGCCGTGCTCGCGAGCGGCGCCGCGCTGAGCCTGATCGCGCGCTCGCGGCAGCCCGCCGCCTAGCGCCTTGCTGCGCCGGACGCGCTAGCCCAGTTCGACCTTGAAGCGCTCGAGCGCTTCGATCGGCGTCGGATCGGTGCCGTCCAGCGCGGCCAGGTAGACCGACACCAGGTCGCCCAGGAACACGAGCGACATCACCCGCTCGAACGCGCTCTCGCCGACCGCCTCCACCACCTCGACTGCCTTCGCGCCGTCGCCGGCGATCTCCGCGGTGAGCTCGATGCGCCGGCGCAGACGCGGGTGAAGCGTGGAGTCGTCGAGGAACACGACCGACAGCGGCGCGCCGCTGGCCCAGCCGCAGATCTCGTTGTGGTCGGCCTCCGGCAGCTCGGCGAAGAAGGCGTGCAGCTTGGCGTTCTCGTTGATCTGGCACTTCCAGCGGCGGGCGGCCGCGGCCGTCTGGCCCGCTCCGTAGATGACCGAGATCGAGCCCTGGAGCATGCGGGCGAGCGACTTGGCAAGCGAATCGTCTGGCGCGTCCGGACCCCACTCGCCGGTGAGCTCCCGCTGCAGGCCGGCGGCCGCCTCGATCTCGCTCCGCAGCGACGGCGCCGCGCCGCACAGCGCCGCGACCTCCGCCGAGCACACCGCCATGTAGCCGACGGCGGCGCGCGGCAGCATCCCCGAGGGCACGCCGATCACGGGCACGCCGTCGGCCCGCGCGGCCTCGGCCAGCTTGCCGCCGGTGGTGACCGCGATGCGCTGGGCGCCGGCCTCGCCCGCCGCCTCGTAACAGGAGAGCGTCTCCTCGGTGTTGCCGGAGTGGCTCGAGCAGAGCACGGCCGAGCCCTCGCCCACCCAGGACGGCAGCTCGTAGCCGCGGACGGTCGCGATCGGGTGGCGCGCCCGCCGGCCGATCGCCGCGGCCGCGACGTCGGCGCCGATGCCGGAGCCGCCCATGCCGCAGATCGCGAGGCCGCCGGGCGCCTCGAAGCTCTTGATGGCGGCCGACTCGACGCGCCAGAGCGCGTCCGTCAGGTGGGAGGGCTGCTCGAGCACGTCGCCGAGCATTCCCTGCGGATCGATGGCCGCGATCCCCTCGCGCGTGAGGTCCGCGCTCATCCGACCTTCGCTCCCGGCTCGAGGCGCGCGGTGCCCTCCACCACCTCGCCGGCCTCCACCACCACGCCGCTCCCCAGCATCGCGCCGCGCTCGATCTCAGCGCCGTCGCCCACCTGCACGCCGTCGCCGAGCACGGCCTCGCGGATCGTGCAGCCTCGGCCGACGATCACGCGCTCGTGCAGCACCGAGCGCTCGACGAACGAGTCGACGCCCACGCTGCAGTGCGGGCCGAGCACCGTCTGCGGGCCGATGTGCGCGCCGGCCACGAGCGCCGGCTCGTACACGAGCGAGCCGGTCTCGTCCCGCTCGGGCAGCGTGCTCCTCACGCGGCCGGACAGCAGGTCGTAGGTGGATTCGAGGTAGCGCTCGGGCGTGCCGATGTCGATCCAGTAGCCCTCGGACATGAAGCCGTAGAGCCCGTCGCCGACGAGCTTCGGGAACACCTCGCGCTCGAACGACACGGCGCGCCCCGGCGGGATCAGGTCGAGCACCGGCCCGGTCTCGATCACGTAGGCGCCCGCGTTGATCCGGTTGGTGGGCGCCCGGCCGGGGGACTTCTCGATGAACTCCTCCACCGCGCCGTCCTCGGCCGTGGGCACCACGCCGTAGCTGGCGGTGTCCTCGACGGCGATCAGCGCGAGCGTCGCGCGCGCACCCTTCTCCTCGTGGAAGGCGAGCTGGGCGGTGAGGTCCATGTCGGTGAGGACGTCGCCGTTGAGGATGAAGAGGCGCTCGGCGAGCAGGCCCTCTTCGGCGGCCAGGCGGACCGGTCCGCCGGTGCCGAGCGGCTCGTCCTCGTGCACGTAGCGCAGCCGCATGCCGTTGTGCTCGTCGCCGAGCACGTTCTCGACCTCGTGTGCGAGGAAGCCGCAGGAGAGCAGCACGTCGTCCACGTCGTGGCCCCGCAGCCAGTCGAGCATGAAGGTGAGGAACGGGCGGCCGGCGAGCGGCATCACCGGCTTGGGCACGGTGTGCGTGAGCGGGCGTAGCCGGGTTCCCTCGCCGCCGGCGAGTACGAGTGCCTGCATCGCTAGATGACCGGCCGGTGGCCCGGGTGCCCGAGGGGACGCGAAAACCGAGTCGGGCAAGGACGCAGGGTGAAGTTCATGCCCGCAGGGCATGGACGAACCCGAGGACGTAGCCGGGCGAAGGTTTGCAGCGTCATCCGCGGGTGCGTGGGTCGCCGGCCGGTCATCTTCAACGCCCGACGCCCTCGTAGGTGAAGCCGGCAGCGACCAGCGCGTCGCGATCGAGGAAGTTCCGGCCGTCCACTACGAGAGGTGTCTTCATGAGCTTCTTCACTTCGTTTACCCAGTCGAGCTCACCGAACTCGGGCCATTCCGTGACGAGCACGGCGCCGTCGGCGCCGTCGAGCGCCTCCTGCGAGCTGGCGCAGATCCTCACGCCCGCCCCGAGCAGCTCGGCGGCCCGCTCTCCCGCGACGGGATCGTACGCCCTCACATTCGCGCCCTCGCCCTGAAGCCGCCCGGCGAGCACGAGGCTGGTGGCCTCGCGGATGTCGTCGGTATTCGGCTTGAAAGCCACGCCGAGTAGCGCGATCTCCTTGCCGGCGAGCGCCCCGAGGTGCTTCTTCAGCTTGTTGACCGTGCGCCGCTTCTGCAGCTCGTTGACCTCGATGACGGCCGTGAGGAGCTGGAAGTGGTAGCCGCTGTTGCCGGCGAGCTGCTTGAGGGCGGACACATCTTTCGGGAAGCAGTTGTGACAGATGACCCCATCCGTCGTCACGAACGTGTGAGCCCCAGGGACTTCGAGGGAGTAGACCGGCCCGGCGAAGCGCGAGCGCCGTATGCCGACGACGTCTGTCCGCCCGACAAGAAGCGACTCAACTTCATCGACGGCGCTCGCCAACTGCAGCGTCGCTGTCGTCGTCACGGACATCGGACGCGGCGGGGCAAGCACCGAGGCGGGGCCGACAAAGTCAGATCCTGGTGTCAGCGCTGGCAGACCGTCTCCGGCGGCGAGCTCCTCAGCGAGCTTGGTACAGAACGCGCCGGCGGCATCGCCCGCGACCACGAACGGGTGATCGACCGTGCAGCGCAGCTCGTGCCCGGCGGCCGTTCGGACCACGACGAGATCGCCGTCGTACGTCCTGCGCGTGAGCATCGACACCGGCATGAAGCGCGTCCTGTCGTCGCCGGGCACCCAGGACATGACCTCGATCTCGTCCGGCTCGATCACGCCGCCCGAGCCGTCATGACCCTCGGTCTCGCAGAGCTCCCACAGCGCCTCGAGCGACATCAGCGTGGTGCGGCCGAGGCGCCGGACCAGGACGGTCTCGTCGCCGACGAGGCACGAACCGCCGTAGCCGATCCCCGCGCGCAGGAACTGGGGGCCGATGCGGGCGTCGAGGCCCATCCCCCGTGCCACCTCGTTCACGTCGGCGCCGAGCTCCTCGGACACGTTCGCGATCTCGTTGATGAACGAGATCTTCGTGGCGAGGAAGGCGTTCGACGCGAGCTTGATCATCTCGGCGCTCGCCACGTCGGTGCGGACGATCGGCCCGCCGAGCGGCTCGTACAGCGCGGAGATGCGGTCGGCGAAGGCGCCGGAGTCGTCGTCGGCGCCCACCACCACGCGGTCGGGCTTCATGAAGTCGTCGACCGCCGAGCCTTCCTTCAGGAACTCGGGGTTGGACACGTACGCGAGGCCCTCGCTGCGGCGCTTGATCGAGCGGCCGGTGCCCACCGGCACGGTGCTCTTCATCACGAGCGCGCGGCCCGACGGGTCGCCGATCTCCTCGAGCACGCGCTCGACGCGTGTGAGGTCGGCGTCGCCCGAGTAGGTGGGCGGCGTGTCCACGCAGCAGAACAGGAGCTCCGCGGCGCCCAGCACCTCGCCCATGTCTGTCGTGAAGTGGAGCCGCTCCTTGTTCCGCTCCACGAGCTCCGGCAGGCCCGGCTCGTAGATCGGCAGCTCGCCGCGCTTCAGGGCGTCGACCTTCTCCTGCACGATGTCGCGGCAATAGACCTCGTGCCCAAGCTCGGCGAAGCAGGCGGCCGTGACCAGGCCGACCCAGCCCACACCGATGACGCCTATCGGCTCGAGATCAGGCATGGAACGGCGGGAGCCTACAGAGCCTTAGCCGTGCGGGCGATCGTGATCATCTGATCTTCGGTGAGCTCACCCGAGAGGGTATTCTCGACCCAGTACACGGCGTGCGCGGTCTTCCACGCGACCATGCGCGTGACCTTGCCCTCGAAGTAGACGTTGTAGGTGACGCCGTGGTAGTGGCGCGTCTCGTGCTCGCCCTTGAGGTTGGGCGGATCCCTCCACGCCAGGCCCTGGAGGCCCCAGTACTGACCGAGCCCGGGCGCCTTGACCACGATGCGGTACGCCGGGAAGTGCTTGTGGTTCTTCGAGATGAAGGGGTAGGCGCGCGGCGGCGGCACGAACTGGTCGCCGCTCTCGGTGAAGCGCGGGTAGTAGACCGGCAGCTGGGCGCCCCCGGACACGGTCTGCAGCGCCATCTGGCGGCCCAGGCCGGTCACGTCGGTGAGACCGAAGTTGGCGGGGTTGACCTTCGTGTGCCGGTGGTGATGGCTCTTCTTGGCCGCCTTCTTGGCTGCCGACTTGGTCGTCTCCACGCCGATGAACTCGCGCGCCATCTTGTGCATCTGGGAGTCGCTCGCGAACACGTAGCTCGGCCCGAGCGTGCCGTCGAACGGGATCTGCTGAATCGGATCGCCGGCGACGTTCAACGCGAGCTTGAGCAGCCGCAGCACCGCCGAGGTGGAGTGGATGTCGGAGCGGGTGTACTTGCCGAAGATCTTGAGCAGCCTGTCGCGCTCGCCGAACAGCGTGCCGATCGAGATCTGCTGCTTCATCTGCGCAAGGAACTGCTGCTGGCGCGAGCCGCGCACGATGTCCGTGTCCGTGTGGCGGAAGCGCACGAATGAGAGCGCGTCGCGGCCGCAGACGCGCTGGTAGCCGGGCTGGAGGTTGATCGCCGCGTAGGAGCCGCCCGGGTTGTAGTAGCGGTGGTCGATGTCGAGATAGACGCAGCCGAGCTGGTTCACCGCGTCCGCGAAGCCGAGGAAGTTGACGCTGATCACGTGGTTGATGCGGAGCCCGGTGATCTCCTTGACCGTCTCGAGCGTGAGCTTGGGGCCGCCGTCCTCGTACGCCGCGTTGATCTTGTCGACGCCGTGGCCCGGGATGCTCACCTTCAGGTCGCGCGGAATCGACAGGAGCGCGGTGGCTTTCTTCGACGGGTCGAGCCGGATCAGGATGATGGTGTCCGAGCGCTGGCCGCCGCCGTAGCCCGAGGCGCCCTTTGAGCGCGCGTCGGAGCCGATCAGCATGATCGTCTGCGGCTTGCCGGGCGCCGGGATCGCGAGATCGCCGCCAAGCTGCAGCTGCGGCTCCTCGCGGAAGGCGCTGACCACGCGGTTGACCTCGTGGAACGCGGCCACCGACGTCGCGCCCGCGGCGGCGAGCACGATCAGGAACGCACCGATGAGGATGCGCTTCCAGAGACCGCCTCCGGTTTGGTAGTCGTCAGGCAATGCGCAGGTGCTGTGTGGGGATCTGTTGCTCGCCGATCAGGTGTACGAACTCAACAAGGGCCGCGCGGTAGCGGGATAGCGACGGAATCGACACCCACTCCTCGGGACCGTGGTGGCCGGCACCCTCCGGGCCGAACTCGACCGCCGGCACGCCAGCTTCGATGAAACTGATCGCATCGGACGCTCCGTCGCGGCCCACGGAGATGCGCTCCGCCGGAGTGCCCTCGGCAACCGCAGAGGCTAGAAGCTGAACGTAAGGATTGCTGCGCTCCACGATCGCGGGGGCGCGCGTGAACACCTTGCCCACGTGCACGTCGGGGATCGCGCTCACCTGCTCGAGGATGCGATCCGGGTCCTGGCCGGGCAGGTAGCGCACGTCCACGTCCATCGCGCACATGTCGGGCACCTTGTTGATCACGTCGCCGCCCATGATGCGGCCGAGGCTGATCGACGGCCGGTCGAAGAACTCGGAGGACTCGCGGGAGAACGGCATCGACTCGATCTGGCGGAACACGTCGATCGCCTTCAGCACCGCGTTGTCGCCGAGCCAGGGCGTGGAGCCGTGCGCCGACTTGCCGCTCACTTCGAGTCGCATCGCGAGCACGCCCTTCGCCTGCACCCCGATGTGCAGGTCAGTGGGCTCTCCGGTGATGGCGAAATCCCCCGTGTACCCCTGTTCGACCAGATAGTCGGAACCCCTCTGGGTGATCTCGTCGGACTCCTCGTCCGACACCACCACGAGGTGCACGCGCACGTCGCTCTGCTCCACCAGGTCGCGCGCGGCCACCATCATCGACGCGAGCCCGCCCTTCATGTCATAGGCGCCGCGGCCGAACAGGCGGTCACCGTCCGTGCGCGGCACGAACTGCTCGGGACGGCCCGGAACCACGTCGAGGTGGCCGTGGAGGATCACGGTGGGAGCATCCGCGGCGGCAGACGCGCCGACGGTCGCGGCGATCACCGGGAGGCCGTTGTGGCTGCCCGTGAGGACGTCGACGTCCCTTGACTCGAGCCAGCCCTTGATGAAGCCGGCAGCGCTTTGGATCCCCTCGAGAGTGCAGGTGTCGTAGGTGATCAGGCGCTCGGCGAGAGCGTGTTCCTGCATTCCGCCTGAGGATATCGGTGGCGCCCCCGGCCCCGCCCTGGTACGCGGAATCAAGGCTAGAGTGGGTTAGCCCCGGGGGATCGTGTGGATTGCAGCCCACCGCTGAGAAACCGACGGACGAGCAGCCGCCCGTCCAGCTAGAGGAGAGCGCGCAGAGCCGCGGCCGGTTCGCGCGCCTCAAGGAGTTCGCCGGCACCGACACGGGCCAGGCCGCGACGATGGCGATCGCGGTGATGGCGCAGAACCTGCTCGGGCTCGTGTTCACCGTCGTTTTCGCGCGGATCCTGGGCAAGGACGGGTACGGGTCGCTGGCCGCGCTCGTGGCGGCGTTCCTGATCCTGTCGATCCCGGGCACCGCGCTCCAGGTGACGGTCGCGCGCGAGGTGAGCGGCGCGCTCGCCACCGGCGAGGCCGCGCGCGGTGCCGCGATCCGTGGCTGGATGCGCAGCCTGCTGTTCGGCGCGGCGGGCGTGACGGTGGTGTCCCTGGCACTGCAGAACCCGATCGGCTCGCTGATCGGCGTGGAAACGCACTGGGCGGCGGGCGCCGTGGTGCCGACCGCCGCGCTGTGGCTCGTGCTGTGCGTCCAGCGCGGCGCGCTGCAGGGCCTCCAGCGCTACCGGCTCGTGGGCCTCAGCCTCGTGGGCGAGGCGGCCGCGCGTCTGATCTTCGGACTGATCCTGGTGGCGGTGGGCCTCGACGTGGCCGGCGCGTTCGTCGGCACCACGATGTCGATCGCGGCGATGGCGGCCCTGCTCGGCCTCGCGCTCCACCAGGAGCTCGACACCGCACCGCCAGGCCACAAGCCGCCCGTGGGCGAGCGCCTGCGCGACCTCGGTGCGCGCGCCTGGGCGCCGCTTCTGGCGCTCGCGCTGATCGCCGTGCTCCAGAACATCGACGTGATCGTGGTCAAGCACCGGGTGTCGAACGACGCGGCGAGCGCCTACGCCGCCGCCGCGGTGGCGGCGAAGGTGATGGTGTGGATCGCGGTCGGGCTCGGCATGTACCTGCTGCCGGAGGCCACGCGCCGTGCGAGCACCGGGCGCGACGCGCGGCCCGTGCTCCTGCGCACGCTCGGCGTGATGGCGGCGACGGCGGTGCCGATCTCGCTCGTGTTCGTGTTCGGCGGCCATGTGCTGCTCGACAAGGTGTTCGGCAAGGACTTCGCGACCGCGGACACCGCGCTGCCGATCCTGGGCGTGGCGATGGCGTTCCTCGCCGTCACCTACCTGTGCGTGCAGTACCTGCTCGCGCTGCACCGCTCGCGCTTCGTGCTGGTGCTCGCCGCGGGCGCACTGCTCGATCCGCTGCTGCTCCTCCTCGTCGGCACCAGGCTCACGAGCATCGCGCTCGTGCTTGCGGCGCTGCAGGCCACGGTGGCGGCCGTGATCTTGCTGATCGCGCTGCGCTCAGGCCCCGCGACGGTCGGCCTCGGCGCGGCCGAGGTCCACGTCGCCGACGGGCGGCAGGCTCGGAGCGACGGCCAGGCCTAGCCCGCGGGGGCGCGGGCGCTGCGCGCGCCGGGCGCCCACGTTCGCGCGCTGAGGCGTGAGCTGGCCCTGAACCTCGGCGAGCGTGCGGTCAACCACCCGCGGCAGCTCGCTGCGGAACTGCTCGGTGCCGAAGCGCGCCGCGTTGTCCACGCACGCCGCGGGGTCGATCGCGGCGTCGTCGAAGCCGACCACCGCCGTGGCCAGGCTGTCCGCGTCGCCCGCCCAGTGCGTGCCGGTCACGCCCTCGTCGATCGTCTCGAGCGCGCCGCCACCGCGTGCGGCGATCACCGGCCGCCCGGCGGCCTGGGCCTCCACGGCGGCGATGCCGAACTCCTCGACTGACGGCTGCACGAGCGCCCGGCAGCTCGCAAGCAGCTCCGCCACCCGGGCGTCGCTCACGCGGCCCTCGAAGCGCACGCCGGGACCGGCGATGCGCCGCAGCCGGGCGGCGTCAGGGCCGTCGCCCACGACCACGAGCGGGCGCCCGATGCGGTTGAAGGCGCGCACGGCGCGGTCGATGCGCTTGTGCTGCACGAGCTCGGACAGCACGACGTAGTAGTCGCCGATCACGCCGGGCACGAAGCGGTCGGTCTCCACCGGCGGATACACCACCTCGGCGTCGCGGCCGAAGTACGCCTTGATCCGCGCCTTGGTGGTCTCAGAGTTGGCGAGGTAGCTGTCCACGCGCTGGGCGGCGATCCAGTCCCACTGGCGCCAGCGCCGGAACAGCGCGCGCAGCGCGGCGCGCGAGAACGGGTCGCGCCGCTCGGCGAGCGTGTGCTCGCGGTCGTTCCAGACATAGCGGAAGGGGTTGTGGCAGTAGCAGACGTGCGTGGTCTGCTCGTCGCAGATGATCGCGTGCGCCCACGCGCTCGAGCTCGAGATCACGAGGTCGTAGTCCGAGAAGTCGAACGACTCGATCGCCGCCGGGTAGAGCGGCAAGAGCGCGCGGAAGCTGCGCGCGGTCGGGTGGAGCTTCTGGAGGAACGACGTGTGCACGTCGCGGCCCACGAAGCGTCCCTCGGTGCCCTCCTCGTCGTAGACCGCCGTGAAGACGTCGGCCTGCGGCCAGATGTTGCACATCTCGAGGAACACCCGCTCGGCTCCTCGGAGGTCGAGCAGGAAATCGTGAACGAGAGCCACACGAGCTGCTCGTGGCCAGAGCGAGCTTCCCTCCATCGCGGGTGAGTCTAACCGTGCGCGAATTTTGCCGGGGAGGCGCCGCCCGGCTATCTGCTACGAATGTGGCAATGGCCCGCTTCCGACTGCTCGTGGCGCTCGTCGCCGCGCTCGTGATCGCGCTACCGGCCGCGTCGCTTGCCGACAGCGCCGGCGACAACCAGTACCAGGACCCGTTCGCGAACACGCAGCCGAAGCACAACAAGAACACGAACACCGCACCCACGACCACCACGCCGCCCGCCACCTCATCGCCGGCGCCCGCGCAGACCGAGCCGACATCGTCGTCGTCGAAGGCCGACCCGGCGTCGTCCGACGGCCAGCTGCCGCGCACGGGCCTCGACCTGCGGCTCGTCGGCGGGCTCGGCGTGCTGCTGCTCGCCGGCGGCCTCCTGCTGCGGCGCCGGCTCGCCGAGCGCTAGCGCGACGGCGCGTCGAGCGGATCGAGCCGCTTGATCACGGCGAGCGCCCGGCGCGTTCCCGCCGGATCGCCCTGCCTGCTGATCGCGAGCAGCCCGCTCCAGGCCTGCAGGTTGTCGGGCTCCTTGCGCACCACGCCGTCGAGCGCCGTACGGGTGGCCGCGGCATTGCCCTGCGTGAAGTAGAGGAGCCCGCGGCGCAGCTGCGGCCCCGTGTCCGGATTGAGGAGCTGTGCGTCGTGCAGGTCGCCCAGTGCCTTCCCGATCTGGTGGTTGCCGGCCGCGTGCAGGCTGCTCGCCTCGAGGCGCGTGTTGCGCTCCATGATCACGAGCCAGGCGACCACGAGCACCGCCACGACGGCGATTGCCACACGCCCGGCGCCCATCACAGCTGCTCGGCGATGCGCGGCGCCTCGCGCCAGAAAGACCAGACCGCGAACACGCACACGGCCACGAACAGGAAGATCGGCACGAGCAGCGCGAGCGTGCTGTTCGTGAGCTGAGCCGGGGTGGGCGCGTTCGGGTCGATCACCCACTTGCGCGCCAGCACGAACAGGGGCGAGAGCGGGTTGAGCATGATCAGCGTGCGCAGCGTCTGCGGCACCTTGTCCACCGGATAGAGCACGGGCGTGGCGTAGAAGAGCACCGTCGACAGGACGGTCCAGATGATCGACACGTCCCGGAAGCGCGGGTACAGCGACGCCACGATCATCGACACCGCCGTGGTGAACGTGATGAGCAGCGCGAGGATGACCGGGAACAGCAGCCACGTCCACATCGGCGTGACGCCGAAGGCGAGGATGAAGACGAGCACCACGATCAGGTTCAGCAGCAGGTTGAAGATCGCCGTGAGCACCACCGCGAGCGGGATCACGAGGCGCGGGAACTGCGTCTTCCGCACGACCGCCTCCTGGCTCACGATCGACGTGACGGACATGATCGTGGCCTCCTGGAAGAAGCCGAAGAGCACGATGTTGAACAGCAGGAGCACGGGGTAGTGCGCGACCTGCGAGCCGATGCGGAACACCTGCGTGAAGACCGCGAGCAGGACGCCGAAGAGCATCAGCGGCCGCGCGAGCGACCACAGGTAGCCGAGTGCCGTGCCGAAGTAGGTCTTCTTGAAGTCGTTGACCGCGATCAGGTAGAGCAGCTCCATCGACCGCCGCCAGCCGCCGCCGAGCGCGGACGGGCCGGGGACGTCGCGCAGCTCCGGCACCGACGCGCTCACTCGTCGTCCTCGAGCCGCGGGAGGATGTCCGTGCGCAGGTTCACCACGCCGGTCTTCGGGGCCGTGCCGAACACCACGAGGCTGAACAGGCGCAGGCCGTGCACCGCGTCGCCGTGCTCGCGGTCGCGGCGCACCCAGCAGTCCACGTGGTAGCGGCCGGGCACGAGCGGGTTCTCGATCTCGCCGCTGAGGCGCACGCGCTGGCCGGCCTTCACGCGCTCGTCGAGCTGGCGCGTGAACTCGAACACCACGAGCCCTTCCTCGTTCATCACGTGGAACATGAAGCGCGGCCGGTCGAGCTCGCGCGCCGCCTCGATCGTGGCGTCGACGACGATCGGCGTGCCCTGCTCGATGTTCTCCACCGCCTGGCCGGACTGGTCGAGCAGCCGGGCCTGCACCAGGCGCGCGTTCACGTCCGGCACGGCGGGCTTCTCGCCCCCGGGGCCGGTGCGCGGCATGGCGAAGTTCAGCCGGTAGTACTGCATCGACGTCTGCTCGGGGTCGCCGATGTAGACGAGCTCGCCGTCGTGCAGCAGCATCGCGCGGTCGCAGAGGTTGGTGACCGTCGTCATGTCATGCGTGACGATCACGACCGTCGTGCCGGCGTCGCGGCGCTCGTGGAACACGTCCATGCACTTCTGGGCGAACGCGGCGTCGCCGACGGCGAGCACCTCGTCGATCAGCATGATGTCGGCGTCCGCCTGGACCATCACGGCGAAGGCGAGCCGGACCATCATTCCCGACGAGTAGTTCTTCAGCTTGAGGTCCACGAAGTCCTCGAGCTCGGCGAACTCGAGCACGGCACCGAGCCGCCGGCGCGCCTCGCGCATCGTGAGCCCCATCAGCACGCCGTTGAGCACGCAGTTCTCGCGCGCCGTCAGCTCGGGGTTGAAGCCCACGCCCAGCTCGATGAACGGCGCCACGCGCCCGGCCATCCGCATCCGCCCGGAGTCCTGCCGGTAGATGCTGGCCATGATCTTGAGCAGCGTGCTCTTGCCGGAGCCGTTGCGCCCGGCGATGCCGAAGCACTCGCCCTGCCGGACGTCGAACGACACGTCGTTCAGCGCGGTCAGGTCCCGGTAGCCCAGCCGTGAGAACGGGTGGAGCGCGCGCTCCTTGATCGTGTCGATGCGCTGCTCGGGGATGTGGAAGGTCTTGGCGACCGTCTGGGCAGCGATCACCACGGGCGCCTCGGGTGCGCGCGCGTCGGCCAGCTGCGGCCCTGTGTCGTCTTCCAGGATGGTGCGCACCTGTTGCCAGGCTAACACCCGAAATCGCGTGACCCGTGCGCTGAAGCCCGGCCGTCACGGCCAGCCGATCCACTAAGGTCTGCGCGCCGATGCACGTCTCCGAGGTGGCCGAACCGGCGACGGCGGCGCGCTCCGGGGAACCGCCCGGGGCGGCGCGCCGACTGCTCGACTCGCAGGCCCTGCCCGGGCTGCTTGTCGCGCTGCTCACTGCCGCCGGCTTCGCGATCCGGCTCGTGGTGGCGCATCAGCCGCTGTTCGCGGACGAGCTGTCCACCTACTGGATCATCACGAGCCACGGGCTCGGCGGCGTGCTGTCCACCGTCCACAGCAACGCCGAGATCACGCCGCCTCTGTACTTCGTGGCGGCGTGGCTCACGTCGCAGATCTCGCACGCGCCGGAACTGGTGCGCGCGCCCTCGCTCATTGCCGGCACGGCCACGATCCCGCTCGTCTATCTGCTCGGCGTGCGCACGGTGGGCCGCGCCGCCGCGCTGGTTGCCGCCGCGCTCACCACCGCGGCTCCGTTCATGATCTATTACTCGACCGAGGCGCGCGGCTACGCGGCGATGATGGCGCTCACCGCGCTCTCCACGCTGGCGATGCTGATCGCGGTGGACAGCGCTCGCGCGCGCTGGTGGGTGGTGTACGGGGTGGCCACGGCGGGCGCCGCCTACTCCCACTACACGTGCGTATTCGCCCTCGGCGTGCAGCTGCTGTGGCTCCTGTGGGCTCACCCGCAGGCGCGCCGGCCCGCCCTGCTCGCGAACGCGGGCGCGGTGGTGCTGTACCTGCCCTGGACCACCGGGCTGGTCAAGGACTTCACCTCGCCCACGTCCAAGATCCTGTCCGCGCTGTCGCCGTTCGACGCTCACGCGATCCGCACCTCGCTCGAGCACTGGTCGATCGGCTTCCCCTACTCCACCGCGGGCGGCCTGCGGCAGCTGCCGGGCACGTTCGCGCTCGTGCTGCTCGCGGTCGCGCTCGTACTGGGCGCCGTGGGCGTCTGGCAGCGGCTGCGCGGCAGGCGCCTCGGCGAGGCGCTGCGCGGCATCGACCGCCGCCTGTTGCTCGTGCTCCTGCTGCTCCTGTCCGTGCCCGTGGGCGAGGCCGCCGTGAGCGCCGTGTCCACGCACCTGTTCTCGGTGCGCAACCTGGCGGCGTCATGGCCGGCGCTCGCGCTGGCGCTCGGAGCGCTCGTGACCGCGCCGCGGCAGCGTCTGGCGTGGGCGGCTTCGCTGCTCGCCGTGGCAGCGGTCGCGATCGGCGGGGTGAAGATGCTGCAGTCCGCCTACTCGCGCCCCGACTACCGCGCCGCCGCCGACTTCGTGAAGAGCCACGCCGGCCCGCGCGACGTGATCATCGACGACACGGCTGTGCTCAGCCCGGGACCGCTGAGTGGGCTCGACGCCCTCTGGCCCAGGCGCCCCCAACGGGTGATCCGCGCGGGCGCCCCACAGGAGACGGATCACCCGTTCAACGTCTACGACCGCGTGACCACCGCCCAGCAGGCGATCGACCAGGCGGTTGCCGCCGCGCACGGCCGGCGCGTGTACTACATCGAGCTGTTCCCCAAGCT
>DASXCV010000415.1:0-10906 GCA_036491015.1 Thermoleophilaceae bacterium | reverse complement strand
CCGAGCTGGAGCCACGGTCGTTCTCGTTCAACGCTCCGCACGGCGCCTGCCCGCGCTGCACCGGTCTGGGCTCGCAGATGGAGATCGACCCGGAGCTCGTGGTCCCGGACCCGTCGCTCTCGCTCAACGAGGGGGCGATCCTGCCGTGGTCGGCCGGCGCGACCGGCTACTACGAGCAGATCACGACCGCGATCGCCGAGCGCTACGAGGTCGACGTCGACGCGGCCTGGGCCGACCTGCCGCAGGACCAGCAGGATCTGTTCCTGTACGGCACCAACGGCGACAAGCTCTACGTCTCCTATCGGAACCGGATGGGCCGCAAGCGGTCCTACATGACGACGTTCGAGGGCATCGTCCCCAACCTCGAGCGCCGCTACAAGGAGACGGACTCCGACTACTCGCGCGAGAAGATCGAGGAGTACATGTCGGTGCGACCGTGCCCGGAGTGCAAGGGCGCGCGGCTGCGGCCGGAGAGCCTGGCGGTGAAGATCGGCGGGCTCGGGATCAACGAGCTCACGCGGATGTCCGCGAAGCGCGCGATCGAGTGGTTCGGCGCGCTCGAGCTGTCGGACACGGAGCGCCAGATCGCGCGGCTCGTGCTGCGGGAGATCGACGAGCGGCTGCGCTTCCTCGACAGCGTGGGCGTCGGCTACCTGTCGCTCGACCGCGCCGCGGGCACGCTGTCCGGCGGCGAGGCGCAGCGGATCCGGCTCGCCACGCAGATCGGCTCGTCGCTCGTGGGCGTGCTCTACATCCTCGACGAGCCGTCGATCGGCCTGCACCAGCGCGACAACGAGCGCCTGATCGCCACCCTCGAGCGCCTGCGCGACCTTGGCAACACGGTGATCGTCGTGGAGCACGACGAGGGCACGATGCGCGCGGCCGACCACCTGGTGGACCTCGGTCCGGGGGCCGGCGAGCACGGCGGTCACGTGATCGCGCAGGGCACGCCCGAGGAAGTGATGAAGGTGAAGGACTCGGCCACGGGCCAGTTCCTCGCCGGCACGCGCGCGATCGACGTGCCGAAGAAGCGGCGGCGGCCGAGCGGCTACATCGAGATCGAGGGCGCCACGCAGCACAACCTGCAGGGCATCAACGCGAAGGTGCCGCTCGGGGTGTTCTGCTGCGTCACGGGCGTGTCGGGGTCTGGCAAGTCCACGCTCGTCAACGAGGTGCTCTACAAGGCCGTGGCCAACAAGCTGCACCGGGCGAAGATGCGGCCGGGCGCGCACAAGCGCGTGAGCGGGCTCGACCAGGTCGACAAGATCATCAACATCGACCAGTCGCCGATCGGGCGCACGCCGCGCTCGAACCCCGCCACCTACACGGGCGTGTTCGACCAGATCCGCGACCTGTTCAGCCGCACCCAGGAGGCGCGGGCGCGTGGTTACAAGCCGGGGCGCTTCAGCTTCAACGTGAAGGGCGGGCGCTGCGAGGTCTGCCGCGGCGACGGTCAGATCAAGATCGAGATGCACTTCCTGCCGGACGTGTACGTGCCGTGCGAGCAGTGCCACGGCAAGCGCTACAACCGGGAGACGCTCGAGGTGCGCTTCAAGGGCAAGACGATCGCGGACGTGCTCGGGATGCCGGTGGAGGAGGCACTCGAGTTCTTCAAGCACATCCCGAAGATCAAGCGGCGGCTGCAGGCGCTGCACGACGTCGGGCTCGACTACATCCGGCTCGGGCAGCCGGCCACCACGCTTTCGGGCGGCGAGGCGCAGCGCGTCAAACTGGCCACCGAGCTGCAGAAGGTCGCCACCGGCCGCACGCTCTACATCCTCGACGAGCCCACCACAGGCCTGCACTTCGCGGACGTGCAGCGGCTGCTCGAGATGCTCCAGCGGCTGGTGGACGCGGGCAACACGGTGGTGGTGATCGAGCACAACCTCGACGTGATCAAGACGGCCGACCGCCTGATCGACCTCGGCCCCGAGGGCGGGGAGGAGGGCGGCACGATCGTCGCCGCCGGCAGTCCGGAGGAGGTCGCGGCGGTGGAGGGGTCGTACACCGGGCACTTCCTGGCCGGGCTCGTAAAGCCCAAGGAGCCGAAGCGCGGGCGCGGCTCCAGCCGCAAGAAGGTTCCCGCCGCGGCGTGACCCGATGCGGCCGGCGCGCTTCACCTGCCTGGCCGCGACGTTGGTCCTCGGCGCACTAGCCGGCGCATGCAGCGGAGGAGGAGGCGGAGGAGCCGGGGCGACCGCGTCCACCCGGCCCCCGACTGCCAGCGCCTGCAGCGGCCAGGGCACCCGGCAGCGCTCGTTCACGTTCGTGCTTCACAGCGGGGGTCTCAGGCGCAATGCGATCGTGCACGTGCCGCCGCATCCGGGCCGGGCCAAGCTGCCGCTGCTGCTCGTGTTCCACTTCGCGGGCGGCCCGGCGAGGGCGATGGAGCAGTCCACCGGGCTCTCGAGGCTCGCGGACCGCAAGCGCTTTGTGGCCGTCTATCCCAACGCTGCTCCGCCGCACCACTTCTGGAACATCTCGAGCGCGAGCTCGCGCGCCGACGACGTCGGCTTCGTGCGCGACCTGATCGACAACCTCGGCTCGCAGGTGTGCTTCGACCCGGCGCGGGTCTATGCCACCGGCGTGTCGAACGGCGGCGGCATAGCCGCACGCGTGGGTTGCGACCTGAGCGACAAGATCGCCGCGGTGGCGCCCGTGGCCGGCGGCTACTCCACGCTGCCCAAGTGCACAAGTCCGCTTCGACCCTCGCTGCTCGAGATCCACGGAACCGGCGATCCGGTGGTGCCCTACACGGGCCGTGGTCCCTCACACGCCGGCGACGTGATGACCTTCACGCGCCAGTGGGCGACAGCCAACGGCTGCGGCTCGACGCCCGCGCGCAGCCAACCGGCACACGATGCGGTGCGCTTGGACTGGTCGGGCTGCCGCTCCGGCACTCACGTGGCGCACGTGCGTCTACTCGGGTTCGGCCACGGCTGGCCTGGTGCGCCGGGGCCGGTGTTCCGCGGCAAGGACTCGAACTTCCCGGCGAACGCCGTGATCTGGCGCTTCCTCAGCGCGCAGCGGCTGCCGCCTCAGTAGAAAGGTCCGGAGCCGCTAGGCGGCGGCTTAATCCCTGCAATGGGCCAGTAAGGCGGTGTCTGAGAAGCTTCGCCCGTGGGCGACGGCGTAGCCAATGCAAGGCTCTGGTGGCAGAAGTGGCGCTGGTACGAGCGCAACTCGCTGCCCTGGAACCGGCTGCGCATCCACCGCCACATGGCCCGCCGGCGCTCGTTCATCCGCTTTCCGGTGCAGGGCAACGTGCTCGAATGCCTGGACGACGGCCGGCTCGAGATCGGGCCGCACACCCTGCTCGAGCCCGGCTGCTGGCTCACGATCGGCGAGAACGCCTGCGTGAGGATCGGCGAGGGCTGCTTCCTCAACCTCGGCACGATGCTGGCGGCGGTCGACCGGATCGAGATCGGCGACCACGTGATGTTCGCCAACCACTGCTTCGTCGGCGACGCCGCCCACCGCTTCGACGACCCGGACACCCCGATCACCTGGCAGGGCTTCACGTCCAAGGGGCCGGTGAAGATCGGCTCGAATTGCTGGTTCGGGGTGAACTGCGTGGTCACGAGCGGAGTGACGATCGGCGACCGCTGCGTGATCGGGTCGAACTCGGTCGTCACGCGCGACCTGCCGGACGGCGTGGTGGCCGCGGGCGCTCCCGCGCAGATCGTCAAGGAGATCGAATTCCGCGGAAATGTGGAGGGCGCCCGGCCTTGACGGCCGGACGCCCCTCCGCACCTGGCATCGAAGGCGGACGCTAGGGTGTCAACACCCTCGACGCCTTGGTCGCAGGCCCGACGCCGTCCACGCCGGCCACGACCAGCATGACCCGAAGCCGGGGGCGCCCTTCACGCCCACTGTGGCAACACGGGTCAAGGCTTTGTCCTCTGTGAGAGGTGAATTCAAGTTGTCAGTCTCCGCCGCTAAGGGGCTGCGCCACGGGGCCAACCGCCGCCCCCACATGCGCCCGACCGTAACACGGGTGGGCCGCTTTTCGCCACCCTTTCGGCTGGCGCGTGCAAGCCCTCTGGCAAGCCCGCTTGCAGCGCCCTAAGATCCAATTTGCGGCGCCGTGAGATGCGGATGAATTTGCGGCCTTCTAGCGTCTCTCTCTACAGGAGTGCGCTCACAAGCTGACATAGAGAGGGACCTCGCCCGCCTCGCCGATGGCACGTTGGAGCCTGAGCGCTCCCGCGAGCTCGAGGCGCAGGTGGCCGATTCCCCTGAGCTGACCGCCATGCTCGCCGAGCAACGGAGCGCGCTCGACGCTGTGAGCGGCCTCGATCAGAGCGCCCCGCACGCCCTGCGGATGAGCATCGAGGCCATGCGCGAGGGCAAGACGACGAAGCGGCGCGCGCGGCGCTACGGGCTGATCGGCGGCCTGACCACCGCCGGAGCGACTCTGGCCGTGGCGCTCGTCGTGATCCTCGGCACCGGCGCCGGCGGCCCCACGCTTTCGCAGGCCTCCGCTTTCACCCTCAAGCCCGCTCTCGGCCCCGCGCCCGGCCACAGCTTCGACGGGATGCTCGACCTCAACGTCGATGGCGTTCCATACCCGTACTGGCAGGACGAATACGGCTGGAAGGCCAGCGGGTCGCGCGTGGACACCTTCAAGGGCCGCCAGGCCACCACGGTCTTCTACAGCAAGGGCAACAAGCGGATCGGCTACACGATCGTCACCGGCAACCCCGTGTCGGTGCCCGGTTCGGCAAACGTCACCGTGAAGCACGGCATCCGCTTCCGCAGCGTGCCGCTGCACGGCGCCACGATCGTCACCTGGAATCGCCGCGGCCACTCGTGCATCCTGTCCGGCGTCAACGTCTCGCGAGCGCAGCTGCTCAAGCTCGCCGGGTGGAAGGACGCAGGCCAGCTTCCGTACGCCAGCTCCTAGCCGCCCTGGCTAGCTGCTGGTTCCGAGCTGCTTCGCCACGCGCTGACGAGCCCTGAACAGGCGGCTCGTGATCGTGCCCTGGCGCACCTTCAGAGACTTCGCGGCCTCCTCGTAGGACAAGCCGACGATGTCGATCGCCACGAGCGCCTCGCGCATGTCGTCCGGCAGCTCCGAGATCGCCGCGTAGACCTCACGTGCCTCCGCCGCCTGGTCGGGCTGGACGGCCGCCGGTGCCTCCACAGGATCGGTCTCCTCGTCCAGCACCACCGAGGTCGTGCGGGCGGCGAGCGTGCGCCGCTGGCTCAGGAAGACGTTCTTGAGCGTGCGCAGCAGGTACCAGAGATCCTCCTCGCCGCGCAGCAGACGCGGCTTCTGCAGGATCTTCGCGAAGGTGTCCTGCACGAGGTCCTCGGCATCCTCGCGCGAGCCGGTGAGTGCCCACGCGGCGCGGTAGAGGCGGTCGAGGTGGTCTCCGAGCCTTTCGGGGTCAAGCTCACGCACGAAGCGCGCAGGATATGCACGCCGGGCTCAGAGCTACCAGTCGCCGGAGAACGGCTCGTGCTGGTGCAGGTCGTGCTCGAGCATCTCCTTGAGCCGCGCGGCCTCGTCCGGCGCCATCGTGTAGCCGTGCTCAGCCTCCGGATAGCGGCGGTTGCGCACATCCTCCGCGAACGACGCCACTCCATCGATCATCGCCTGCCGAATGTTGGCGTAGCGCTTCACGAAGCGGGCGGCGTGACCATCGAAGATGCCGAGCAGATCGTGGAACACGAGCACCTGGCCGTCGGTGGCCGGACCGGCGCCGATGCCGATGATCGGGATCTCGAGCTCGCTGTGCACCGCTTCGGTGAACGGGGTCGGCACCGCCTCGAACACGATCGCGAAGCAGCCGGCCGCCTGTAGCCCGATGGCGTCGCGCGCGACTTCCAGTGCGCGGTCGGCGGTGCGGCCCTGGGAGCGGTAGCCGCCGAGCGCTGTGGCGGTCTGAGGGGTGAGTCCCACATGCCCCATCACGGGGATGCCGGCGGCCACGATCGCCCGGGCGCGCTCCACCGAGCTGCCGCCGCGCTCGAGCTTCACCGCATCGCAGCCGGTCTCCTTGATGAAGCGCTGGGCGGTGAGGATCGCCTGCTCGTTCGAGGCCTCGTAGGAGGCGAACGGTAGGTCGCCCACGAGCAGCGGCGTCGAGAGGCCGCGGCGCACGGCCGAACACAGCATCAGCATCTCGTCGATCGTCACCGGCACGGTGCTGGGGTAGCCGAGCACGGTCATGGCGCCGGAGTCGCCCACGAGCACCACGTCCACGCCGGCCTCCTCGGCCACCTGGGCGCTCGGGTAGTCGTAGGCGGTGACCATCACGATCGGCTCGCCGAGCGCCTTCTTCTCCGCGAGCTTGGCGAGGGTCACCCGCTGGCGCTTCGCGGGCGGGCCGGGCGTGATGCGGGAGCCGGAGCTCATGAGGTTCCTCCCAAGAGGTCGACGACGGAGTTCACTTCCACGATTTCGTTGTGGTGATCGACGTGGACCACCGTGGGCTCGTACTTCTCGAGCTCCTGCTGGTCGTAGGACGCGTAGGAGACGACGATGATCGTGTCGCCGGTGTGCACGAGCCGGGCGGCCGCGCCGTTCACCTTGATCTCGCCCGAGCCGCGCTCGCCCGCGATCGTGTACGTCTCGAAGCGGGCGCCGTTGTCCACGTCGAGCACGTGGACGAGCTCGTGCTGGAGGATGTCCGAGGCCTCGAGCAGCTCGGGGTCGATCGTGATCGAGCCGACGTAGTGAAGGTCCGAGTCCGTGATCCGCGCGCGGTGGATCTTCGACTTGAGCATCTGGCGGTTCATGTGCCTCCCAGCATGGTGTTGTCGATCAGCCGCGCCCGTCCCACGCGGGCGGCCACGGCGAGCAGAGTCGAGCCGTTCACGCGCTCGACAGGCGTCAGGTCCTGTGCGGACCGAAGCTCCAGGTACTCGGGCTCGATTGCGGCGGCGTCGAGCTGCGCCCGTGCGGCGGCGAGCACCGTATCGGCGTCGAGCTGGCCGGCGCGCACCGCTTCCTCCGCGGCTTGCAGCGCTCGCGACAGCGCGGCCGCGCGCTCGCGCTCCTCATCGCTCAGGTACGCGTTGCGCGAGCTCATGGCGAGCCCGCTCGGCTCGCGCACCGTCGGGCAGACGCGGATCTCCACCGGAATGTCGAGGTCGCGCACCAGGCGGCGGATCACGAGCGCCTGCTGCGCGTCCTTCTGCCCGAAGTAGGCGCGATCGGGCTGCGCCATGTTGAAGAGCTTCGTGACCACGGTGGTCACGCCGCGGAAGTGCTCGCTGCCGCGGTGGGCCGGGTCGCCCTCGAGCGTGTCCGTCAGGCCGTGCACCTCCACGCTCGTGTCGAACCCGTCCGGGTAGACCTCGTCCACCGGCGGAGCGAAGAAGATGTCCACGCCCTCCTCCGCGGCGCGCTCGGCGTCTGCCGCCTCGTCGCGCGGGTAGGCGCCGAAGTCCTCGCTCGGGCCGAACTGGGCGGGATTCACGAACAGGGAGACGACCACGGTCGCGTTCTCCGCGCGGTCGGCGCGGATGAGCGACAGGTGTCCGTCGTGGAAGGCGCCCATCGTCGGCACGAGGCCGACCGGGCGCGGCGCCTCTCGCAGCGCCTCGCGCAGCTCGGACACGGCGCGCACCGTCCTCACGCGGTCACCTCCTGGCGGCGCGCGGCCAGCTCCTGCGCGCGCTCCACCATCACGTCGAACAGCGCCTCGAGCTGCGGTGCGGTGGCGCGAACGGCTTCGCGCTGGGCGGCCACCGTCAGCTCGTCACCGCGCGCCACGGGGCCGGTGAGCGCGCGCTGCGGCCCGAGCGTCGCCCAGTTCTCGACCGTGGTGCGCACGAGTGGCGCCAGCGCGGCGCGCGCCGCGGCCGGATCGAGGCCCGCGCCGGCGGCCACCTCTTCCGCCGCCGCCTCGAGCGCCACCAGGAAGTTGGAGGCGATCGAGGCCGCGGCGTGGTAGGCGGGCCGCTGCTCGTCGCTCAGCTCGAACGGCTCCATGCCGAGCGAGCGGGCGATGCCGAGGGCGGCGTCGAGCGCGCCGGCGCCCGTGCCACCCACGGCACATCGACAGCCGCGGAAGCGTTCGGCGTCCTGTACCGAGCCGCTGAAGGTCTGGAGCGGATGCACCCCGAAGCGGCCGGCCGCGTGCGCCGGCTCGAGCGCCGGGAGGCCGGTGGCGCCGCTCGTGTGACCGATCAGCGGGGCCGCGTGCGCCACCGCCGCGGCGGCTGCGGCGATCTCGGCGTCCGGCACGCAGAGCAGGATCGCGTCCGTGTCGGCGGGGATCTCACCGCGTCCGGCGGGTCCGGAAACGGTGCGTCCCGCCGCGCGCAGGGCGGCGCTGATAGCCGTCCCAAGACGGCCCTGTCCGACAACTCCGATTCGAAGTTCGCTCATATTGCGGTCCGTTCCGCTGGGGGTAACGGCCTCACGGCGAATTCTATCTACCCCCACGGCTAGGGTTTCATTCCCAGATGGGACGCCCCGCCGCTGAGCGCCGAGACGACCTCGTCGCACTCTTCCACGAGGTGAAGAACTGCGAGCGATGTCCCCTCCACCAGAGTCGCACGCAGGTGGTGTTCGGCTCGGGCAACGCTGATGCGGACCTCATGTTCGTGGGCGAGGCGCCCGGTTTCCACGAGGACCAGCAGGGCCGGCCCTTCGTAGGCGCCGCGGGCAAGCTGCTTGAAAAGCTGCTCGACGAGATCGGGATGACGCGGGATGACGTCTTCATCGCCAACGTGCTCAAGAGCCGCCCGCCCGGCAACCGCGACCCGGAGCTCGAGGAGATCGAGGCCTGCAAGCCCTTCCTCACGCGGCAGATCGAGCTGATCGAGCCGCGCGTGATCTGCACGCTCGGGAACTTCTCCACCAAGCTGCTCACCCGCCGCCAGGATGGCATCACGCGCGTGCGCGGGCGCCCGCAGGACCACGTGATCGCCGGGCTGCCGATCCGGCTCTACCCGATCTTCCACCCGGCCGCGGGCCTGCGCAGCACCTCGATGCTCGAGACCCTGCGCGGGGACTTCCAGAAGCTGCCCGAGCTGCTCGAGGCGGCGCGCCCGCAGCCGAACGAGGAGCCGGAGCCGGAGGAGGAGGGACCGGGCGGCGGCTCCGCGGAGCCGGTGGCCGCCCCCCAGCTCGGTCTGTTCGGCTAGCGCCTGACGATCGTGAAGCTGAGGTGGCGCCGCCTTGAGCCACCGGCGGCGTTCACAGCCACGAGCGTCGCGCGGTAGCGGCCGGGAGCCAGCCTGCGGCCACGGAGCTTGCCCGAGAAGGGCAGCGAGCTCCGCCCGATCGCGCTGACCTTCGTGAGCGAGCCCTTCCGGATATGCCGCGTGCAGCTCCGGTGCAGCCCGCGCCGGAGCTTCACGCAGCCCTTGCCCTTCTTGCGGCCGGCCGCCGGGCGGTCGATCGTCACGGTCACCTTCGCTCCATTGCCGAGCAGGGTGTAGACGAAGCGCGTGCCCTTGGGCGCCCGCGCCGCCCCGGGCTTGCCCACGCGGAAGCGCTTGTGGGTCATGTGCACCTTGGACAGCACCGCGAGGGCCGGCGGCGAGCTGTGCGGCGGGCAGGCCGGGATGAACTCGAGGCCGCCGATGTCGGGCTCGGAGGAGCCGTCGCAGTTGCCGTCGACCGCACGGGTGACCCCAGTCACGTCGGTCTCGCCGATGAGCGGGTCCGAGCCGCGATCGATGAGCGGCGAGCCCGCGGCCAGCCGGAAGTCGCCGCCGGCCTCGTCCATGAAGCCGGGGTCGCCCGCGATGTTGGTGGCGCTCCCCGCCGGTGTGGCCGTGCCGCCGCCTGTGTCGACGCTCGTGTACGAGCTGTGGTCGGCCGTGAACGTGGCGGCGTGGCCGGTGGCCCCGGCGAGGTCGATGTCAAAGCCGGGCGCGCTGCCGCCGTGGACGCGGAAGATCGAGTTGACGGAGTTGAGCGAGACGTCACCGGTCGGGCTTGCCTCGATGTCTGCGCCCGCCACGGCGTCCGTTCCCTCAGCCACGAACGTGGAACCGCGGACGCTGAGCGCGGCGTCGTCGCGCACGATCGCGCCGTCAAGGGTGGCAACGCCCACGCTGTCTACGACGGAGGCGCTGGCGTGCGCCAACCCGCCGTCCACGAGCAGCGCCTGGAAGCCGGCGAGGCGCGCCCGGGTCAAAGTGGCCGTCGCGCCGCCGCCCACCTCCGCCCCTCCGCCGCCTGCCCCCGCTGTTCCGATCGCCCCGTCCGAGAAGTTCAGCGCGCCGAACTCGATCAGCAGTCCGCCAATCGAGCTGTCGCGGGAGAGCACCGAGGTGCGAGCGAAGTTCGCGTTGCCGTTCTGGATGAACGCGGTCGAAGAGCCGTCGCCGGTGCTCAGGAAAGTGCTGTCGGTGATGTTGGCTGTGAGGAGCGACGCGGCACCGAAGCCGGGGTCGGTGACCTCGAGTGCGCGGCAACCGCTGCAGCCGTTGCCGATTGCAATCACGTTCGCGAGCGTGTAGGTCACCGGCGGGCCCGTCCCGGGTTGCTGCAGCGTGAGCGCTCCCGTCGCACCGCTTGCGCCACCCGCTACCTGCAGGTTCCTCAGCGTGCCTCCGCCGGTCAGGGTGAAGGCGGCAGCGGCGGCCACGTTGATCACCGTTGCCCCGGCGACACTCGTGAGCGTGCCTGCGCCCGCTCCCTCGAAGTCGATGTCCTTGCTCGTGCTGGCCACACCCGCCCCGTACGTGCCGGGGCCGATGTGGATCGTGTCGCCCGTGGGATTGGATGAGTTGACCGCCTCCTGCAGGGAGAAGCACGGCGTGTTGGGGAACATGCACGAGTTGGCCGAGTCGGTGCCCGTGGTCGTGACGTAGCGGTCCGTGGCCGACGCGTACGCCGGGGCCAGCAGGCAGACCGCCGTGGCCAGGATCGATGTGAATCGGGCGCGGGCCATGGCGCATCCTCTTCGACCCGCGTGCGTGGGCGCAAGAGCAC
>DASXCV010000414.1:0-4019 GCA_036491015.1 Thermoleophilaceae bacterium | reverse complement strand
GCCCGGAGGACCTGCGGATGGGTGAGGACGAGGCTCGCCGACTACTCGACGCCACCCCCGTGGACTTCTCCGACGACGACATCGCGGAGCTGGTCCGGCGCACCGAGGGCTGGCCGGCGGGGCTCTACCTCGCCGCGCTGTCGGCCGGCGCCAACGGCCACGGGGACGCGGGCGCGCTGACGGGCAACGACCCGTTCGTGGTCGACTTCCTGCGCTCGGAGTTCCTGGCCTATCTCCCGGCGGATGAGCTGGAATTCCTCACACGCACCAGCATGCTCGACGAGCTGTCCGGGCCACTGTGCGACGCGGTGCTCGCCACCGGAGGTTCGGCGGCGATGCTCGAGTCGCTCCAGCGCTCGAACCAGTTCGTCGTCGCGCTCGACCGGGATCGCGCCTGGTACCGCTGCCACCCGCTGGTGCGGGAGCTGCTCGCCGCCGAGCTCACAAGGTCCGAGCCCGAGCTCGTCTCTGAGCTGCTCGGCCGCGCGTTCGACTGGTGCGCCGAGAACGGGCGGGAGGTCGCCGCGATCGCGTACGGGCAGTCGAGCGGCGATACCGATCGAGTGGCGGCGGCGATGGAACGTTGCGTTCAGCCTGTGTTCCAAAGCGGGCGGAGCGCCACCGTGGAGCAATGGTTCGCCTGGCTGGAGGCGAACGCGCCGCGCGAGCGATATCCGGCGGTGGCCGTGATCGGCGGGATGTTCCACGCCGTGAGCGGCAACGCGACCGCCTCCGAGCGCTGGGCCGACGCTGCCGAGCAGGGCACCTACAGCGGGCGCCTGGGCGACGGCAGCGAGTCGATCGAATCGTGGCGCGCCCTGCTTCGCGCCGTCCGTGCGCGAGAAGGCATAGCGGCGCTGCGGGCCGACGCCGCGCACGCGGTGCGCGCGCTGGCGCCGGACAGCACATGGCATCCGGCTGCACTGGTGCTGCTCGGCATGGCCGACCTTCTGAGCGGCGCCCCCGGCGAGGCCGACGACCATTTCGCGGACGCCGCGGAGGAAGCTGCGGACCTGGGCGCGCCGGACATGGCCCCGATCGCGCTGGCCGAGCGCGCGCTGGTGGCGATCGGGCGAGACGAATGGGTCGCGGCGGATGAGCTCGCCGAACGGGCGATCTGGACTGCTCGCCGCTCACACCGGGAGTACGCGCCGATCAACGGCCTCGTATATGCGGTGGCGGCGCGGACGACGGTGCATCGCGAGCGCACATCGGCCGCGGAGGAGCTCATCGGACGCGCGCAGCGTCGCCTCCCGCAGCTCACGTACGGCCTCCCGATCCCCTCGCTGCAGACTCGCCTGGAGCTCGCCCGGACCTACCTCGCGCTGGCGGACCAAGCCGGCGCGCGCGCCATGCTGCGCGAGGTCGAATCCCTGCTGCGGCGCTGCCCGGATCTGGGCACCCTGGCCCAGCAGGCCGATGAGCTTCGCTCGGCGCTGGACACCGCCGGGCACAACGCCCCCGGAGTCTCGACGCTGACCGCGGCCGAGTTGCGAGTGCTGCCGCTGCTCACCACCCATCTCACCTTCAAGGAGATCGGCGAGCGCCTGTACCTGTCGCGCCACACGGTCAAGTCGCACGCGATATCGATCTACCGCAAGCTCGATGTGACCTCCCGCGCCGCCGCCGTAGGGCGCGCTCACCTGCTGGGGCTCCTCTAGACGCTCATCCATCCCGTATGGACGATGTCCATCCACGCCAGATGGTGTGTGATGCGAGCAACCATGTGCGAATACCAGCAGCGCCTGCGCAGCCTCGCGCTCAACGACGTCTCCTTCGTGCAGTCGATCCTCGCCATGGATGAGAACACCGTGGAGGTGTCGCGACTCGACGCGAAGACCCACGCGCTCGTGCGTGTGGCTGCGCTGCTCGCCATCCGTGCCGGGCCGAGCTCGTACCAGGCGAGCGTCGAGATCGCGCTCGCCGCCGGCGCGAGCGTTGACGAGATCGTCGGGATCCTCGTGGCGGTGGCGCCCACCATCGGCCTGGGGCGCGTCGTCTCCGCGGCGCCCGAGCTCGCGCTTGCGCTCGGCTACGACGTCGACGCCGCGCTGGAGGCGCGCTGAGGCGCCAGAGGCGGACCACGGCTTGCCGAACGGGGGCTCCGGGGGTAGGGTTGGAACTGGCCCAACGCGGCGTCTCGTACGAGGCGAGGGTTAATTGCCCGTCGCGCGGAGTCGCGGTGTTTTTCAGCATTTGCGACGACGTTGCGGCCTCTACGAATGGCTGGAGGCGCGCCATGTGCGCTGGGCTGACGGTACAAACCCAGAATGGCTCGGACGAGGTGCTGGTGTCCGTTCAAGGCGAGGTCGACCTCGCCACCGCTCCGGAGCTGGAGGCTGTGCTCGAGCAGGCGCTTCAAGGCGCGGCCAAGCGGCTCGTGGTCGACCTGCGAGAAGTCGGCTTCCTCGACTCGTCGGGGCTGTCCCTGCTTGTGCGCCAAGATCGGCGGGCGCGCCGAATTTCGCGGCGCCTGATCGTCATCAAGGGTCCGCCGCAGGTTCAGCAGGTGTTCGAGATGACCGGACTGAGCGAGTACCTGACGCTCGTGGACGAGCCCCCCAGTTAGTTACGCGGGGGCTCGAACTCGTTCGCCACGATGCGCTGGTCGTGCACGCCGGCCGCCTCGTCGGAGGCGAGCCACACGATCGGCGGCCCCATCACGGCCGGGTCGAGCAGCCGGGCCTTCACTTCGTCCGGCGCATCGTCGGGCACCATTCCCGTGCGGGTGCCCTGCCCACCGGGGAGCAGGATGTTGACGGTCACCGGGCTGTCGGCCAGGTCCGCCGCCATCACGCGTGACAGCGCCTCGACGCCCGCGCCCGCGGGCCCGTAGGGCACGAAGCCGCGGCGCACCATCGTCTGCTCGTTCATCGAGATGTTCACGATCCGCCCGCCGCCGTCGCGGAGCATCAGCGGCACCACCTCGCGGGCCATCAGAAAGCAGCCGGCCACCTTGGTGTCGAGAACGTCGCGAAATCCGGCGGGCGTGACCTCCCAGAACGGCTGCGGCTCCGAGAGGAAGCTGGGGTTGACCGTCCGCATGCCGATGCCCGCGTTGTTCACGAGCATGTCGATCCCGTCCCAGGTCTCGCGCGCGCGAGCCACGCAGGCGGCCACCGAGCGCTCGTCGCGGACGTCGAGCCGGCAGGCGATCGCCGAGGAGCCGAGCTCCGCGGCGGCGGCTTCCGCCCGGGCGAGGTCGCGGCCGGTGACCATCACGCGGGCACCCGCCTCGGCCAGGGCGGCGGCCATCGCCGCGCCCAGGCCGCTGGTGGCGCCGGTCACCAGTACGCGGGTGCCGTCGAGGGCGGTCATGCGACGGCGTGTGAGCGCGGCGCCGGGCGGGCGTGCGAGCGCACCGCGTGGTCGGAGGACCTCGATGTCCGGGCCAGCGAGTCGCGCTCCCGTGAGGAGCGCGACCCGGACCCGGTGCGCCCGTGGCGCGCCGAGATCTCATGTATGTAGGCGGCGACCACCGCGTCGCTGAAGTCGGACGCGCGGTCGTGGGTGGGGTAAGCGATTGTCGTCATGCAGCTTCTTGCTCCAGGTCGAGGGTTGCGAGGGCGGCGTCGCCGTCCGCCGGGGTGCCGACGAGCCCCAGGTCGAGCTCCGGCTCGCGCGGTCGCAGTAGCGCGAACGCCATTGCGATCCCGGCGGCGATGGTCGCCGCGCCGATGAGGAATGCGAGGTGGTAGCCGCCGATCAGCGAGCTCGTGAGCTGATGGTGGTCGGCAAGCAATCCCTTGGTGTGGTTGTCGGCGAGGGTGCTCAGCACCGCGAGCCCGAACGCGCCGCTGATCTGCTGCGACACGTTCGTGATCCCCGAACCGAGTCCCGCGTCCGCCGCGGGCACGTCCGCCATCGCCAGGGTGAGCAGAGGCATGAAGGCCATGCCGATGCCGAGGCCGATCGCGAAGGAGGCGAAGAACACCGTCGGGAAGAAGGCGGTGTCCGGGCCCACCGTGGCGAACAGGAGCAGGCCGGCCACCGCGGCCGCCATCCCGGCGGTGAGCACG
>DASXCV010000413.1:0-4684 GCA_036491015.1 Thermoleophilaceae bacterium | reverse complement strand
GTCGGAGAAGTTCACCGAGGACGGCTGGCTGCGCACGGGCGACGTCGCGGAGCTGGTGCACGGCTCGTACATCAAGCTCGTGGACCGCACCAAGGACCTCGTGAAGTCGGGCGGCGAGTGGATCTCGTCGGTCGAGCTCGAAAACGAGATCATGGCCCACCCGGACGTGCTGGAGGCGGCCGTGATCGCGGTGCCGGACGAGCGCTGGAGCGAGCGCCCGTGCGCGTGCGTGGTGAAGCGCGAGGGCTGCTCCCTAGACGCCGACGCCGTGCTCGAGCACCTCAAGCCGCGCGTGGCCAAGTGGTGGCTGCCGGACCGCATCGAGTTCATCGACGAGGTGCCGAAGACCTCCGTCGGCAAGTTCGACAAGAAGGTCCTGCGCGCCCGCTTCGCGGACGAGCAGAGCGCAGCGCCGACGGCCTCGCGGCCGTAGGCGCCGGCGCGCGGATTGCGGAGTGCAGAGTGCAGCCAGCGCGTACTGGCAGATTCTCCCGCCGGTAACCGGAGGCAGAATCTGCCAGTTGGCGAATCCGGCCGGCTGTCAGGGACCCGTCACGTCGGTTTCCCCGCCGTGATAGGAACACCCGCCGGGCCATCCACCGGAGTGGCTCCACTCGCCGTCGGGTCTAAGTGAAAAGCGGCCCGGGCCCAACTGGCAGATATGAGTTTCACCCCATGGAACTGAGATCTGCCACGTGGCGGAAATCTCGAGCAGGAGGCCGGACAAGCGTCCGTGATAACGTACGCGGCATGGCCACGACGAATACCGTCCCCTCGGTGGGCCCACGCATCAAGCTGCTGCGTGAAGGGCTGAACCTCTCGCTCAGGGACCTCGCCGAACGCAGCGGGGTCAGCGCCCAGATGCTCTCCCAGGTCGAAAGAGGCGAGACGAGCCCGACGATCGCCGTGGCCGAGCGCATCGCCGCCGGACTCGAGCTCACCCTCTCCCAACTGTTGCGACTCGACGAGGGCGACGGCGTGAACGTCGTGAGGATCGCCGAGCGCCGCGACGGTGGCGTGGCCGCCTACGGCCATCGCTTCGAGGTGCTGAGCCCCGCGCTCCCCGGACAGCGGCTCGAGCTCTCGGAGCACTTCCTCGCCCCGGGCGGCGCCACCGGCCAGCGCGGCGACCCGCCGATCCACGAGGCCGGAAGCAGAGAGACCGCGGTGGTCACCGAGGGCAAGCTGCGGCTCGTCTGCGACGGCCGCCCGTACGACCTCGGCGAGGGCGATTGCGTGACCTTCGACGCCGACCTTTCACACCACTTCGAGAACCCGGGCGACACCGACGCCCGTTTCTACGCAGTCGTCTCAGCCGGACTCAGAAGAAGCTAGGAGCCACCAACGATGCCCAAGACCCTGTTCGACAAGATCTGGGAAGCCCACGAGGTAGCCCCGGGTCTGCTCTACATCGACCTGCACCTCGTGCACGAGGTCACCTCGCCGCAGGCCTTCGACGGGCTCCGGCTCGCCGGCCGCAAGATCCGCCGGCCGGACCGCACGCTCGCGACGGCAGACCACAACGTGCCCACCGACGGCTCCACCGTGGCCGCCCAGATCGCGGATCAGCTGAGTCGCGTGCAGGTGGAGACGCTCGAGCGCAACTGCGAGGAGTTCGGCGTCCCGCTGTACTCGATCGGCTCGCAGCGCCAGGGCATCGTGCACGTGATCGGGCCGGAGCTGGGCGTCACCCAGCCGGGCATGACGATCGTCTGCGGCGACTCCCACACCGCCACCCACGGCGCCTTCGGGGCGCTCGCGTTCGGCATCGGCACGAGCGAGGTCGAGCACGTGCTCGCCACCCAGACGCTGCGGCAGTCGAAGCCCAAGTCGATGCTCGTGCGCTACGACGGCGAACTCGGCTTCGGCGTCACGCCCAAGGACCTGATCCTCGGCACGATCGGCCAGATGGGGACGTCCGGCGGCCAGGGTTACGTGATCGAGTACGCGGGCCCGCCGGTCGAGTCGATCTCGATGGAGGGCCGCATGACGATCTGCAACATGACGATCGAGGGCGGCGGGCGCGCGGGCATGGTCGCGCCCGACGACACCACCTTCGAGTGGGTGCTCGGCCGCCCAGCCGCGCCCGCGGCGATCCCGGACGGCTGGCGCGACCTCCACACCGACGCCGGCGCCGAGTTCGACAGGGTCGTGGAGGTGGACGCCTCCGCGCTCGCCCCGCAGGTCACGTGGGGGACGACGCCCGGCATGGTCGTGTCCGTGACCGGCGCCGTGCCCGAGCCGCAGACGGAGACCCACGAGCGCGCGCTCAAGTACATGGACCTCGAGCCCGGCATCGGGATCGAGGAGATCAGGCTCGACCGCGTGTTCATCGGCTCCTGCACCAACTCGCGGATCGGCGACCTGCGGGCCGCCGCGGCGGTGGTGAAGGGCCGCCAGGTGCACCCCGAAGTGGACGCCATGGTCGTGCCCGGCTCGCAGCAGGTGAAGGCGCAGGCCGAGGCCGAGGGGCTCGACGACGTGTTCCGGGCCGCCGGCTTCGACTGGCGCAGCGCCGGCTGCTCGATGTGCCTCGGTATGAACCCGGACATCCTCCAGCCCGGCGAGCGCTGCGCGAGCACCTCGAACAGGAACTTCGAGGGCCGGCAGGGAAGAGGAGGTCGCACCCACCTGGTGAGCCCCGAGATGGCGGCAGCCGCGGCAATCGAGGGCCACTTCGTCGACATCCGCGACTGGGACCGCGAGGAGGTGGCCGTCTAAATGGAGCCGATCAAGCAGGTCAGCGGCGCCGTTTCCGTGCTCGACCGCGCGGACGTCGATACCGACCAGATCATCCCCAAGCAGTTCCTCAAGCGCGTCGAGCGCACCGGCTTCGGCGAGTTCCTCTTCTACGACTGGAAGAACGAGCCGGGCTGGGACCTGCCCTCGAACCCGATCCTCGCCGCGGGCCGCAACTTCGGCTGCGGGTCGAGCCGCGAGCACGCGCCCTGGGCGCTCGAGGACTACGGGTTCAAGGCGGTGATCGCACCGAGCTTCGCGGACATCTTCTACAACAACTGCACCAAGATCGGACTGCTTCCGGTCGTGCTGCCCGAGGAGGACGTGAAGGCGGTGATGGAGGCGGGCGAGGCGACCGTGGACCTGGACAGGCAGGTCGTGGTGTTCGAGGGCCGCGAGGTGGAGTTCCACATCGACGAGGACGCCCGCTACCGCCTCTTGAACGGTCTCGACGAGATCGGCATCACGCTGCAGAGCTCCGACGAGATCGCTGCCTACGAGAGCGCGCGCGAGCGCGAGGGACCGGTGACGACGGTCCTGTGAGCCGCCCGCGCCCGCGCGACTGGGACGCCGCGACATACGACCGCGTGTCCACGCCGCAGGTGCAGCAGGCGCTGGAGGTGCTCGAGCGCGTGTCCCTCCGGGGCGACGAGACGGTGCTCGACGCGGGCTGCGGCAGCGGTCGCGTGACGCAGATTCTGGAGGAGCATCTGCCCGATGGGAAGGTGATCGCCGTCGACGCTTCGCCGTCGATGGTCGAGAAGGCCCGCGAGGCACTGCGTCCCAACGCCGAGGTGTTCGTGTGCGAGCTCACCGAGCTCGACCTCCACGAGGCAGCTGATCTGGTGTTCAGCACCGCGGTGTTCCACTGGATCCCCGACCACGACACCCTCTTCAAGCGCCTGTACGCCGCGCTCAAACCGGGCGGCCGCCTCGTGGCGCAGTGCGGCGGCGCCGGCAACATCGACAACTTCCACGGCGTCGTCCACGACGTGGCGGATGAGGCTCCGTTCGACGCGTACATCGGCGCGTGGGAGGGGCCGTGGAACTACGCCGGACCGTCCGAGACCGGAGCGCGGCTGGCGGCGGCGGGATTCACGGACGCCGAGTGCTGGCTCCAGGACTGGCCGGTGTCGCCGGACGAGCCTGAGGAGTTCATCCGCGTGGTGTGCCTCGGCCACCACCTCGAGCGGCTGCCGGAGGAGCTGCGGCCGCGCTTCGTGGAGCGCGTGTTCGAGCGCGCCCCCAAGCCGCTCATCCTTGACTACATCCGCTTGAACATCGACGCAAGGAGACCTGAATGAGCCCTCGCGCCCGCATCGTGGCGCTGCCCGGCGACGGCATCGGCCCAGAGATCATGGCCGCCGCGCGCGAGCTGCTGGAGAAGGTCGGGGACTTCGAGATCGACGAGCAGCTCGTCGGCGGCGCCTCGATCGACGCCCACGGCAGCCCGCTCACCGACGAGGTGCTCGAGGCCTGCAGGCGCTCGGATGCCGTCCTGCTCGCCGCGGTCGGGGGTCCCAAGTGGGACTCGACCGACCCGGACGCGCCGCGGCCCGAACAGGGGCTGCTCGGGCTGCGCAAGGGCCTCGGCCTGTTCGCCAACCTCCGCCCGGTGCGCCCGAGCAAGGCGCTGCTCGACGCGAGCCCGCTGCGCCGCGAGCGCATCGAGGGCACCGACCTGCTCGTGGTGCGCGAGCTCACGGGTGGCATCTACTTCGGCGAAAAGGGCCGCAGGAACGGCGCCGCCTTCGATACCTGCGTCTACAGCGTGGAGGAGATCGAGCGCATCGCCGAGGTGGCCTTCAAGTTCGCGCGCCGGAAGGTCACGAGCGTGGACAAGGCGAACATTCTCGAGACCTCGCGGCTGTGGCGCGAGGTGGTGAGCCGCATGGCGTCGAATCACGACTTCGAGTTCGAGCACCTGCTCGTGGACAACGCCGCG
>DASXCV010000412.1:0-4372 GCA_036491015.1 Thermoleophilaceae bacterium | reverse complement strand
GTCGGACGACGGCGAGCTCACCGGTCGCGGCGACTCGCTCACGCGCGGGATCGTGACCGGTCTCGCCACCTTCGTCGGCGGGACGCTGCACTCGCTGCCCTTCCTGATCAGCGACGTCCACAAGGCGCTGCCCGTGGCCTACGCGGTGGTGGCCGTGGAGCTGATCGTGATCGCCTGGGTGCGCAGGCGCTTCCTCAAGGCCGCGCTCACCCAGTCCCTCGTGCAGGTGACGATGGCCGGCGCCATCGTCGCCGGCGTGGGCATCGCCCTCGGGCACGCCTAGCGGCTAGCGGCTGTCCGGCAGGTGGTCGGCGACCTCGAGGTCGCTCAGCTCGACCGTGCGCGTCTCACTCGGGGTGAGCTCGATCACCGCGTTGTGGCGGCCGCGCCGTTCGAGACAGCCCCACACCCCGGCCGAGCCGGCCGACATCGCCGTGATCCAGCCGGGAGCCTCCACGCCGCCGAGCAGGTCGCCCGTGTGCGCGTCGATGCGGCGGATGCTCGACGGCGCGCCGCGCTGCTCGTGCTCGTAGGGGTCCGTGTCGGGCGCCCACAGCACGCCGTCGAGCATGGCGCCGCCCGCGCCGGCCGGAGACAGCCGCAGCTCGGAGACGGCCTTCACCGTCCGCGGGTCCACGCCTACGAGCAGCTCCTCCACGCGATCGCGCGAGTCGCGCTGCCACACCCGGACGTAGACCGAATCGGCGTCCACGATCACCTGGCGCGGGCTGCCCTCGAGCTGGAGCTGCCCGAGGGCGTCGCCCGTGGCCGGATCGATGCGCGCGAGGGTCGAGCCGCCGGGCACGTGCGTCCAGGTGAGTGCCCACACGGCGCCGTGCCCCACCGCGATGCTGTGGCGCCGTACCTCGGGCCCGCCCAGCAACTCGAAGCCGCTTCCCTCGGGATCCACGCGCGCCAGGCGGCCGTCACCGGTGAGCGCCCACACGCCGGCGTCGCCGCTCGCAAGCCCGGCGGCGCTCAGGTCGACCCAGCGCTCGTCGTCGGCCTCCGGGTCGTAGCGCGTGATGCCGTCGTTCCAGCGGATCCAGACGGAGTCGCCGTGGGCGAGCAGGTCGTGCGCGCCGCGCCCTGCCGCATCGCCGCGGCCGGCGGGGCGGGGCCCATGGACCGCGCGTGTGCGCGGGTCGATCCGGGCGATCAGCGGCAGGTGGCTCTCCACCACCCACACGGCCGACTCCGCGCTGGCGATCAGTCGCGGAGTGAAGCGGTAACCGGCCCAGTAGTCACCGTCCGGCCGGCTGGTGGCGGGATGCGACACGCGCTACTCCTGGTTCCTCTCCCAGAGCAGGCGGAGTCCGGTGAGCGTGAGCAGTTCGTCGACCTCGTCTATCTCCTCGCACAGCGGCGCGATCGAGGTGGCGAGGCCGCCGGTGGCGATTGTGGTGGCCTCCACGCCGAGTTCCTGGCGAAGGCGCGAGACGATGCCGTCCACCTGGCCCGCGAAGCCGTACATCACGCCCGACTGGATCGATGCCTGGGTGCTGCGCCCGATCAGCTCCTTGGGCTGCTCGAGCTCCACCTTCGGCAGCCGCGCCGCGCGCTCGGACAGCGCCTCCATCGAGATCTCGACGCCGGGCGAGATGATCGCGCCGAGCAGCTCCCCCTCCGCGGACACGACGTCGTAGGTGATCGCGGTGCCGAAGTCCACGACGATGCAGGCAGCGCCCACGTGGTCGTAGGCGGCCACCGCGTTCACGAGCCGGTCCGCGCCCACCTCGTGCGGGTTCTCGGTGCGGATCGGGATGCCGCTCTTCAGCCCCGGGCCGACGATTTTCACCACGCCGCCCAGGTAGCGGTGCGACACGCCGTCGTACTCGTGCACGAGCTGCGGCACCACCGAGGACACGATCGCGCCGTCGATGTCCTTCAGCCCGAGTCCGCGCAGTTCGAGCAGGCCCACGAGCACCGTGGCCAGCTCGTCCGCGGTGGACTCGCGCACGGTCGCGAAGCGCCAGTGCTCGACGAGCGAGCCGTCGCTGAACATCCCGATGTGGGTTTGGGTGTTTCCGACGTCGACCGCGAGCAGCATCGGCCGCTGATTATCGCGGCGATTACTCCAGCGAGTCGATCCGCCGCACGGGCTGGTCCATCAGCGGCGCCAGGGCGTCGGCCAGGCGGGCGCCTCCCGGCAGCGCCAGGTCCGGGTCGAGCTCGAGCAGCGGCTCGAGCACGAAGCGCCGCGACGTCACCTCGGCGTGCGGGAGCGTGAGGCGGTCCGAGCTGTACTCGAGGTCGCCGAGCAGCAGCAGATCGACGTCGATAGGGCGCGGTGAGTGCCGCGGCCGGCCCGTCTCGCGGCCGAGCGCCCGCTCCACGTCCTTGCAGACGTCGAGCAGTTCTTCGGGACCGAGCTCGGTGTCGATCTCGATCGCCGCGTTGAGGAAGTCGGGCTGGTCGAGGATCTCTCCCTGCGGCGCGGTCTCGTAGACCGAGGACCTCGCGCCGACCGTCACTCCGCGGTCTGTGAGCCCGGCGACTGCGGCCACAAGGTTCGCAAGCCTGTCCCCGACGTTTGAGCCGAGGCCCAGGTACCCCTTCAAGGAGCCGCGGTGGAGGTGAGCACGGTCTCGGTGCGGATGTGCTCGAGCACGTCGTCGGGAATGGCCATCAGCGCCTCGACCGCCGTCGGGTCGAACTGCGTTCCCGAGCCGCGGCCGATCTCCTCGCGCGCGTCGGCGATCGTGGAGCCGCGGCGGTAGGGCCGGTCGCTGGTGATCGCATCGAGCGTGTCCGACACGGCGAAGATCCTCGCAGCCAGCGGGATGTCGCGCCCCTTGATGCGGTCCGGGTAGCCATCGCCGTCCCAGCGCTCGTGGTGATTGCGGACGATGCGCTGGGCGTTCCCTTCGACGAAGTCGATGTGCGAGACGATCTCGAAGCCCTTCATGGGGTGCTGGCGCATCACGCCCATCTCCTGCTTGCTGAGCGCGCTCGGCTTGTGCAGGATCGAGTCCGGCACGGCGACCTTGCCGACGTCGTGCAGCAGGAAGCCGAACTCGGTCTCCGGGTCGTTCGCCAGCGTCGGGTCGATCAGCAGCGCGAGCTCGAGCCCGTAGGCGGCCACGCGCTCCGCGTGCTTGCCCGTGTAGGCGTCGCGCGCCTCGACGGCGTTCGTCAGCGCCCGCACGGCCGCCACGTACGAGTGGCTGACCACCTCCGCCTGGCGCTTCTCCTGTCGCAGCGCCTCACGCAGGCGGGAGATGTAGCGGCCGAATTCCTCCTCGCGCGCCCGCAGCGCGCGCTCCTGCTCCGCGAGCTCTGCGCGGAGCCGAACGACCTCGTCTCCGAGCTGCAAATCCAGCCTTCCCACTGCCATATCCCCTGCCGAGTTAGCCCTTCGCCCCAGTAGTTCCCTACTACTCGGGGGAGGCTAAACGGCAAATACCGCCGAATGGCGATCTTCGGGGAAGCTCAGCGGTTTTCCCGCCAAACCTCCACCGAAACCTCCTCCACAGGCAGGGGAATCGGGGGTTCCGGCTTCGTCGCCCGCACGGTCACCGAGTCCGCCGCGTAGCGGTCGATCATGCGGTCCGCCACCGCGGTGCACAGGCGTTCGAGGGTCTTGTAGGACCGCTCCTGGGCGGCGAGGGCGACCTGCTGGCACACGTCCGCATAGTCGACGGTGTCCTCCACGCGGTCGGTGAGCGTGGCGTCGCACTCCCCCAGCTCGAAGGAAAGGTCGAACACGAGCCGCTGGCCGACCTCGCGCTCGGCCTCGCCCACGCCGTGGTGGGTGTAGAGGGAGAGCCCGACGATCTCGACGGTGACGAGCGGACCGCCCTCGTCCTCCTCCTCGTCCTCTTCCGGCTCTAGGTGCTCGGGGTCGTCCATGTGAGCGAGCCGACCGTAGCAGCGGCCACCTTCAGGGCGTCGCCGACCTGGGCGACATCGTGCACGCGGAAGATCGTGGCTCCGCGCTCGAGCGCCAGCACGTTGGTGGCGATCGTGCCGGCCAGGCGGTCTGCCACGTCGCGGCCGGTGAGCTTGGCGAGGAACGACTTGCGCGAGGTGCCGATCGCGATCGGCCTGCCGATCGCCACCAGCTCGTCGAGCCGGCGCAGGAGCTCGAGGTTGTGCTCGAGCGTCTTGCCGAAGCCGATGCCGGGGTCGAGCCAGACCTTGTCCTCCGGGATGCCCTGGCCCGTGGCGAACTGGAGGCGCTCCTCGAGGAAGGCCTTCACGTCCGACACCACGTCGTCGTAGGTCGGGTTGAGCTGCATCGTGCGCGGCTCGCCGAGCATGTGCATGAGGCAGGTGGTGGCGCCCGCCTTCGCCACGAGCTCGGCCATCTCGGGGGCGAAGCGGAAGGAGGTGACGTCGTTGACGATGGTCGCGCCCGCCTGAAGGGCGC
>DASXCV010000411.1:0-33642 GCA_036491015.1 Thermoleophilaceae bacterium | reverse complement strand
GAGTCGGGCCTGATGCGCCGGCGCGACGCGAGCATCAACGACTACAAGATCGACGAGTCGGAGCGGCGGATCCTCTAGGAGCGCCGGCCGAGCCAGTCCTCGACCTGGCTCACGAACATCGGTGGATCGGCGTCCATCGCGCCGTGTCCGTGGCCCGGCAGCTCGACGAGCTCCGCGCCAGGGACCGCCTGGTGTGCGGCGTGCGCGGCGCGCGTCAGCGACGGCGTGGTGGCCGTGCCGAGCAGGATCCGCACGGGAACGCCAATGGCGTCGAGCCGCGCCGCGTCGGCGCGGTACGCATTGGCGGCCCGCATCTCGCGTGCGAGTGTGTGCGCGGCCGCGAGCCTCCGATCCCAGACGGGCGTGGCGCGCATCGCGTCGATCGTGGGGTCGTCGAGCTCGAGCACCTTTCCGAAGAAGAGCGTGAGCGTGGCCTCGCGGTCGCCGTTCGCGACGGCGGTCTCGATCTCGCCGAGCGCATCGTTCCCGTTGAGTGGCGCCTCGTCCGTGCTGAGCGCCGGCTCGTAGACGAGCATGCGCTCGATCGCAGGGCAGTCCGTGGCCGCCTCGAGCGAGGACGCGCCGCCGTACGAGTGCGAGAGCACCAGCACCGGCCCGCCGATCGCCGCGACCACCGCGCGGATGTCCTCGGCCTCGCGCTGGATCGCATAGTCGCCCGGGCTCTCCTGCGTGCTGAGGCCGCGGCCGCGGCGGTCCATCAGGTGCAGGCGGAAGCGCTCCGCGAGCGGCTCCCTGACCGCGGCCCAGCGATGGCGGTCCGCCGTGCTGCCGTGGATGAGCAGCAGCGGCGGCCCCTCGCCGGCGACCTCGCAGCCGATCACGGTGCCGTCGGCCGATGTGGCGGTGAGCGTGTCCACGCGGTTGACATCGTCGCCGATGCCGCGCGAGGATGCAGGACGCCCGACTCGGAGGACCTCGCATGACAGACACAGCCACCAGCGAACGCATCGACCCGACCTTCCTCGCCGACTTCTCGCACCGCTGGCTAGACGCCTGGAACAAGCACGACGGCGACGCGCTCGCACAGCTCGTGACCGAGGACGTCGAGTTCTTCGACCCCGCGATCGGCACCGTCCGCGGCCGGCCGGCGGTGGCCGACTGGGTGCGCCAGTGCGACCGCGCGTTCCCCGACTTCAGCTTCGAGGAGCCCGAGCCCGGCTACGTGTCGAGCGACCGCGCGAAGGCGATCGCCCCCTGGGTGATGCGCGGCACGAACACCGGCGCGATCGACCCGCCCGGCTTCGCCCCCACCGGCAAGCCCATCGTGCTCGAGGGCGTGGACCACTGGTGGTTCCGCGACGGCCTCGTGTACCGCTACCGCGCGGACTACGACTCGCTCGGCCTGATGCGCCAACTCGGCATCGTCGCGCCACCCGGCTCGCGCGGAGAGAAGGCGATGGTGGCCCTCCAGCGCCTCGGCGCCCGCTTCAAGCGCTGAGCGGTGGGCCGCCTGGACGACGTCGACCTCTCGCTCTCGCTCTCCAAGGCGGAGTCGGAGAAGCGGCTCGCGGAGCTGCAGCCGCGGATGCTCGAGCTGCGCCTGATCCTGGCCGGACTGCTGGGCGACCGCGAGCCCGGTCCGCCGGTCTGCGTGATGTTCGAGGGCTGGGACGCCTCCGGCAAGGGCGGGGCGATCAAGCGGCTCGTGGCCCCGCTCGACCCCCGGCACGCCCGGGTGGCGCAGTTCGCCGCGCCCACGCCGGAGGAGAAACGGCACCACTTCCTCTGGCGCTTCTGGCCGCCGCTCCCCGGCTGGGGTGAGTTCACCGTGTTCGACCGCTCCTGGTACGGGCGTGTGCTCGTGGAGCGCGTGGAGGGGTTCGCCACCGATGACGAGTGGCAGCGCGCCTACAAGGAGATCGCCGAGTTCGAGCACATGCTCACCGAGGAGGGCATGGTGCTCGTGAAGTTCTGGATGCACATCTCTCCAGAGGAGCAGCTCAAGCGCTTCGAGGCGCGCAAGGACGAGCCGCTGAAGAGCTGGAAGCTCACCGACGAGGACTGGGAGAACCGCGGGAAGCGCGCGGACTACGAGTCGGCCGTGGAGGACATGTTCGAGCACACCGACACGGGGCACGCGCACTGGCACGTGGTGCCGGGGGAGTCGAAGCACTACGCGCGCGTTCACGTTCTCGAGCGCGTGATCCACGACATCGAGCACGCGCTGAAGCAGCGCGGGATGTCGACGCACGCGTTGTAGGGCGTCTACGTGGTGAGATCGGCCGGCAGGCGGCCCTCCTCGCGCAGCTTGTCGAGGTGGGCGTCGAGCGTGACGCCCGCCGCTCGGCGGAGGTCGGGCGACACGTGCCACGGCACGTCGTCCCAGGCTGCGTCGAGCAGGTCGTCGCGGTCGCGCAGCCCCATCTCGAAGGCCGCGAGCAGCTTGCGCTCCCGCTCGAGGCGGTGCTGGATGTACTCGTCGAGCTTGGCGTTCGCGTCGTTCACGATCGGGCCGTGGCCGGGGCAGAGCGCCTCGAGGTCCATCTCGCGGAGGCGCCTGAGCGCGTCGAGGTAGTTGCCGAGGCCGCCGCCGTTCGGATCGATGAAGCTGCTGCCCACGCCCGCCACGGCGTCGCCCGTGAACGCGACCTTGCCGTACAGCAGCGCCATGTGGTCGGGCGCGTGGCCGGGGGTCGCGACCGCGGTGAGCGGACCGACGGTCTCGCCGTCGCTCGGCCTGAAGATGTCCACCCCGCCCGCGAGCTCCGCCAGTGGCGGCGCGCCCTCGTCGTGGTCGGGATGAGCGTGTGTGATCACGATCCCTTCGATCGCGTCGCCGGCGGCTTCCAGGACGGCCTGGAGGTGCTGCGAGTCGTTCGGGCCCGGGTCGATCACCCAGCCCTCGACGATGTAGGTGTTGGTGCCGTCGAGCGTGAAGGCGGACGGGTTGGGCGCCCGCACGCGGGTCACGCCGTCGGGGATGCGCTCTTCGCCGGTCACCCGGCAATCATGGCGTGCGCGTCGCATCGTCGCCGTCAGGTGACCTAGGGTGGTGGCGTGAAAGCGCCACGGTCCGTCTTGGCGGTTGCCGCCCTGCTCGCGTTCGCAGCGCCCGCCCACGCCGCCACCACGATCGGCGAGGTGGCCACCCACAGCCCCGCGAATTACCCTGGCGGCACCGAGTTCATGCAGAACGCCGTGGGCGCCGGCGGCCCGTCCTACGACGCTTCCTCGGCGGGGGTGATCACGTCGTGGAGCACCGTGTCGACCGACTCGAACGGCACGGGCGCCGCCCTGAAGGTCTACCGCCCGACCGCCGACGCCGCCACCTGGACCGTGGTCGGCGAGTCGGCGCCTGAGGTGCTGGCGCCGGGCGCGGTCAACACGTTTCCCACGCGCATCCCGGTCCAGGCCGGCGACCGCCTCGCGATGCGAACCGTCGGCGCGCCCGGCGGGCCGGGCCTGTTCCCGGGAGGCACGAACCTCGGCGCGGCGTACAAGGTGTTCTTCTTCCAGGCGCTGCCGGACCCATCCACGGATCCCTCCGCGGGGAGCGCGGTGACCTTCGACGACGAGGGCGAGCACCAGCTCGTGAACATCTCCGCCACCGAGGAGCCGGACGCCGACGGCGACGGCTTCGGCGACGAGTCGCAGGACCGCTGCCTGGGGCTCGCGGGCCAGTTCGACGGCTGCCCGACGCCGCCGCCCTCCCCCACGCCGCCTTCCTCTCCGACCAAGCTCAGGCTGAACCCGCAGACGCACGCGGCGTCGGTCCAGCACGTGCTGAAGCAGCACGGCATCGTCCTGACGGTCCAGCCGAACGTCGCCGGGAGTGTGAGCGCCACCGCCACGGTGAGCGTGCCGGCAGCGAGCGTGGTGGTCCGCTTCAAGCGCGTGAAGCGCAACGTCGCCGCCGGCAAGAAGGCCACGCTCAAGCTCGCCCTCACGAAGACGCAACTCGCCCGCGTGCGCAAGGCCCTCGCCAGGCACCGCAAGCTCACGGCCAGGGCCACCGTGACCGTCACGGCGATGAGCGGCGGACGGTCGACCAAGCACCTGCGCGTCGGCCTCAGGCGCTAGCCCCTCCCGCGCGGGTAGGCTGGCCCGCACCGGCCACTGGGAGCGAGGAGAGGGAATGCCCGACGACCTGATGTTCAAATCCGCCGCGGATCAGGCCGAGCTCGTGCGCTCGGGCGAGGTGAGCTCGCGCGAGCTGGTCGAGGCGTCGCTCGCGGCGATCGACCGGCTGAACGAAGAGCTGAACGCGGTCGTGACGCGCTGCGACGAGCGCGCGCTCGCGGAGGCGGACGCGCTCGCGGCCGGCGACGGCCGCCCGCTGGCGGGCGTGCCGCTGCTCGTGAAGGACCTCGGGGCGATCACCGAGGGCGTGCGCACCACGATGGGGATGCGCGCGCTCGAGGACTGGGTGCCCGACACCGACAGCGCGACCGTGCGGCGGCTGCGCGCCGCGGGCGCGATCGTGGTGGGCAAGACCAACCTTCCCGAGATGGGCATCCTGCCCGTGTCGGAGCCCGTGCGCTTCGGTCCGGCGCGCAACCCGTGGGACACCTCGCGCACACCCGGCGGGTCCTCGGGCGGGAGCGCGGCGGGCGTGGCCGCGGGCATGGTGTCGATCGCGCACGGCAACGACGGCGGCGGCTCGATCCGCATCCCCGCGTCCTGCTGCGGCCTGGTCGGTCTCAAGCCGAGCCGCGGCCGCGTGTCCTGGGCGCCGCACCTCGCCGAGCTGGCTTCCGGCTTCGCCACCGACGGCGTGCTCACCCGGACAGTTCGCGACAGCGCGCTCGGGCTCGACATCCTCGCCGGCTACGAGCCCGGCGATCCGTACTGGGCGCCCGATCCGTCGGCGCCGTTCGTGGATGCCGTGTCGCGCGAGCCGGGCTCGCTGCGCGTGGCCTTCACGGCGGAGTCGCCCAACGGCGTACCGGTCGACCCGGACTGCGTGGCCGCCACTCGCCACGCGGCCGCACTGCTCGAGTCCCTCGGCCATCAGGTGCAGGAGATCGAGATCGAGGCGGAGGAGGCGTACGTGGCCAACTTCGTGACCGTCTGGATCGCCGGCACCGCGAACGAGGTGGACACCTGGGGCCGCATCGCCGGGCGCGAGCTCGACGTCGAGCAGCTCGAGCCGCTCTCGCGGCAGATGTACGACATGTCGCTCGAGCTGTCCGCCACCGACTACCTGCGCGCGCTCGACTGGCTGCACGACTACTCGCGCGAGCTCGTGAGGATGTGGGACGGCATCGACATCCTGCTCACCCCCACGCTCGCGAAGCCGCCGATCGAGATCGGCGCGCTCCAGCCGCAGGAGGGCGAGCCGCCGATCCAGATGCTGATGAACTCGGCCACCTGGGTGCCGTTCACGCCGGTCTGGAACGTGACCGGCCAGCCCGCGATCTCGCTGCCGCTCCACCAGACGGAGGCGGGACTGCCCGTGGGCGTGCAGCTCGTCGGACCGCCCGCGAACGAGGAGATGCTGATCTCGCTCGCCGCACAGGTCGAGGCTGCGCAGCCGTGGGCGGAGCGGCGGCCGGCGATGGCCGTCGCGTAGACGAACCCCGCGGGCTAGCTGGGGAAGACGGCCATCGTGGCCGTGAAGCCGTGCACGAAGCTGCGCGCGCCCACCGGGCCGATCTCGCCCGCGCAGAAGAAGCCCGCCACCGGAGCGCCGCCGAGCGCCTGATCGAGCGCCGCGGCGTCGTGGTCGGGGACCTCGAACATGTTCGAGCCACGGCCGTTGCAGGTGAAGATGAGCGCGCCGGCGGGCGGGCTCGGGAGCTCGCCTGAGAGCCGGGAGAGCATCTCGCGGAGGTCCTCGTCGGCGGAGGCGCCGTCGCGCACCTGCATGCGCACGGTCTGCCCGACGCGCACGCGCTCGCCGACGGCGATCGAGCCCGACTCCTCGTCGGCGCCGAGCAGGCCGCGCACGAGGAAGTCGCCGCGCTCGTACTCGGGCCGGTTCTCGTCGATCACGATGCCGATCAGGAGACCGGACGCCGCCAGCGCCCGCTCGCTCGTGTCGAGCTCCGTGATCGCCGCCTTGAGGCGCTCGAGCGCTGGGCGGCTCGCGAGCTCGTGGATCACGTTGGCGTCCGCCGCCGTGATCGCCATCTCGGGGCCGATCGGCCGCGCGCCCTGCGAGACGCACGGACGCACGTCCACGCCGGCGAGTGTCACGCCGACCGCGCCCTCGGAGACGATCTCGCCGTCGCGCATCAGCAGCGTGGAGCCGGCCCCGCCGCCCGCGCTGGCGAGACCGCCGAGCACCGGCAGGCCGGGGTGATCCTCGGCGATCTGGTCGAGCAGCGGCTCGGCGGGGAAGGAGTACGGGTCGACGAGCATGAACGCGGCCTCGGCGCCGTCGAAGTCCGGCATGCCGGCCACGGCCAGCGCGTCGCCCGCCGTGACCGTCTCGAGGTGGAACGACTCGAGCTCGGCCTCCGGCATCGCGGCGGCCCACACCGACACGCCGCCCTGCTCGAGCTCGCGCCCGCCACCCACAACGCCTTGCGCGCCGCAGCCCACGAGCACGCGCGGGGCAAGCCGGGCTTGCACCACGGCGAGGCCCTCCTCGGCGTGCGCGAGGTTGGGCGATCCGGCGAACACGAACACGAGGTCCGCGGGCGCGCCGCCGAGCGCGAGCGCCGCGCGCCCGGACGCCTCTGCGAACGCGTCGACCCCGGCGTCGTCGGTAGCTAGTCCTGTGCCGATCCGTGCGGACATTCGTCGGTCATCCCCGGTCTGCGCCGCCGGCCCTCAGGCCAGGCGCAGCTGGGCCTCCCTCGGCGGCGGTCCCGGGTCCTGCCCGAGCAGCGACATGAAGCGCTGCGCGGACGTGGGTGCGTCGTCGCCGCGGTTGTTGTTGAAGAGCGTGTGCACCTCGCCCGCCTGCTCGGCCAGCCCGCGCACGCGCGTGCCAACCTCCTCGAGCTCCTCGTCGCTGTAGCGCCAGGCAAAGCGCTCGGCCACCGACTTGCCGTGCAGGTAGCCCTCGGTGTTGCGGCCGTGGAGGCGCATGTAGGCGAGGTCGTCGCGCGTGACGGCGTCGATCGGCGGCATGATCGGCACCTCGTCGGCGGGCGGCGCGTCGACGCACACGAAGGCGGCGCGGCGCTCGGACAGGTACCCGAGCGTCTCCTCGACTCGCTTGTCGCGCACCCAGCCGCGGTGGCGGAACTCGACGGCCACGCGATGGGGCGCGAGTCCCTCGATGATCGGGTCGAGCTCCGCGAGCTCGTGGTCCCGCGGCGAGAACGCGGGCGTGAGCTGCAGCAGGAACGCGCCGAGCTTGCCGGCGGTCGCGAGCGGCTCACAGGCGTGCTTCACGCGCGCGACCATCTCGAGCTCGAGCTCCGGCGTGAGCAGCACGCGGCCACGCGGGTTGGTGAGCACGCCGTCGCGGATCTCGGGCGGCAGCTCCTTGATCTGAGCCGCGTGGCGGGACAGCAGCCGGTGCAGCTTCACGTCGAACACGAACTCGTCCGGCGTGACGCGCACCCAGCGGCCGACGGTCTCGCGCTCGGGGACCGCGTAGAAGCTCGAGTTCACCTCCACCGCGCGGAAGCGCTCCGCGTAGAAGGGGAGGCGGTCCTTGGCGGGGAGGCCCTGGGGGTACCAGTCCTCTACGAAGCCGGGGTCGGCCCAACTGGATGTGCCGACGAGGATCTTCCCGGCCACATGACGACGGTAGCGGGTCGCGCTTGGCCTCGGACGGTCAGCCCGAGGCCAAGCGCGGCACCTCAGCTCTTCCTCGCCCGTGCGCGCGGGGCGGCCTTGGCCCGCGACGCGGTCGACTTGCGCGCGGTACCAGTGCTCTTGCGCGCGGAGCTCGAGCGCGAGGCGGTGGCCCGCGACGTCGAACTCGCCTTGCGCGCGGTGCCCGAGCGCGAGCTCGTGCTCTTGCGCGCGGTGCTCTTCTTGGCGGTCGAGGCCTTCTTCGCCCCGCCGCGGCTCGGGACCGAGGAGGCGACCTTCTGCTGCAGCCCCTCGAGGTCCTTGATCACGGACTTGCTGGCGCCGCGCAGTCCCTTGCGCGCGTCCTTGAGCTGCTTGTCGACATCCTTGAGGATGCCCGACGAGTTCCTGCCCAGCTCGCCGCGCAGATCCTTGAGCGCATCCTGCGCGGCATCGACCGAATTCGTCAGGCGGTCGAGCGCGGTGTGTCCCTTACCGCGCTTGGCCGTGCTCGCACGGCGCGTAGTTGACCCCGAACGCTTCGGGGCGGTTGTCCTTGCTCTCGGACTCATTGGTCTCCTATTGACGGGGGACTAGCCAAGCCTATGGTTCTTCGCGTCGCGAGTCACCCCTCTTCGCAGACGCAGGCCCTGCCGAAACGATGTGAGAGGATCGCAGACAGTGTCCGAGTACCGTCGTCAAACTCTCATCGAGGCTCCGCTCGAGCGTGTGTGGGAGCTCGTAGGGAATCCCGCGCGGCACCCCGAATGGTTCCCGCGCGTGGTCGAGGTACGCGGCGATTCGTTCGAGCCCGGCGATGTGTTCGTGCAGGTGACCCGCCAGCCGATCGGGACCGGAACCACGTCGCTCGAGATCGACCGGCTCGAGGACATGCGCGAACTGAGCTTCCACTGCCAGCACACCGGCACCTACACCAACTGGCTGCTCACGCCCGCGCAGGAGAACACGTTCGTGGACGCGCAGTTCGGAATGGAGCCGGAGGGACTCGTGTACCGCATGTTCGACGCCACAGCCGGACGCATGTACTTCAGGCGCTGGCTCGACCAGTCCCTGGACGCGCTGGCGCGCACGGTCGCCGAGCCCTCCGGCTGATCATCTCCCCCTCCTCCCGAAGCTGTGCCCCACCGGCGCGACCGCGCGCAGCTCGTCGGCGTCGTCGTTCGACCAGACCCGTCGCGGCTCGATGTGGCGCACCTCCGCCTGCGGCAGATCGGGACGCTCGAGCCTGCCCACGATGTCGACGATCACGTTCGTCGTCCCCGACCTTCGCTCGAGCTTTCCCTCGGCCATGATCAGCGGCTCGGTGCGGATCGCCAGCCGGAAGCGGTCGTAGATCGGCGGCGGCACGATCAGGTTGATCGTGCCGTGCTCGTCCTCGAGCAGCATGAACGTGACGCCCTTCGCCGTCGACGGCCGCTGCCGCGCCACCACCAGGCCGGCGAGCCGCACCCGCCGGCCGGTCTGCGCCCGCTCGAGCTCCCGGCTCGAAAGCATGTCCTCCGGCAGCCGCGGCCGCAGCAGCTCGAGCGGATGCTCCCGCAGCGTCACGTGCGTCGACCCGTAGTCCGCCACCATCCGCTCCCACGGGTTGAGATCGGCGAACGACGGCGAGTCGCCGGTTTCCAAAGGCAGCGCCAGCTGCACCCCGCCCTTCACCGAGACACCGGGCGCCGAGACTCCCAGCAGCCACAGCGCCTCGCGCCGGCCAGAGCACAGCGAGTCGCACGCTCCCGCCCACGCCAGCTTCTCCAAGGCATCCGACTGCGCCGAACATCGCGCCGCCAGATCGGCCAGTGAACTGAACGCACCTCCGCGCTCACGCTCCTCGACGATCCCGCGCACGTCCGCCTCGCGCACGCCCAGCACGTACCCGAGCCCGAGGCGCACGTCCGGCGCTGCGCTGTCGCCCTCGACCTTGCACAGAACATCCGAAGCCAACACATTCGCCGGCAGGATCTCGAGTGCCCGCCGTTGGGCCTCATGCACGAGCGCGTCGGGTGGGTAGAAGCCCATGGGTTGCTCGTTCAGCAACCCACAGAGGAACTCCGGGCCGTAGTGCTCTCTGAGCCATGCGGACTGATAGGCGAGCAAGCCGAACGCCGCCGAGTGCGCTTTTGGAAATCCGAAGCCCGAGAAGCCGACGATCTGCGTGTAGACGCGTTCGGCGGACTCCCGCGACGCGCCGTTGGCCATCGCGCCCTCGATGAACTTCTGCTCGTAGGCGCGCATGGCTTCCTCGGAGCGGCGGCGGCTCATCGCGCGCCGCAACCCCTCGGCCTCGCCCGCCGAGAAGCCCGCGAAGGCCATCGAGGTCTCGATCACCTGGTCCTGGAAGACGATCGTGCCGAGCGTGTCGCGCAAAACCGGTTCGAGCGACGGATGCTCGTACGGCACCTGGTACTCCGGATCGGCTCGCAGCAGCTTGCGCCGCTCGATGTACGGGTGCACGGCGCCGCCGAGGATCGGCCCGGGCCGCACGAGCGCGACCTGGACGGTGAGGTCGTCGAGCGACTGGGGCAGCGTCTGCACGAGCATCTGCATCTGCGCGCGGCTCTCGATCTGGAACGTGCCGGTGGTGTCCGCGGCCTTGATCGAGCGGAACACCTGCTTGTCGTCGAACGGGATCCGCGACAGGTCGATCCGCTCCCCGCGCACCCGCGCGATCTCCTCGACGCAGCGCTCGACCGACGACAGCATCCCCAGGCCGAGCAGGTCGATCTTGAGGAAGCCGGCGTCCGAGCACGAGTCCTTGTCCCACTGGACGATCTGGCGGCCGGTCATCGCCGCCGGCTGGATCGGGCAGATCTCGCACAGGGGCTCGGTGGCGATCACCATCCCGCCCGGGTGCTGCGACACGTGCCGCGGCAGCCCGTGCGCCTCCTGCACCAGCTCCACGAGCGCCCGCCAGCGCGGCGAGCTCTCTATCCGCCCCTTCCCCACTCCGTCGCCGATCGCCTTCTCCATGTCGCGCTCGATCTCGTCGGAGCTCCAGGGATCGACCGAGCGCGCCGCGCGCTCCACCTCGCCGGGCGGCAGGCCGAGCGCCTTCGCGAAGTCGCGCACCGCGCCGCGCGTGCGGTAACAGGCGAACGCCGACACGAGCGCCGCCTTGTCCTCCCCGTAGCGCTCGATCACGCGCGGGATCAGCACCTCGCGGATGTCGCGCGGGAAGTCGAGGTCGATGTCCGGCATCGCGGCGATCTCCTCGTTGAGGAAGCGGCCCATGAGCAGCCGGTTCTCGATCGGGTCGATGTGCGAGAGGCCGGTGAGGTAGCAGACGATCGACGACACGCTCGACCCTCGCCCGCGCCCCGGTGGCAGCAAGGCCCGCGCCGTGGCCGTGCCGCGCACCTCCACCGCAACCTCGCGCGCGAGCTCGAGCATGTCGCGGTGGAGCAGGAAGAAGCCGGACAGCTTGAGCGTGCGGATGATCCGCAGCTCCTCCTCGAGGCGGGCCTGCGCCTCTGTCATTTTCGAGCTGCGCCCGCCGCGGTTGCCGCCGTTCTTGTAGCGCTCGATCAGCCGCTGCCCGCAGATCTCGGCGAGCTTGCGGTCGGCCGACCCGTCCTCCGACCCCGGGTAGCGGTAGCCGAGGTCGGTGCTGATGTCGAACTCGAGCCGCTCCGCCAGCCGGCCCGACTCCTCCACCGCGCCCGGGTGATCCGGGAAGCGCGCGGCCATCGCCTCGGGCGGGGCGAGTACATGCGAGGTGTTGCCGCGCCGCGCGGGCTCCGACTCGTCGAGCGTGGTGCCGAGCCGCGCGGCCACCATCGCGTCCTGGAGCGGCACGCGTCCGCGCACGTGCGCGTGGACGTTGCCCGTGGCCACGCACGGCACCCCGAGCCGGCCGGCCAGCTCCGCCAGCAAGCGGTTGCGCCGGTGGTCGTGCCGCGCGAACGGCCGCTGCAGCTCCACCCGGAAGCGCTCGCGGCCGAAGGCGTTCACAAGGCGGCGCCCGACCGACGCCGCGGCTCCGTGCTCGCGCCGCTCGACGCGCGCCGCCAGCGCGCCGTCGCGCGCGCAGCCGGACAGGCACACAAGCCCCTCCGCGTGGCGCTCGACGTCCTCGAGCGACACCCTCGGCGGAGTGGGCTCCGCCGGCTTCACACGCGTGCCTTCGTGCGCTCGCGTGATCAGCCGGCAGAGGTTTCGATAGCCCGCGCTCGTCTCGCACAGGAGCGTGAGGTGGGAGCCGTCCTCGAGCGTGAGCTCGGCGCCCGTGAGCGCGCGCAGCCCGAGCGGCTTCGCCGCCTGCGCGAACTCCATGGCGCCGTGCAGCCCGTCGTGGTCGGTGAGCGCCATCGCCGGATAGCCCTGCTCGACCGCGACCGCCGCCAGCTCTACAGGCAACGACGCTCCGTCGAGGAACGAGTAGGCGGAGTGGGAGTGCAGTTCGACATAGGGCATGACCGTTGACCGTTGACCGTTAAGCCCGGCCCTGCGGTCTCAATCCGTCCACCAGCCCTGCACCATCTCGGCGTCCTTGTTCTCGGTGTTGGGTGCGCCGAAGGCGAGGATCTCGGCGCCCTCCGGTCCCGCCTCGAAGCCGCGCGTGACGTCGGCGGGCACGCGCAGGGCGTCCCACTCGCCGAGCTCGACGACCTCGTCGCCGACCTTTATTCGCGCACTCCCCGTGAGCACGAGATAGACCTCCTCCTGCTCGCCGTGGGTATGCCCGAACGGAAGGCGGTAGCCCGGTGCCACCTTGTAGTAGCTCAGCCCCGAGTTCTCGAGCTCGAGTGCCTTGCGTGCGAAGCGCGACTCGAGGTCCGGCGCGAAGCCGAACTTCGGCGCCTGATCCTCGACGTCCCTCTTCAGATTGACCAGCGTGTAGCCCGACACGACATCTCTCCTCTCATGCGCGCTGGGTGAACCAGCGCCCGCTCTCAAGGTCCAAGAAGACCACGACGTTGCGGCCGTCGACCATCACGAGCTCGAAGTAGCGGCGCCGCAGGAGCCTCCCTGTCCACCATCGGTCTTCCACTACCCAGTCCTCGTTGACGGCCTCCACGCGCGTGCGGCCGACCGTGGCGGGGACGCCTCCCGGCCCCGCGCCCACGGTGGCTCGGTGCGGAGTGCCGAGGCGATGCAGGCCGCCGCTCATCTTCTCCGCCGTTCCTCGGGCTCGGCCGGGAAGGGCGCGAGCACCGCGCGTCGCTCCGGCAGCCGCGAGTCAGGGTCGATGGCGAGCACCCGCAGCGCGGCGTCCGAGCCCGCGGCCTGCCGGGCCTGCCGCACCGCCTCGCCGATCCGCTCGCGCCGCGACTCGACCGACCCGCGCTCGTCGAGCAGGCGCGCCTGCTCGCGCGCGGGCGGGCCGAACGCCTCGACCTCGACCGCGATCGACTCCGCCGGCGCCGGCAACTCGCCGAGCTTGGGCGTGAGCACGATCCGCAGCCGGTCAGGATCGGCGCTCGCCTGGCGCAGCGTGACCGGCGTGCGCCACGTGCCTCCCTCGACGAAGCGAGCCGACAGCGCGAGCGAACGCAGCGACCGCCCGCGCCGCTCCGGCCGCGCGAGCAGCCGCGCGATGAGGAGCACGAGCGCATGCTCGAGCTGCGGTCCCGACGTCGCCTCGGGTAGCGCCAGCCGCTCCACCACCGGCTCGGCCGGGCGGCGCGGCTCGAGCGGGGTGTCGCGCCCGCGCGCGAGATCGAGCGCGAGCAGGCCCGGATGCCCGAAGCGCTCCGCCATCGCCGGCGCGGGCAGGGCGGCGAGCTCGCCGAGCGTGCGCACGCCGAGGCGCTCGAGCGTCTCGGGCAGACCGGCGAGCTCCGGCCGCGCGCGCAGGAGCCGCACCGGCAGCGGCGCGAGGAACGTGCGCAGCATCCCGGCCGCAACCACCTCCGCCGCGCGTCGCGGGCGGGCACGCAGCGCCGCGGCGTAGGCGCTGAAGCGGCAGGGCGCGACGCCGATGCGGGCGCCGCGCCCGGCACCGTTGCCGTCGCGACCCGCGAGCGCGCGCCGGGTGGCGGCGAGCACGCCCTCGAGGTTGCCGCCGTGGATGCCGGTGAGACCGCCCGCCTCGAAGAACGCCTGCCCCGCCTGGTCGGACTCGACGCTCGCTCCGATGCCCTCGAGGCGGTCGAGCAGCACAGTCCACAGACCTCTGACCCCGTCCGGATCGGGCGGCACGAGCCGCAGCCCCGGGCAGCGCGCGAGCGCCTCCCCGAGACGCATCCCGGCGTGCAGGCCGAACGCCTCGGCGGCCGCCGACACCTCACCTACCATCTGCGGCCCTCCGGGCTCGGGAGCCAGCGCGATCGGCTCGGCCAGCAGCGCCCGCCGCTCGCCTAGGGAGGCGATGAGGGCGAAGCGGGCGAGCAGTACGCAGATGACCATGGGCGAACATATGTTCGCATATGTGGTGGACGAGGGGAAGTCTTAAGCCGTGTTTAGGTAGGCGGGAGAGACTGGCCTCGTTCTCTCCTCCCTGCCCACGGTCCGGCAATGGCCTCCGCCGGACCGTGGGCACTTTTATTGCGCCCGCCGGCCGGCGATCACGTACATCACGTAGCCGCCCGCGCTGTGGAACGTGCCCTCGCGTACCGCCTCGGCGTCGCGCACGGTTTCTTGCAGCCGCCGCTCCCAGGCCGCGTCGAACTCGACCTCGCCGCCGCCGCCCGCGAGGTAGTAGCGCCGCGCCTCCTCCCGCGACCACCCGGCCCAGCCCTTGCCGGCGTCCTCCAGGTAGTCGGCGCGCAGCGTCTGCTGCTCGGCGCCCTCATAGGGCGGCACCATCATCGAGGTCTTGTCCGATATCCAGGTCCGGATCTCGACCGCGCCCTCCTGCGCCAGATACCCGGGCACGAGGTCGCCGACCGAACCGTTCCCCTCGCCCAGCGACTCCTTCCCGCGCTCGCACCGGATCGTGAACTCGAGGCGCTCGAGCAGCTCCTCCACGGAGTCGCCCGCGCTCGCGCTCGAATCCACCACCACCGACGCCCGGTTGTTCGGCTCGGCGGCGAGCACCATGCCTCCCGGCTTCGTCACGCGCAGCATCTCGCGGATCCCAGCGCGCGGGTCGGCGAGGTGGATGAGCACCGTCTGGCAGGTCACGAGATCGAAGCTCGCGTCGGGGAGCCGAATGAGGGGCGGAGTCGTCCGTCATCTCCGGGTCGTTTTAGCAACGATGGGGTCGTGCACTCGTGGCCGCTGTTCGAACTCAGGCTCGTCACCCCCAGGCTCACCCTGCGGCTGCCGACCGATGCGGAGCTCGACCGGCTTGCCGCGAGCTCGGCCGGCCGGGTGCTCCCGCCGGACGAGGCGAACTTCATGGACAGCGACTGGACCCAGCTCCCGTCGCCCGAGTACGAGCGCGGCTTCGTGCAGTTCCACTGGCAGGCGCGGGCGGACTGGAAGCCAGAGGCATGGAGCCTCCAGCTGGTCGGCTTCGACGGCGACGCGCCGATCGGCGGCTTCGGCCTGCTCGGCGAGAACTTCGCCGATGCCCGGATCGTGAAGACGGGCTCGTGGCTGCTGCCGGACTGGCGCCGGATGGGGCTCGGCACCGAGGCCCGCGCGGCGCTGCTGCATCTCGCGTTCGCGGAGCTCGGCGCGCGCGAGTCGTGCACGGACGCGCATCCGGAGAACGCCGGATCGCTCGGGGTCAGCCGGGCGCTCGGCTACGAGGAAACCGGCCGCCGGCAACTCACCCGACCGGGCGGCGACACCGCGCCCCGAATCGAGATGCGCCTGCCCCGCGAGCGCTGGGAGGCCACTCGCACGGTCGCGATCGAGGTGATCGGGATCGACGGCTGCCGCGAGCAGTTCGGCGCCGCCGTCACAGGTTCCTGACTACCGTCTGAAGATATGACCCCCGCTCCCCTCCAGTTCACCGACCTCCCCGGCAGCGAGCGCGCCCGCCGCTTCGACGGCCGCGACCACGGCGCCGCCGCCTCGTTCTTCCTCAACACCCACGCGCCCGGCGAGGGGCCGGACCTTCACCGCCACCCCTACGAGGAGACCTTCATCGTGCTCGAGGGCAGCCCGACCTTCAGCGTCGACGGCGAGACGGTGGAGGGCGCCCCGGGCCAGATCGTGGTGGTCCCGCCGGAGGCCGCGCACGGCTTCAAGAACACGGGCGAGCAGCGCCTCAAGATGGTGAGCATCCACTCCTCGGATCACGTGATCCAGGAGTTCCTGGAATAGCGCCCCGAGCAGGCTAAAAACCGCTCAACAAAGCGCCTCGGAATGCCGATTAGGGCCCATGAGGCGAATCGAGCTCGCCATGCTGGGCGCTGCCTCCGCGGCGGCGGGGATCGTGCTCGCCTTCCACCCGGACGGCACCGCCGATTACGCCCGTGACGGCGGCCCCGCGCTGCATGCGCTGGCGGGCGGACACGTGGGCGCGGCATTCGGCCACCAGCCGGCGATGGGCTGGTTCGCGATCCTCTTCCGAGCCCCGGCCGTGTTCTTCGCGCGCCACGCGACGAGCCTCGCCGCTTACCACGCCGGCAACGTGCCCTGCGTGCTCCTGCTAGCCGCGCTGGGCGTGTGGCTGGCGGTGCAGATGCGCGACCGCGGCGCCTCGTGGATCCCGTGCATCCTCGTGGTCGCGCTCGCCGTCCTCGGCCCGATGAACTGGCACGCCCTTGCCGACGGCCACCCCGAGGAACTGCTCGGCGCCGCCCTCTGCGTGGCGGCCGTGCTCGCCGCGGCGAGCGGCCGCAGCCCGCTCGCCGCCGGGCTTCTGCTCGGCCTGGCGCTCGGCACGAAGCAGTGGGCGGTGCTGGCCGTCGGCCCGGCGCTGCTCGCCGCACCGCGCGGCAAGGTCCAGATCGCCGCGCTCGCGGTGGCCCTCGGAGCCGCCTTCAACTTCCTGCCCGAGCTCGCCGGCTCACACCCCGTGCTCTCGACCGCGAACGCCGTCGCCCGCTCCTCCACGGCCCCGCTCCCCGACAGCATCTGGTGGCCGCTCGGTCACAGCCAGGTGATCCACGCGCCCAGCTGGCTCGTGGAGAAGCGCGTGATCCCGCTGTGGGTCGCGAACCTCACCCACCCGCTGATCGTGGGGCTCGGCGTCATGCTGCCGCTCGCGCTCGTGGCGCGCACCCGCCGCCTCACGGTCGGCCGCGACACCGCCCTCACGCTCCTGGCCCTGCTCTTCCTGCTGCGCTGCGCGCTCGACCCGATGACCGTCGGCTACTACCACGTGCCGCTGCTCGTGGCCCTGCTGGCGCTCGAGTCGCTCCACCGGCGCGGCCTGCCGCTCCTCACGCTCGTATCGAGCGCCGTCCTGTGGCTGCTCGTGGTGCACGTCCCGTGGGGCCTCGAGCCGGGCAAGGTGGCGGCGATCTATCTGGCCTGGGCGCTGCCGCTCGCCGCTTATCTCGCCGCGAAGCTCTACGCGCCGACCGTCGTCAGCGTCTTGGGGAAGTGGGTGAACACCTCGTTGCCGTCGTCGGTGACCACCGCGAGGTCCTCGATGCGCACGCCGAACGCGCCCGGCACGTAGACGCCGGGCTCGACCGTCACGACGTTGCCGCTCACGAGACTGCCCTCGGCGCTCTGAGCGAGCCGCGGGCCCTCGTGAATCTCGAGTCCCACCCCGTGACCGAGCCCGTGGCCGAACTCCTCGCCGTGACCGCCTTCGGTGATCCGGTCGCGCGCCACCGCGTCGACGGCCTTGCACTCGGCGCCGGGCAGCACCGCGGCGAGCGACTCCTCCTGTGCTGCCAGCACCAGCTCGTAGACCGCCGCCGCCTCGTCCGACAGCGACCCGGTGGCGAACGTGCGCGTGCAGTCGGAGCAGTAGCCGTCCACGAGGCAGCCCATGTCGACGATCACGAGCGTGTCCGTGCCGATCTCGGCCGCCCCCGGCGTGGCGTGCGGCAGCGCGCCGTTCGCCGCGGCGGCGACGATCGACGGGAACGACGGGTCCTCCGCCCCCCGCGCGCGCATCTCGCGCTCCACGTCCACCGCGACCTCGCGCTCGCTCCGCCCGACGAGGCCGCGCCCGGCGATGTACTCGTACATCTCGTCCCCGAGCCGTGCCGCCTCGCGCATCGTGTCGAGCTCCGCCGGCTCCTTCACCGCCCGCAGGTCCTCCACCAGGCCGCCGGCGGCGACGAGCTCGACCCCGTCGGGCAGCATCTCGGCCAGGCGCTTGTGCTGGCGGACGTTCATGTGCTGGTCCTCGAAGCCCACCCGTCCGCTGAGCCGCTCGGCGGCGTCGCCCAGCAGGTCCTGCTTGCCGCGCAGGCGGTCGAAGTCCGGCACCTCCGCCTGCGCCCGTTCGACGTAGCGGAAGTCGGTGAGGAACACGCGCTGGTCGGGCCCCACCACGCACAGGCCGTTCGTGCCGGTGAAGCCGCTCAGGTAGCGCACGTTCACGAGGTTCGTGACGAGCAGCGCGTCGAGCTCGCGCTCGCCCAGCAGCTCGACCAGGCGATCCGCGCGCGCGGCGCTCATGAGCCGAGCTCCCCGCGCAGCAACTCGAACGCGTCGCGGTAGCCGTCCGGCCCCTTCCCCTGCACATGACCGATGCATACCTCGCGGATCACTGACCTCCGCCTCCATTCCTCGCGGTTCTCGATGTTTGACAGGTGCACCTCCACCGCCGGCAGGCCGGTGAGCTCGATCGCGTCGCGAATCGCGTACGAGTAGTGCGTCCACGCGCCCGGATTGAGCACGAGCCCCTCGGCCGCGTCCATCGCCTTGTGGAGGAACTCGCAGAACTCGCCCTCGTGGTTGGTCTGCGCGAACACCGCCTCGAAGTCGTACTCGCCGGCGAAGCGCTTGATCTGCACCTCGAGCTCGGCCAGCGAGAGGCCGCCATAGACCTTGGCGTCGCGCCGGTCGAGCAGGTCGAAGTTCACGCCGTGGATGATCTCGACTCTGCTCTTCACGCGGCTATCTCCTCGATCGCGGCGATCAACGACTGCTCCGGGACCTGGTGCCCCGGGGTCACCTCGCCGGGCGCCTCCACGAGCACGAACGGCACGCTGTCGCCCTTGCGCTTCTTGTCGCGCGAGACGAGCGCGGCCACCTCGGCCGGGGTCGCCCCCTCGAGCCGCTGCGGCAGCCCGCGCGCGGCGAGCAGCTCCCCCACCTCGGCCAGCAGCGCCTCGCGCTCGGACAGCCGCAGGGCGCACAGCAGGCCGAGCCCCACCGCCTCGCCGTGGCGGTAGCGCGTGTAGCCCGTGGCGGCCTCGATCGCGTGGCCGACGGTGTGTCCGAGGTTGAGCACCTGGCGGCGGCCGTCGTCGCGCTCGTCCTCCGCCACCACGGCCAGCTTGGTGCGCAGGCAGCCGAGGATCACGTCGTCGTCCGGGTCGCCGCCGGCGCGCACGCGCGCCCACAGCTGGCCGCCCGCGATCAGCGCGGTCTTGAGCACCTCGACGTAGCCGGCCGCGGCCTCGGCGGCCGGGAGGGTCGAGAGCACCGACGGGTCCACGATCACCGCCGACGGCTGGTGGAACGCGCCCGCGTAGTTCTTCCCCTCCGGCAGGTCCACGCCGGTCTTGCCCCCCAAGGCGGAGTCCACCTGCGCAACGAGCGTGGTGGGCACCTGCACGTGGCGCATCCCGCGCTGGTAGACGGCGGCGCAGAAGCCCGTGATGTCGCCCACCACGCCGCCGCCCACGGCCACGACGAGGTCGGCGCGGGTCGCGCCCCCGCGCGCCAGCGCGCGCAGCACCTCCTCGGCGCGGGCGAGAGTCTTCTCGGACTCGCCGGGCGGAATCCGGATCGTGCCGTCCGCGCTGACCGTGTGATGGGCGGCCACGTTCTCGTCCGTGACCGCGAACCGGCGCCCGCCGCGCGGGTGGAAGAAGCCGCCCGCCACGAGCCCGCGCCCGATGAACACCGGGTAGTCGCCCGACCGGGCCAGCGCCCACACGAGCCGGGTGTCGGGCGGCGCCTTGCGCAGCGCCTCGAGCGCCTCGAGCGCGCGGCGCGGCATGTTGCGATCTGCCGGCGGCAGGATCGCGTGCGAGACGGAGTCGTAGAGCAACGCGCGGTCGCCGTGAAGCTGCTCGAAGCGCGCCTGGTCGCGCGCGAGCGGCCGCCCCTTGTTCGACGCGCGCCGCCAGGCCTCCTGAGGATCCACCTCGAGGTGGACCACGACGTGCCGCGCCACGGCCTCGCGCACCCGGTCGGACCCGAGCGCGCCGCCGCCGAGCGCCACCACCCGCGCCCGCGGGTCGGACAGCAGGCGCACCACCACCTCCTCCTCGCGCGCGCGGAATGCCGACTCGCCCTCGCGGTCGAAGAAGTCCGGGATCGACTCGCCCAGCTCGCGCTCTATCTCGCGGTCCGAGTCGAGCGCCTGGGTGCCGAGCTCCGCCGCGAGCATGCGCGCGGTGCTCGACTTGCCCGCGCCCATGAAGCCGACGAGCACGAGCGCGCGGCCCTCACCGCCGCCGGCCGCCGCTCCCGGCCCTGCCGCCTCTTCCCCTAGCGCTTCCACCCGATCCGCTCCCTGTAGGCGTCGAGGGCAGCGCGGGCGTCGTCGATGTGGTCGCCGCCCAGCTTCTCGCGGTAGGCGGAGCCGAGCACGAGCGCCACCATCGCCTCGCCCACCACCCCGGCCGCGGGCACGGTGCAGGAGTCGGTGCGCTCGCGCAGCGCCTGGGCGGGCGCCTTCGTCTCGAGGTCCACCGAGCGCAGCGGCTTCGTCAGGGTCGGCAGCGGCTTCATCGCGCCGCGCACCACCAGCGGCTCGCCGGTGGTCATGCCGCCCTCGAGCCCGCCGGCGCGGTTGGTCTCGCGGAAGAAGCCCTGCTCCTCCGACCAGAAGATCTCGTCGTGCGCCTGCGAGCCCACGCGGCCCGCGACGTCGAAGCCGTCACCGATTGCGACTCCCTTCATCGCCTGGATCGACATGATCGCCTGCGCGAGCCGGCCGTCGAGCCGCGCGTCCCAGGACAGGTGCGAGCCGATGCCCGGCACGAGCCCGTAGGCGAGCACCTCGTAGACGCCGCCGAGCGATTCGTTGGCCTTCCGGGCGGCGTCGATCTCCTCGACCATGGCCCGGCTCACGTCCGCGTCCAGGCAGCGCACCGGCGACTCGTCCACGCCCTCGAAGTCGCCGACCGTGAGGTCGTCGCGCTGCGGCGCCCGCACCGAGCCGATCTGGATCACGTGGCTGCGCACCTCCACCCCGAACGCGCGCAGGTATACCTTCGCGAGCGCACCACAGGCCACGCGCGCCGCCGTCTCGCGCGCGCTCGCGCGCTCCAGCACGTTGCGCACGTCGCTGAAGCCGAACTTCTGGACGCCCGCCAGGTCGGCGTGGCCGGGCCGCGGGAGATGGACCTCCTCCACCGTCGCCTCGACCGGCCACGGGTTCATCCGCTCCTCCCAGTTGGCGAAGTCGCGGTTGATCACGCGCAGCGACACCGGGCTGCCCAGCGTGCGCCCGTGGCGCAGCCCCGAGGTGACCTCGGCGCGATCCTTCTCGATCTTCATCCGCCCGCCCCGGCCATGGCCGAGCTGGCGACGCGCGAGGTCGCGGTCGATGTCCTCAGGGACGACGCTGAGACCGGCCGGCAGCCCTTCGACCACCGCCGTGAGGCCGGGGCCATGCGACTCCCCGGCGGTTGTGAACCGCAGAGCCATGTAGGGCCAGAACCCTACTGGCCGTCTGGGAGACCTAGGAGCTAGCCGACGGTGTCGGGCGTGAGCTGCGCGCTCATCGGCACGCGGAACGGCGTGGCCGCCTTGCCCTTGCCGAAGTGCGCGCGGAGCGCGTCGGCGCGGGCGGCCTTGGCGGCCTTCTTGGCGTCCTTGGCCAGCTCGCTCACCGGGACCTTGTGGATGGCCTCGAGCGTGAGCGTGTACTCGGTGCCGGTCCCGTCAGCGGAGAGCGCCGACAGGTCCTCGGTGTTGTCGTTCTTGTCGAGCTTGAGGTAGAGGAACGAGCAGGTGTCGGCGCTCGGCTTGCACTTGCCCTCGCCGGCGGCCTTCAGGCTCGTGTCGGTGAGGAACACGGCCTCGTTGCCCTCGGCGTTGACGCCCATGAACACGAGCAGCGGGTTGTTCTCGTTCGGCAGGATGTCGAGCTTCTGCAGGTTGTGGTGCACGCGGGTGTCGCCGCGCTTGCCGAAGCGCACGTCCACGGTGTAGGCGAACGGACCCTGCGGAGCCTGCGGCTTCGTGGGCTGCGGGGCCGGCGTGGTTCCGCCGGAGTTGCCGCCACCGGTGCTGCCGCCGGGCTGCGAGGTGCTGTTGCTGCTGCTGCCGCCGCTGCCGCCGGAGCTCGGGGTCGAAGACGAGGAGCCGGACCCGCCCGTCGCGGTCTTGGGGCGCGCGGCCGCAAGCACGGCCTTGTCGGGCTTGAACGGGTCCTTCTTGTTGAAGACACCGAGCGTCGAGGTCTCGGGGGCGTTGTCCGCCACCACGATCGCCTTGCTCGAGTTGTCGGCGCTGCCCGGGGCAGCCGCCGCCGGCGTCGCCGGCGCCGGGTTGTCCGACTTCTTCTTCAGCACGGTGGGAACCGCGACGAGCGCGACCACCAGCAGGAGGGCGACGGGCCACAGGCGCTTGGCCCGCAGGTCGTGCCAGAGTTCAAGAACGAGCTTGTTCATCGTGTGATGGCGCTGGTCGGGGTCGAGACGGCGGCCGCGGCGGACGCGGCGTTGCTGCTCGCGCCGGGCGTGCTGGCCGTGGCGCCCGGGGTGCTGGTGGCCGGGCCCGTGGAGCTGGCGCCCGCGGTGGTGCCGCCGTCCTGGGGCGACAGGTACACCGTGGCGGTCACGTCAGCCTCGAGGTCGGGGAAGTTGGTGGCCGAGCTCGAGAACTTGAGGCTGTTGATCGTGATCAGACGGCCGTCGACCGCGATCTTGTCGTTGGCCACGTGCACGAAGCGCTTGAGCTTGTGGAAGAAGTTGGCGAGGTTGCCGAACTTGCCGCCGAAGGTGAAGGTGAGGGGCACGGTGTCGAGGCCGGGCACGGGCTGGCCGGGCGTGATCACCGAGGGGGTGACGGTCGTGCCGCCGCCCACGGGGAGCCCGCCGGACTTGGTCGACGTGGATGTCGACGCGTCGTCGGCGCTCAGACCGCTCTCCTGCACGGCCTGGGCATTGCTCGCGGCGGCCTGGTTGTTGGCAGCCTCCGCGTCCTTGCCGAGCCCGGTGGTGGCGGTGGCGCCGCCGGCCGCGTCGTTCGGAGTCGTGGTGCTGGTGCTGGTGCTCGTGCTGGGCGTCGCGGCCGGGGCGACCGCCACCGGCGCCGCAGCCACGCGTGCGCCGACCGTGACGTTGCCGAACTGGATGCCCGTGCCGTGAGCGGCCGAGTCCAGCTGGACGATCAGGCTGGGCATGTCCACCTGCGTCGGGATGGCCTTGCCGAGGCGCACCATCTGCGAGTAGTCGGTGGCGAAGCTGGCCTTGGCCTGCTCGAGCGAGTTCTCCTGGGAGATCGCCGCGTCGCGGGCCTGCTCCGCCTTCGTCACCTGCGTGGCGAGCTTGGTGGCCTCCTTGCGCTTGGGCGAAAGGATCAGGAACCAGTACACGCCGATCAGGAGCAGCGGGAGCAGCGCGAGGACGATCTTGCGGTCGCGGTCGGTGAGACTCACGATCCACCTCCGAGATCCGCCGGGACCTTCTTGCCCAGGTCGCCGAAGCCGGTGACCTCGTCGCTCAGGTTCACGAGGATGTCGAACGACACGTTGTTGCCGCAGTTGCCGCCCGAGTCCGAGGTCGAGCCGGCGGAAGCCGCCGGGCCGAGCTTCAGGCCCTTGCCGGAAGAGTTGAGCAGGACGTCGTCCGAGCCGTGGACGGCGCGGAGGCGCACGAGCGTCGCAGCCACCGACTTCTGCGTCGGGGCGCAGCCGGCGAAGTGCACGGTCGGGCTGGTGGCCGTCGTGCCGCTGGTCGAGCTGGTGCTCGAGGTGGCCGCCCCGCCGCCTGTGGCCTCGGCGTCGAGCGAGTTGATCCACACGCCGGCGGGCAGCACGCGCGAGGTCTCGCGCAGCAGCCGCTCGTAGTCGATGCGGTTCACGGCCAGGGAGCCGACGGACTGGATGCGCGAGGTCGCAACCTGGTTGAACTGGGCGTACTTCTGAAGCCCGGCAACCTTGGCGTTCGCGACGTTGGTCTCCTGCTGGGCCTGCGCGATCGTGTTCTTGTGCGAAGTGATCTTGTTCGTGGTCATCACGTAGCCGGCCAGGCCGAGCACAAGCGCGGCGAGCCCGGCGATCACGATGTAGGAGCCGCCGCCTGCCTTGCCGCTCGCGACGTACGGGCGGGCGCTCTGCGGAAGAAGGTTGACGGGCCTCACGAGGATGCCCCCAGAGCGAGCCCGGCGGCCACGGTGTGGCGGTGCGGGTCCTCGCCGTTCAAGGCGCCGTTCACGTCGAGCCCGCCGAGCGGGTCGGCGACGGCCACGGGAAGGTGGATCAGCGCGGAGAGCTGCTCGGCGAGGCCGTCGTGCGTCGAGCCGGGACCGGACAGCTGCACCTCGCCCACGGGGCGGGCGTCGGGCTGCGCCATGTAGAAGTCGATGGAGAGGCGGATCTCCTCGGCGAGCGCCGAGGCCACGTGGTCGCCCTGGTCGCTCCAGTCGGTGGACAGCGGGCGCGTGAAGAGGCAGTTGCTGCCGACGGCCACGGCCAGGTTGGTCACGCCGCCGAGGTGGCAGTACACGCACGCGAGCTGATCGCCCAGGGCGCTGAACTCGCCCTCGGCGGCCGACGCCGACTTGGCAAGCGCGCGGACCAGGGCGAACGCGTTGAGGTCGATCCCCTCGGGCTTGAGCCCGGCACCGCGCACGCCTTCGACGAAGCGCTCGATCATCGCCTGGCGGGCAGCCACGACGACGACGCGCAGTCGGGGTGAACCCTCAGCGCTCGTCGCCTGGCCAACCACCTGGTAGTCGAGCACCGCCTCGTCGAGCGGCATGGCAATCGCCTCGGCCGCCTGGAAGCGAACCGCGGCGGCCAGCTCGGCCTCCTCCTCGATCTGTGGCAACTCGAGATGGCGTACGACTATCTGCTGGTTCGACACGCCAAGCCGGACACGGGTCGGGAGGTCGTTCTCCTTGAAGAAGGTCTTGAGGCTCTCGGTGAGGCGCTCCACGTCGGCCACCTCGCCGTCCGTGATCACGCCGCTCGGCAGCTCCATGCTGGCGGCACGCGAGATGCGTCCGTCCTGTGCCTGGACAGCAGCCACAAAGGCGCCGTCGAGGTCAAGACCAACGGATCCGCGAGGGTTCTTTTTGCCGAGGGTTAGGGCCATGAGGAGAGCCTGCATCCCCCCTATCGACCGCTTGCTCATCGGCCTTTAGTCGATATTGGGGAGGGGCTGGACGCTTTGTGCAGTTAGCGCAGGTTGTCCAGGTAGAAGTCGATGAGCTGCTGGCCGGCGAGCATCGCGACGAGGCCGCCGAGAGCCATGAACGGGGCGAACGGAACGCCCACCTTGCGCGAGCGCGCGCCGTGCCTGACGACGAGCACGACCCCCACGATCGAGCCCACCACGAAGGCGATGAAGAGCGCCGGGATCACGAGCCGTCCGAGGTAGAGGCCCATCACTCCCGCGAGCTTCACGTCGCCCATGCCCATCCCCTTCGGATGGATCAGGGCGGCGATCAGGAAGAAGAGGAACGCGCCCGCGCCGGCGATCAACAGCTCGGGCAGCATGTCCGTTCTGAAGGCGGCGGCGGTCACGAGCCCGTAGACCGCGGCCGGCGCCACGATCCGGTTGGGCACGATCTTGTGCTCGAGGTCTATGAAGGTGATGGCGATCAGCGCGGCCGTGAACGGGATCAGCGCGATCAGCTCCGCATGGAACCCGCGCGCGAGCACGACCGCCACGAAGCAGAGCGCGGTGAGCAGCTCCACCGCGGGGTAGCGGGCCGAGATCGTCTCGCCGCAGTGCCGGCACTTGCCCTTGAGGAAGAGCCACGAGAGCAGCGGCACGTTGTCGCGCGGGGCCACCGGCGTGTCGCAACTCGGGCAGTGCGAGCGCGGCTTGACGAGCGACTGCCCGATCGGGAGCCGGTACACCACCACATTCAGAAAGGAGCCGATTAGGGCGCCGGAGATGCCAGCGAAGGCGGTTTCCATCGTCTTAACCGGTTCTTCGTCCGAAAGTGGGTGCGGCTTGAGCCCCGCCACCCACGCCACCTTTCGGCGCGGGTCGCGGGGCTCCTCCGCTTCCGCCTACCAGCTGCCGGCTACGCAGCTGCCGGTGGTGCCCGAGCAGCTGCGGCTTATCACGCCGCTGCCCGTGGTCTTGGTGATCGAGAACGTGGTCCCGGTCTTGGATGTGGCGACGACCACGAAGCCGGTGACGTTGGCGGACGTCACGTCCACCTTCCCCTTGCCGGTGCCGATCGGGAGGCCGGTGTCGCTCCCCAGGCACGAGTTCGCGGTCGTACCCGCTGCGTTGCTGCCGATGTAGGTCTCGTTGTCCGTGAAGCAGGACTCGAGCTCCGACACGACGTTGCGGGCATCCGACTTGGCGTTGGCGTCCTGGGACTTGTCGCGCTGGCTCAGGAAGTTCGGCAGAGCTATGGCGGCCAGGATGCCGATGATCAAAATCACTACGAGGAGCTCGATCAAGGTGAAACCGCTCTCCTCTCGGGCGAGGCGTTGTCTGAGCCTCCACAACATGGGGTGACCTCCTTGCGGAAAGTCGTCTTGGGTCCCGTGGGTATCGGCTCCTGTTGCGCCAAGAGTTAGAAAAGGCTCACAAAACGGACGAGGCGGGCCCGAAGGCCCGCCTCGTCAAACCTGCCGTTGCGACTGCCGCTTACCAGCTGTTGCCGGTGCAGCCGCCGCTGTTGCCGCCGGAGACGGAGCACGAACGCGTGACCGTACCGTCGGACTGCTTGACGATCGAGAACGTGTTGCCCGACTTCGAGTGAGCAACCACCGTGTAACCGCTGTCGCTCGGGCTGGTCACCTCGACCATGCCGTTCTGGCTGCCCAGGTTCAGGCCGGTGGTGGAACCGAGGCAGCTGTTGCCGTTCCCGGTACCGGTGTAGGTGTTGCTGTCCGTGTAGCAGGACTCGAGCTGCGACACGAGGTTACGAGCATCCGACTTCGCCGACGAGTCCTGAGCCTTGGTGCGCTGACCGAGGAAGTTCGGCAGAGCGATCGCGGCCAGGATGCCGATGATCAGGATGACGACGAGGAGTTCGATCAATGTGAAACCGGACTCCTCAGACTGAATACGCGCGCGGAGCTTCCGCAGCATTCTGTGACCTCCTCCATGAGGATCGATCTTTGGGTCTGCAAGTCAGAACGCCGCGGTTGCCTTGGTTGGCAGCCCGGCCGACTCCACACAGGGAGCCCCGTTGGCTTTGCGCCCCCGCCTCGCGGCGGGTTTGCCCTTCACCGTGGCCCTGACTGAAGCCGTTATCGCCACTACCCCCTGTTTCCTTTAGCCCCGACATTGGAAAACGGACGAGGCGAGCCACAAGGGCTCGCCTCGCCGGGGTGCGGTTGGTGTTTACCAGCTGTTGCTGGTGCAGCCGCCGCTGTTTCCGCCGGAGACGGAGCAAGCGCGGACGACGGTGCCGTCGGCGGCCTTCGTGATCGTGAAGGCGTTGCCCGACTTCGAGTGAGCCACAACCTGGTAGCCGGTGTCGGTCGGGCTCTTGACCTCGACCTGGCCATTGGCCGTGCCGAGGTTCAGGCCGGTGGTCGAGCCGAGGCAGCTACCGCCGTTGCCGGCGCCGGTGTAGGTGTTGCTGTCCGTGTAGCAGGACTCGAGCTGCGACACGAGGTTACGGGCATCTGACTTCGCCGAGGAGTCCTGAGCCTTGGTGCGCTGGCCGAGGAAGTTCGGCAGAGCGATCGCGGCCAGGATGCCGATGATCAGAATCACGACGAGGAGCTCGATAAGCGTGAAACCGCTCTCCTCGGACTGAATACGCGCGCGGAGCTTCCGCAGCATTGGGTGGACCTCCTAATAGGGGCTGGGCCTGTGACAAGAGGCCTATCGGCGGTCAGAATCCTGACCTTGAGCCATCCCCCAAAAAATGGACAGGGCGGGCCACTGGCCCGCCCCGCCGTACCTCGCTTGGTTAAACGAGGACTTACTTCTGTGGCTTGCTTACCAGGTGCCGCCGGAGGTGGGGCAACCGCCGCCCGAGCCGGTGCAGGTGCGGGTGGTGTTGCCGTTGGCAGCCTTCGTGATGAGGAAGGTGTTGCCGGACTTCGAGTAGCCGGTCACGGTGTAGCCGTCGCCAGCCTGGGTCGGGACGACGTTGACCTGGCCCTGGCTGGTGCCGACGTCCAGGCCGGTGTTGCTGCCCGGGCAGTTCGAGTAGGTGTTGGCGTCCGTGTAGCAGGACTCCATCTGGCTGACCATGTTGCGAGCGTCGGACTTGGCGCTCGAGTCCTGAGCCTTGGTGCGCTGGCCGAGGAAGTTCGGCAGAGCGATCGCGGCCAGGATGCCGATGATCAGGATGACCACCAGGAGCTCGATAAGCGTGAAACCGGACTCCTCGGACTGAATACGGGCGGAGAGCTTCCGCAGCATGTGTTTCCCTCCTTGAGGGGGGGTCTTGGGTCGTATGCCAGTCCACGGACAAGCCCGCGGAGTCTGGGCTTAGCCGGGTACTCGGCCGCCCTTTGCGGTTCTTGAGAGGCGGGGTACGAATAGAGTCAGCGCCTTGACGCGCCTCCCCTACGCCGATCCGGAGCGCCTGCCGGCGCCCGCCCGTGAGGCCCTCGAGGCGATGCCTCCGCTGGGTGTGTTCCGCATGATGGCCAACGCGGAGACGGCCTTCCGCCCGTGGCTGCGCTGGGGCGGGATCCTGCTGAGCGACCTCGCGCTCGATCCGCTCGTGCGCGAGCTGGCGATCCTGCGCACCGCCCGCGTGACCCCGCACGCCGACTACGAGTGGATCCAGCACGTGCCGATCGCGCGCTCGGTGGGCGCGAGCGACGAGCAGGTGGCGGCGCTCGAGCGCGACGACGTCGAGGCCGAGTGCTTCACGGAGACGCAGCGGGTGGCGCTCCGCTTCACCACCGAGTTCCTGCGCGACGCGCGCGTGTCCGACGCGACCTTCGGCGCCGCTAAGGAGCTTCTGTCGGCGCGCGAGCTGGTCGAGCTGATGATGGTGATCGGGCAGTACTCGATGCTCGCGCGGGTGATGGCCACCACTGACCTCGACCTCGACGAGCCGCTCGACCCTCGCGGCTGACCCACTCCCACGGGCGCTCGGTGACGATCAGCGCCAGCGCGACGGGAACGGTCGCCGGCAGCAGATCGACCGTGAAGAAGAGCAGGTCGAACAGCAGCGCGAACAGGAAGGTGAGGCGCGCCGGCCCGCCTAGGCGCCTGCCCTCGGCGGCCAGCACCGCCCCGAACACGGCGGCGATGAAGATGTCACCGAAGCCCATCACGGCGGAGCCGAACAGCTCGCGCTGAAGCTGCGGCAGGCCGAGGCCCGGCGCCGCGGCGTTGAGCGCGTTGTTGGGCGCCTGGAGCTGCTGGGCGACCACGAGGATCGTGTCGCCGATCGCCATCAGCACGATCCCGACCTTCAGCCAGTTGAGCGGCGCCACCTTCGCGAGCAGCACCCCGAGCGTGACGCACGCCAGCATCGACAGCGCGATGCCGGCGGCCTCGCCGGCGAGCCCGTGCCTGTCCGCCCAGGCGAGCGCGAAGAGCGGGACCACCGCGAGCGCGTGCAGCGGCCTGCCGCCGCGCGCGAACCCTCCGAGCGCCCCCGCCGCGAGCGGCGGGACGGCTATGAGCGCCAGGTAGGTGAGCGCGTTCGCGCTCTGCGACGCCGCCTGGATGCCGAAGATCACGACGACGATCGAGCCGAGCGGGACGAGCGCCCACCAGCCGCTGCGCAGGCGGTCGAGCAACCTCAGCCGCGGCGCCGCGGGCAGCGCCACCGTAGCGGCCTGCGCTGCCACGAGGCACACGTCCGAGCTCCAGAAGGGCAGGCTCACACTGCGAGGTTAGGCGGGAACCTGAACGATCTCTAAGCGGTGACCGCGACCATGCGCGCCTCGGCGGCGTCGCCGTCGTAGCCGGCGAGCTCCGGGAAGGCGACCATGATCACCGCGACGCCCGCCAGGCAGGCCAGCCCGCCGGACGTGACGGAGATGCGCGTGGAGGCGAGCGAGGCCACCGAGCCCGCCTCCACGTCGCCGAGGCGCGGCCCTCCCGCGACCACGAGGCTGAACACCGACGACATTCGTCCGCGCATGCGATCGGGCGTGAGGGTCTGCGAGATCGTGCTGCGGCAGACGGCGCTCACGCTGTCGGCGGCGCCCGCCACGGCCAAGAGCAGCGCGGCGAGGAAGAGCGACGGCATGATGCCCGCGAGCGCGATCGCCACCCCCCAGGCGATCACCGCGCCGATCACGATCCGGCCGAGCCAGCGCGCGCGTCCGAGCCAGCCGGTGGTGAGCGCCGCGACGGTCGCGCCGATGGATACGGCCGCGTACAGCGCGCCCGTGCCCGCCGCCCCCGCGTGGTAGAGGCTCACCGCCATCACGGGGAAGAGCGCGCGCGGCATCCCGAAGCTCATCGCCACGAGGTCGATCGCGAAGCTGCCCATCAGCGCGCGCTCGCCGCTCACGAAGCGCAGGCCGCTCGCGATCGAGCGCAGCACCGGCTCGTGCTCGGCGCCGATCGGCGGCTGCGGGGACATCGCGGCGGCGGCGAACGCCATGCCGATGCAGCTCACCGCGTCGACCGTGTAGGCCGCCTGCACATCGAAAGCCGCGATCAGGAGGCCGCCGAGCCCGGGGCCGACCACCATGGTCAGCTGCATCAGCCCGAACATGTTCGAGATCGCGGGGCGCATGTGCTCGGGACGCACGACGTTCGGCACGATCGAGGCGCGCGCCACGCGTTCGAGCTGACCCGACCCCGCCAGCGCGCCCGCCAGCACGTACAGCAGCCACAGCGGCGGCGTGCCGAGGAACGACGCCGCCGCGAGCGCACCCGCCACGGCCACGAGCAGCAGCTGGTAGAGCAGCAGCAGGCGGCGGCGATCGTAGCGATCCGCGAGCGCGCCTCCGAACAGCGATGCGCACACGAGCGGCGCGAGCTCCACGAGCCCGAGCAGACCCACCAGCACCGGCTTGTGGGTGCTCACGTAGACCTGGTACGGCAGCGCCACGAGCGACGCCTGGGTACCGAGCCCGGTGATCAGCGCCCCCGCTGTGAGCAGCCGGTAGTCGCGCGACTCCCGGAAGGGGCGCAGGTCGGGCGTCAGGTTGGTTATCAGCCGTCCGAACATCTGGACGGACCATTCTGCCGATCGGCCGGGCGCCGCCCGCGGGCGGCCGACGCGGCTAGACGCCCGACGGGTCGACCAGCGAGCGGAAGCCGGAAGCCCGCGTGTACAGCTCGTAGAGCAGGAAGTAGCGCGCGTACCCGTTCGAGCAGGTGCGGTCAAAGAGGCGCTCGGCCTCGGGCGGGGTGAGCGCCGTGGCCTGGCCGAACGGCGTGGGGCCTCCCACCACGCCGTGCAGCGCGTTCAGCGCGCGGCTGCGCTCCGCCTGGCTCGCGCCGAGCCACTGCTCGCAGCGCGCCTGCTGCAGCGGCAGGCCGCCCACGAGCGCCACGCCGGGCGGCGCCCAGGGCGCGGGGCCGTGCTCGTGGCCGATCGGCAGCGCGCTGGCCAGCGCGACCGTGCACGCCGCGGCCACGACGACGAGCAGCGCGGCGCGGCGCCCCGCTCGCCTCGGGACGAGCCCGCTCAGATGCGGCGCAGGAACGGACTGCAATCGAGCGTCCCTCCCTCTCCGCCGAGCAGGTCGCAGAGGCTCGTGGTGAGCGTGACCTTGTCGCCAGGCGCCGGCAGCGACAGGCCGCCGATGCCTCCGCCGCCGCTACCCCCGGCCGCGGGCCTCGACGGCGGCGCGAACCAGTCGCACACCGTGGCGTCGTAGTCGCCCTGCGCGAAGTCGGCCACGCAGCCCACCAGCACGGACTCCTTCCGCGCATCCCCCACGCCGACGTCGCCGGGCGCGCCGCAGTCCTCCGGCAGGAACTTCGGCACCGAGGTGCCCTCCACCGGCGGTGGCGGCGGATCGGAGGTGATGCTCGCCGTGGTGCCGTTGATGCCCTGGTTGCGGAACCAGCAGTCGCCGGTGTTCGAGGGGAACTCGTCCCACCAGAAGTCCACGCCGTTCGGCATCGGCTTGCCGTCGGGGGTGCGGCTCATCACGTTGTCGTAGTAGCGGTCGCCGTTCGAGGTCGTGGCCGCCCCCTGCGGCGTGCACGGCGGCGCGCCCTCGTCCGGGTTGGGAGCGCACGAGATCGCGTCGGGCACCGCGATCAGCATCGTGCCGCGACGCCAGTTGTCGTAGATGTCGTTGCCCGCGATCGTGTCGTCGTCGCCGCCGGCGATCAGGATGCCCACCCCGATCGGCACCGGCACGGCGGACTTCACGTCCGAGCCCGGCGCGTAGACGTTGAAGTTGTTCGAGTAGATCCGGTTGCGCTCGAACAGCGACGAGTCCTGCGGATAGCCGGGGTGGCCGCCCGCGAAGAAGGAATCCGTCGCGATCCCCGTGGTGTTGTCGTAGAAGTTGTTGTCCACCACGTGCGTGGCGTTGCCCATCGTCCCGGAGTAGCCGAGGTTGTTGTGGTGGCTGTCGCAGTGCGTGATCTCCTGGTTCAGCCTGAACGCCGGGTAGTAGTGCGTGTCGCGCCGCGTGCCCGTGTCGGGCGCGCCGCCCGGGTACACCCCCGAGTCGCCGTTGCCGGCCGCCTCGCACGTGTCCGTGAGGCCGTGGTCCGAGGTGAACATCAGAGCGCCGTACTCGCCCGCGTAGAAGAACTTCATGCGCGCCATCCGGTAGCCGTCGGTCTCGAGGATGTAGACGTCGTGCTCCGCCGCGTGGCGGACCGTCATGTCGCGGATCACGATGCCGTCGGCACGGTCGGCCTTCAGGCCGACGTCCTTCTTCGAGCCGATCGGCGCGCCGTTGCCGGACGCCACGCGCCCGGCGTCGATCACCGTGTCGTCGGGATCCACTCCCGAGCCCTCGACCTGCATGTTGCAGCGGATGCAGCCGCCGAGGTTGGGGATGCCGTGCGGATCGGGTCGCCCGGTCGGCGACGTGGGCGGATCCTGGCCGGGGCCGAGCGCGCGGCCGATCACGGCCACGAGACTCTGGGCGTTCGGGCAGTTGAACTGGTACGCGTAGGAGACCGCGCCCGAGCCGTGGTCCGACTCGGTCCGGTACTTCTCGCACTGGGGCGGGAACGCCGGCACCGCGCGCGACTCCGGCTCCGTGTAGATGCCGGGCATGATCACCACGCGGTCGTCGTTGTGCGAGGCGGTCACAGCCGGCTGGATCAGGTGGTAGCGGCAGCGCTTGTAGAGCTTCTGGTTGATGCGCAGGAGGCGCGTGCCGGCCTTCTTCCTCAGCTTGCGCAGCGGCTCCGTGGGCCGGTTGTTGAAGCCGGCGCTCTCGGCACGCCGGATCGAGTGGCGCAGGCGGCTGAGCGAGCCGGTCTGGCACACCACGCGCGTTGTGCCCGGCGCCTTCTTGTTCAGCGCCGAGGCGAGCGAGCGCGCCTTCGGCACCGCGCCGCCGGCCGCCGGCTTGACGGACGTGTCAGGCCGTGGATCCGGCCAGTACGAAGTGCGCTCGACGTGCGCGAGCGCCATGGCCGGCACGCTCAACCCAAGCGTGCATGCGATCACCGTGATTCGGGTCCCGCGACCCGAAAAGAGCCCCCACCTGTGCATTTTGAGTACCTCCCCGGCGCGTGACTTTATGCAAAGCCCTATTAACTTGCGCCGGTTGTCCTGACGGTGAGAGAGTGGGCGTGTCGTGCGTTATCTGGCCCTGCTCGCGATCGCCCTGGCGCTGCCCGCCGCCGCATCCGCGGCGTCCTTCGGTCTGCACGTGACACCGCACACCGTGGCCGCCGGGAAGATCGTGCACGTGTCGGGAAACGTCGGCGGCGGCTGCTCCCACAGCGGGAGCGTGACCGTCCTCTCGGCCGCTTTCCACTCGGGTCACGAGTTCGCGGGCGTCAACGCGCTCCTGATCCACATCCGCCCGAGCGGCGCGTTCGCGGC
>DASXCV010000410.1:0-25140 GCA_036491015.1 Thermoleophilaceae bacterium | reverse complement strand
CTGGCGGTGGTTGCCCGAGTCGAATCCGAAGAGCTGGAACGGCAGCGCCTTGCTCGGGCTCGGCGCCGTGGCGAGCGCGACCGGCAGCGCCGTGCCGGCCGGCGCGGGCGTGGTGAGCGTGAACAGCACGTAGTCGTTGGGGCCGGCCGTCGAGCTGATCGCGCAGGTGCCGGCGGCGAAGCCGCAGGCCGTGAACTGGTGGCCCTTGTCCGCCAGCACGCCCAGCGCGCGCACGCCGTAGTTGAAGGTGGCGGTGCCGTCCACCTCGTTCGGGAACTGGGTGGACAGCACGAACGGCAGCGCGCCCGAGGGCGCGTTCAACGCGGTGCGGAACTCGCCGAGCGTCGGGAACGGCGCGGGGTTGCGCTTCGCCGCCGCGCACGCGGACTGGATCACGGTGCCCATCGTGATGCCGGGCAGAGCCGGCCCGCTGAGGCGCTCGGCGCCCGCGAGGTCGGCCGCCTTGAAGTAGCTGCCACAGGCGAGCGCGCGGTGGCGGCCGAGCACGTCGGCCGACTCGGCGAGCTTGAGCTTGAGGGTGAAGCCCTTCGGTACCGCGGCGTGCTTGAGGTTGACGGTGAGCTTGCGAGCGGCGGCGCCCACGCTCGCCCCGGTGGCCACCGCGCCCGCGCGCTTCACGGCCACGAGCACGCCCTTCACGCGGTCGCTGCGCTTCTGCTTGCCGAGCACGGCGTAGATGCTCACGCCCTTGGGGAGCGCCGCGGCCAGGCCGGCGCTCGCGTGCGCCTTCTTCTTCTTCGGCACGCGTGCGAGGTCGAGCTCGAAGCCGGCCACCGTGGCGTTCGCGCTCGCCGGCGAGGCGATCCGCACAGCCGTGCGAGTGGCGCTAGACCTGGCCGCCTCGGCCGGTGCGGCCGCGACGAGGGCCAGCCCGAGCGCGAGCAGCAGGGCGCGCCGCATCAGCCGCCGGCCGGATCCTGTCCGGCGCCGCGCAGCGGCCGCACGTCGGCGGTCTGCTGCGGCTTGCGGCCCGTGGCCTGCTCGAGCTCCTGCTCGAGATCGCTGATGCGGGCGCTGAGCGCGCGGATGGCGTCGGCCACGGGGTCGGGCAGGTGCGCCCAGTCGGCGTCCGGGCCCTCGGGCTTCTTCCCGCTCACCCGCACCGGGTGACCGGGGTTGCCCACCACGGTGGAGTGCGGCGGCACGTCGTGGATCACGACCGAGTTGGCGCCGATCTTCGAGCAGTGGCCCACGCGGATCGGACCGAGCAGCTTGGCGCCCGAGCCCACCACCACGTCGCTCTCGACGGTCGGGTGGCGCTTGCCGCGCGCGAAGCCGGTGCCGCCGAGCGTCACGCCCTGGTAGAGCGTCACGTTGTCGCCGATCTCCGCCGTCTCGCCGATCACCACGCCTGTGCCGTGGTCGATGAACAGCGCCTCGCCGATCTGCGCCGCGGGATGGATCTCGATGTTCGTGGCCATGCGGGCGAAGTACGCCATCGCGCGCGGCATCACGGGCACGCCGGCCTCGTGCAGCGCGTGGGCCAGGCGGTGGGTGAGCAGCGCGTGCACGCCGGGGTAGGTGAGGAGGATCTCCCAGCGACCGATGCCGCGCGCGGCGGGGTCGCGCTCCTGTGCCGCGGTGAGGTCCTCACGCAGCTCGCGCCCGACGCGTGTGAATGTGCGAAGCCCCAGCACGTCAGTGAGATTGTGTCGCAGCCGGCACGCGGGCGCAGGCGGAACAGTCGGGGCGGCGGCTCGTGCTGACGATCGTGTGCTCGTAGGTGCGGGCGTCGATCTGCACGAAGCCGTCTAGCAGCGGCGGCACCGCGCCCGTGAGCAGCTTGAGCGCCTCGAGCGCCTGCATCGATCCGACGATGCCCGCCACCGGCCCGAGCACCCCGGCCTCGCGGCAGCTCGGCACGCTGCCCTCCTCCGGCTCGACCGGGAACGCGCAGCGGTAGCACGCGGACTCGCCCGGCTTGATCGCCATCACGAGGCCGTCGAAGCCGAGCACCCCGCCCTCCACGAGCGGCACGCCCATCGCGCAGCAGGTGTCGTTCACCGTGTAGCGCGTGGCGAAGCTGTCCGAGCAGTCCACCACGAGGTCGGCCCCCATCAGCATCGCCTCTGCGTTCATGCGGCCGAGGCGCGCCGGGTAGGGCTCGACGATCACGTCGGGGTTCATCAGGGCGAGCTTGGCCATCACGCTCTCGGCCTTGTTCGCCCCGAGATCCGGGGTGAAGTGGAGCGGCTGGCGCGGCAGGTTCGACAGCTCCACGGAGTCGCTGTCCACGACGCCTATCCGGCCCACGCCCGCGCCAACGAGATAGGTGAGCACCGGGCTGCCGAGCGCACCCGCCCCCACCACCATGACGCTTGCCTCTTTGAGCTTGGACTGCGCGGCGCCGCTCCACTCGGGCAGCACGAGCTGGCGGGAGTAGCGCTCGAGGTCGAGGTCGGTGAGGCTCATCCGCGCTTGACGATAGTCACGCGCGTGCCGTCCACCCGCACCTCGTGGCCGTCCTCCCTCGCCGAGCGGGGAACGCTGTCGAGCGGCTCGCCGGGGTCGAGCAGCAGGGTGAGCTCCTCGCCCGGGTCGAGCTCCTCGAGTGCCAGCTTTGCCTTCACCCAGTTCAGCGGGCAGAGGACGCCCGTCAGGTCGAGCGTCTCGGCGCTCACGGGGCGAAGAAAGGCGTGCTCACGTAGCGCTCGCCGGAGTCGGGCATGATCACCACGATCCGCTTGCCCTCGAACTCGGCACGCGAGCCGACCTGGATCGCCGCCCACACAGCCGCGCCCGCCGAGATGCCCGCGAGGACACCCTCCTTGCGCGACACGAGCCGCGCGGTCTCGATCGCGTCCTCGTCGTCCACCGGCATCACCTCGTCGAGGATGGCGCGGTTCAGCACCTTCGGCACGAAGCCGGCGCCGATGCCCTGGATCTTGTGCGGACCTGGCTGGCCGCCGGAGATCACCGCCGACGACTTCGGCTCCACCGCCACCACGCGCAGGTCCGGGTTGAGCTCCTTCAAGCGCTCCCCGGCGCCGGTGATCGTGCCGCCCGTGCCCACGCCGGCCACGAGCGCGTCCACCCTGCCGTCCGTGTCGCGCCAGATCTCCTCCGCGGTGGTGCGCCGGTGGATCTCGGGGTTGGCCGGGTTCGAGAACTGGTCGGGGATGAAGCAGTCGCCGCGCTCCTTGGCGAGCTTCTCAGCGGCCTCCACCGCCTCGTTCATCCCACCGAGTGACTCGGTGATCTCCACCTCGGCGCCGTACAAGCGCAGCAGCCCCTCGCGCTCGCGGCTCATTCCCTGCGGCATCGTGAGCACGAGCTTGTAGCCCTTGGCGGCACACACGAACGCAAGCGCGATGCCCGTGTTACCGGAGGTGGCCTCGACGATCGTGGTCTTGCCCGGCTCGATCTTGCCCTCGGCCTCGGCCGCCTCGATCATCGACACGCCGATCCTGTCCTTCACGCTGCCGGCCGGGTTGTGCACCTCGAGCTTGCCGACGAGCTCCGCCTTGCAGCCGGGCGCGATCCGGGTGAGGCGAACCATCGGCGTGTCGCCGACGATGTCGGCCAGGTTTGCCGGTATGCGGGAGTTTTCGCTGCCCTTCGCCACCGAGGGCAGGCTACCCACTCGCCCCCAGGCGGCGGCGTGCGAGCCGGTAGGCGGCCGCCAGCGGTGTGATGCCCGCGGCCTCCGCCTCGGCCAGCAGCGAGCGCATCGTGTGCTCGATGCCCTGCGCTCCCTTGCGCGCCTTGGCGGCCTCGTAGCCGTCCAGCTCGAGCGACACGTTGATGATGCCGCCCGCGTTCGCGATGAAGTCGGGCGCGTAGAGGATCCCCTCTGTGGCGAGGTCGTCCGCGAGGCCCTCGTGGGCGAGGATGTTGTTGGCCGCGCCGCACACCACGCGACAGCGCAGCTTGTCCACGTTCACCTGGTCGATCACGCCGCCGAGCGCGCAGGGCGCGAGCACGTCCACCTCGGACAGCATGGCGCTCGTCGGGTCCGTCCACTTCGCTCCCGGCAGCTTCTCGATCCGCTCGCGACGCCCCTCGTCGATGTCCGCGACGGTGAGCTTCGCCCCGGCCTTGGCGAGGCGCTTGGCGAGCTGCGAGCCCACACGGCCGGCGCCCACCACGGCCACCGTGCGGCCCTTGAGATCGGTCGTGCCGAACGCGTGCTCGCAGCAGGCGCGCATCGCCGCCTCCACGCCCATCGCGGTGAACGGACTCGGGTCGCCGCTGCCGCCGTTGCGCTTGCCGAGGCCGGTCACGTACTTCGTCGTTCCTGCGATCACGGACATGTCCTTCGGCCCCGTGCCCACGTCCTCCGCGGTGATGTAGTTGCCCTCCAGCACGTTCACCGTGTCCGCGAAGTCGAGCAGCACGTCGCGCCGCGCCTTGCCCGTGGGCGCCCGCCCGGGCTCGAGGCAGATCACGCCCTTGCCGCCGCCCACGTCGAGGCCGCAGGCGGCGGTCTTGAAGGTCATCGCGCGGGAGAGGCGCAGAGCGTCGCGGGCGCCGTCCGCGCTCGACTCGTAGCGCCACATGCGGCAGCCGCCCAGTGCCGGCCCAAGCGCCGTGGAGTGCACGGCCACGATCGTGTAGACGCCGCTCCGCCGCCCCCGGCGGATGACGAGCTCCTCGTGGTCGAGGGAGATCAGCGGCGTGTCAGTCATCCGCCAGCATTCTTACTACCCGAGGCGCCCGGGTCGCTTTCACGCGGTCGCCGGGCCGGATGGCAGCGTCCGCCGCCAGCTGACCGGCTGACGGTCCGGCTAGATGTAATACATCGCCGCGCCGGCGGCGCGCGCCTCGCGCTCGGCCAGCTCGGCGATCGTCGCCGTGCCGAGCACGCCCTTGACCGCGTTCACGGCCTCGTCCCAGATCGGGCCGGCCTGCGGGGAGTCGGCGCCGAGCTCGCCCTCGAGCAGCTCCACCACCTCGAGCACGGTGATCTCCGCGGGCGGGCGCGCAAAGGTGTAGCCACCGCGCACGCCGCGCTGCGACTGCAGGATGCCGGCGCGCCGCAGCGTCGCGAACAGCGACTCCAGGAACTGCCCCGGGATGTTGCGCCGCTTGGCGATCTCGCCGATCGGAACCGGCGCCGAGCCGCCCGTGCGGGCAAGCTCCACCAGCGCGCTCACGGCGTACGGCGACTTCGAAGTAATGGCGAGCATGGCGGCTGGCACTCTAGGTTATGGCCATGAAGCTGGCCGGCCCGGGCAGGGACGCGGGCTCCCCCGGGGTCGAGCGCGCGCTGAGTGCGCTGCGGCGCCCGCCGATCGAGTCGCCCGAGCCGGTCCTGCGCTTCGCCGCGCTGCGGCTCCTGCTGGCCATCGCGGCGCTCGTGGCGCTGGTGGCCACCGGCACGCCGTTCAACGGCGGCCTCACCGCGGTGGTGGCGGCCTTGGCGCTCCCGTGGGCGCTCGCGAACCTTTTCCTCGCCCAGAGCCGCCCCGACCTGGCGCTCAGTCCGCTCATCCCTGCCGGCGACCTTGCCGTGCTCGCCGCGGCCGAGCTGGTCACGCCTGAGACCTACGGCGTGGTGCGCTTCCTGGCGATCTTCCTGATCGCCGCACACGCGCAGTTCCAGGGCCAGGTGCGCGGCCTCGTGATCGCATTTGCGAACTGCGCTGTGCTCGTGCCGATCGCCGTCGCGCGCGGCGCGCCCGTGAACGGCGACATCCTCACCTTCTACGAGACCCTGTTCGTGGTCTGCGCGTTCGCGACAGCGCTCACTTCGAGCAGCATCCGTACCGCCGAGACCACCGGCAGGCTGCGGGCGCGCGAGGTCTCGCGTCACATGATCGAGACAGAGAGCGAGATCCGCCGGCGAGTGGCCGAGTCGATCCACGACGGTCCCGTCCAGGAGCTCGTGAGCCTCGACATGATCCTGTCCGCGCTCGGCGCCGCCACCGAGCGCGGCGACAGCGAAGCCGCGAAGAAGATGCTCGACGAGGCGCACATCATCACCGAGCGCAACGTGCAGACGTTGCGGGACGAGATCGTGGCGCTCGGCCCGTACGCCTTCCGCGAGCTCTCCTTCGAGACCGCGATCGTCGACTGCGTGCCCGTCTGGCAGCGCCGCTACGGGCTCGACGTGAGGCTCGACTTCGAGCCCATCGAGCTCGTGCCCGAGATCAACGGCCCCCTGTTCCTGATCGCGCAGGAAGCCGTGACGAACGCCGGGCGCCACGCCGACTGCAGCCGCGTGACGGTCTCCCTGCGCACCACCCCCGGCCGCGTGGAGCTGCGCGTGGCCGACGACGGCAAGGGCTTCGGCGACCTGTGGCCGCTCGCTCAGGAGTCCGCCGGGCACATCGGCCTCTCCAGCATGCGCGAGCGCGCCGAGATGCTGAACGGCTCGCTGACCATAGACAGCGGCGGGCGAGGCACCGTGGTGACGGTGCGCCTACCGCTGGACGGCGTCGGGCAGAGAGGGACTTAGATCCAGCCGCGCTCGGTCGCCACGAGCACAGCCTGAGCGCGGTCAACCGCGCCGAGCTTGGTGTAGGTGTTGTGCAGGTGCGTGCGCACCGTGCTCGTCGAGAGGCTCAGCTCGAGAGCGATCTGCTTGTAGACCTTGCCCTCGGCCAGCCGCTTGAGCACGTCGACCTCGCGGGCCGACAGCGGGCACGGCTCGACGTTGCGGCGCTGAGCGGCGCCGGCGTACGGCAGCTCGAACATCACCGAGCGAAGCTGGTCGGGGCCGAGCCCGAGCGTCCGGCTGACCTTGAGCATCTGCGCGGGGTCGACCGGCTGCCCGTGCCCGTAGTGGGCGAGCATGTCGGCCAGGCGGATGATCGCGGACTCGCCCTCGGCCTCGGCCGAGTGGTGGCGCTCGATGGCGGCGGCAAGACGGTTCGGCAGGCCCCAGCGGCGGGCGAGGACGCCGCCGACGAGAGCGTGGTCCACACCGAGCTCGCGGCGCTCGCGGTGCACCCGCTCCTCCGGCGTGCGCGCGTCACCGTGCACCTGGCCGGGGTAGCCGGGATAAGCGTGAATCAGGACGAGCTGTCCGATGTCGTGCAGCAGGGCGGATACGAGCAGCTCGTCGCGGTCCTCGTAGCCGATCTCCTTCGCGAGCCGCTCGGCTGCGCGCTGGGTGGCCACGGCGTGAAGGCGGAAGCGCTCAGGCTGGGCGTCCCAGCCCGGCGTGCGCTCGAAGAAGTCGAATACGGCGGTGCGCGAGGCGAGCGCCTCGACGCCCGAGGGGCGCAGCAGCTCGATGGCCTTCGGGATGCTGGTGATCTTGCCCTTCTTCTGGGAGGGCGCAGAGTTGGCGATGCGGAGCACCGCGATCACGAGGGAGACGTCGGACTCGATGGCGGCGACCATGTCGCCGACGGAGCTGCGCTCCTCGCGGGCGAGGCGAAGCAGGCGGTTACGGGACTCGACGAGGGCCGGGAAGGCCTCAAGCGCCTCGAACGCGGCGGTCAGCCTGCGTCCATGGCCCTCGTTCTGGGCACCACGGGCGGCCGCCGGCTGCTGCGGCTGCGCCTGGCGCGCATTCTGGTTCGTAGCTGCTTCCAAGGTTCAGTTCTCCCACTTTGTGCGGAGCCGAAGACGGTTCGGCCTGTCCTGCACACTGGCGTAATCGGCACGGATGGACGAAAGGTTGAGGCGGAATGACTAGCTTTTCTGAGGTATTTCGCGCCTAATTGGGCACGTTTGCGCGCGCAAGTGCGTCGTCGACCCGTGCAAGGGTCTCGTCCCGGCCGAGAACGGCCACGGACTCGAAGATGCCGGGCGAGACCGTCGAACCGCTGATTGCCACGCGCAGCGGCTGGAACACCTTGTTCGGCTTTTCGCCCGTCTGGTCCACAATTGAGCGCAGCGAGGCCTCGATCGCCTCGGGCGTGAACGGCTCGGTGCCGGCGAGCGCGGCGCGGGTGGTCGCGAGCCGCTCGGCGGCCCCGTCCTTCATGACCTTCCCCCATGCCTTCTCGTCGGTCGGCTGGCGCTCCACAAGAAACGCTGCAAGCGTCCAGAAGTCGTCCAGGGTCTGCATCTTCTCCTGGGCGATGCCCACCGCCTCGCGCAGTCCGGTCCTCCCCAGGCGCTCCTCGAGCAGCGTCGTGAGCTCGTCCGGATCCATCTCCCGCAGGTAGCGGCCGTTCATCCAGCGCAGCTTCTGCTCGTCGAACACGGCGGGGTTCTTCGACACCCGCTCGAGCGAGAACAGCTTGATCAGCTCGTCGGTGGAGAAGAAGGTCGTGCTCTCGTCGTAGCCCCAGCCCAGCAGCGCCAGGTAGTTGCGGACGGCGGCCGGCAAGTAGCCCTGGTCGCGCAGCTCCTGCACGCTGGCGGCGCCGTGGCGCTTCGAGAGCTTCTTCCCGTCCGGCCCGTGCAGGAGCGGCAGGTGGGCGTACACGGGCGTGTCGGCGCCGAGCGCCTTCAGCACCATCATCTGGCGCGGCGTGTTCGAGATGTGGTCCTCGCCGCGGATCACGTGCGTGATGCCCATGTCGTGGTCGTCCACGGCGACGGCGAGGTTGTAGAGCGGGCTGCCGTCCGAGCGGGCGATCACGAAGTCGGCGATGTCCTTGTGCTGAAAGGTGATGTCGCCGCGGATCAGGTCCGGCACGACGGTCTCGCCCTCGTCGGGCACGCGCAGCCTCACCGCGCCCTCGTCCAGGTAGGCGTGTCCCTCCTCCTGCAGGCGGGCGATCTCCTCCTTGTGGCGGTCCACGCGCTCGGACTGGAAGAATGGCCCCTCGTCGAAGTCGAGCTCGAGCCAGCGCAGCGCGTCAAGGATCTGCTCGATGTTCTCTGGAGTCGAGCGCTCGCGGTCGGTGTCCTCGATGCGAAGCACGAAGGTCCCGCCGTTACCCCTCGCGAGGAGCCAGTTGTACAGTGCCGCCCTCGCGCCCCCGACGTGCAGCGCACCGGTGGGCGAAGGCGCGAAACGGACTCTCATGGAATCGGACATCGACTGCTCAGCATGCTAATCGGCGCCCACGTGTCGACGGCGGGCGGTCTCGTGAACGCCCACGAGCGCGGCGTGGAGCGCGGCTGCGACGCGATCCAGGTGTTCAACCAGTCGCCGCGCATGTGGCGGCCGACCACCTGGAAGGACGCCGACATCGCGGAGTTCCACGAGCGGATGAAGAAGGGTCCGATCAAGTCGGTCGTGATCCACGCGGTCTACCTGATCAACTGCGCGACGAAGGACAAGGAGATGCGCAAGAAGTCGCTCGCGTCCCTGACGCACTCGCTGCGGATGGGCGACGCGATCGGCGCCGACGGCGTTGTGCTGCATCCGGGGTCGCGGACGGGCGAGCCCCTCGACGAGGCGCTCGCCCGGGTGGCCGAGATGGTGAAGGAGGCGCTGGCCGAGTCCGAGCGCTGCAAGCTGCTGCTCGAGGACACGGCCGGTGCCGGCGGCACGCTCGGGCGCTCGTTCGACGAGCTCTACTACCTCGTCGAGCAGAGCGGCGGGGACAAGCGCGTGGGCGTCTGCCTCGACTGCTGCCACATGCTCGCGAGCGGCTTCGACATCCGCGACGACGCCGGCCTCGAGTCCGTCGTCGACGACTTCGTGAAGCACCTCGGCAAGCGGCGGCTCGGGTGCGTCCACGTGAACGACTCGCAGGCGCCGCTCGGGTCGAACCGCGACCGCCACGCGCCGCTCGGTACCGGCGAGCTCGGCGACCGCGGCTGCTCCGCGTTCCTGTCCGAGCCGCGCTTCGAGCGGCTGCCCGCCATCTTCGAGGGCCCCGGCTTCGAGGGGAAGGGCGTGGAGGCGGTGGACATCGAGGCGATGCGCTCGCTGCGCAAGAAGGGGCTCGCCCGGCGCAGGCGGCGGGCCGGCTCGAAGAGCAAGGCCCGCAAGTAGCCGGATAGGCTGTCCGGCAGGGTGAGCCGGGAAGACTGGTCGGCGCCGACTTCCCATGCCCGCGCTCGCGATCACCTCCTTCGACACCGCCGCCCTCGTCCTCGGCGGCCTGCTCGTGCTCGGCGCGTTCCTCGCGGGGCTCGCGCACCGCAGCTTCCTGTCGCTCACCGCCGTGTTCGTGGTGGCCGGCTTCGCGCTCGGGCGCGGCGGCGCGGACGTGCTGCACTTCGATCCGCTGTCCGGCTTCGTGAACGGGCTCGCCGCCGTGGCGCTGGTTGTGATCCTGTTTCGTGACGGCCTGGAGGTGGAGGCCGAGATGCTCCAGCGCGCCTGGCACGCGCCGCTGCGCGCGCTCGCGATCGCGATGCCGCTCACGGCCGTGCTCGTGGCCGTGTTCGCCAAGCTCCTTACCGACCTGTCCTGGACCGAGTCGTTCCTGCTCGGCGCGCTGCTTGCCCCCACCGACCCGGTGCTGTCGTCCTCGGTGGTCACCAACCCGCGCGTGCCGCGCGTGATCCGCCACACGCTCAACCTGGAGTCCGGTCTCAACGACGGGCTCGCGCTGCCCGCCGTGCTGGCGTTCGCCGCGGCGCTCGACCCCACCGAGACGAACTTCGTCTGGTGGAGGTTCGTGCTCGAGGACGTGGGATTCGGGCTGGCGGTCGGGCTCGCGCTCGGCTACGCCGCCGGCTACCTGCTGCCGCGGAGCCGCGCGCTCGGGCACGAGATCAGTCCGCGCCAGAAGTCGCTCTACGCGCTGGGGGTCGCGTTCGCCACCTACGGCGTGGCGGTGCTCACTCCGCACGGCAACGGCTTCATCGCGGTGTTCGTGGCCGCCATCGTGCTCGGGATCCTGCGCCCGGACATCCGCGAGTCGTTCGAGGGCCGCTCCGAGGAGCTGATCGAGATCGTGAAGCTCGGGATCTTCGTGGTGTTCGGCTCGCTGCTCACGTTCGACGCGCTGTTCACGGACGGCTGGGCGGCGGTGGCGATCGTGGTCGCCACGCTGGTGCTGATCCGCCCGCTGTCGATCTTCGTCTCGCTGGCGGGCGCGCGCTTCAGCATCGCCTCGAAGGCGTTCATGGGCTGGTTCGGCCCGAAGGGCGTCGCGACGATGGCGTTCTCGCTGCTCGTGCTAGGCAAGAACATCGAACAGGGCAGGCGCATCTTCGACATTGCCGCGCTCGCCGTCCTCACCTCGATCATCGCCCACGGGCTGACCGACCACCCCGGCGCGGAGTGGATGGCGAGGCAGGCCGAAGCCGGCGCCGATCGAGGCGCCGTTCCCGGCTCGACGAGCTCCTCAGGGCTGGGTAGCTAGCGTCCGCGCGGCATGACGCTGGCTCCTCAGCCTGTGAACAAGCGGCGCAGCCGCCGCCCGGTGCGAGGTTGGGCGGTCTCGGCGTCGGCCTCGTGGAGCGCGCGCGGCTTTGCGTAGCGGCGGAGCTCCTGGTTGCGAGCCTCGGCGAAGAGACGTCTCGTTGTGGGGTCGTGAAGCATGTCCGTCACGGTACGGGCGCACGACCGCGCCGACATCGGGAATGCTCCCCATCTTCAGCCCAGCGGCCGGCCCCTAGGTCGGAGGGCGGGTTTCCGCACCATCACTGGGGTGGTGCCCGTGTAGATCCGCGCCCGCCCCGGACGTAGCCTGATCCCATGAACACGCGCAGCATCTACATCGAGTGCGACATACCGCCCGGAATGACCTGCGCCGAGTACCGCCGGCTCCGGACCGCCGAGCGTCGCCGCCCGCGCCGCCTCACGCGCATCCGTTTCCGCCGCCGCTTCGCCTAGTCATCCTGACGTCCGGTCAATTAAGCCCGCTCAGCGGGCCAAAGTGACCACACGTCCCGCCTACAAGCGGTCGCGCAAATCGAACGCCCCATCGAACGCGTCCTCGTCCGGCTCGGCGAAGAACTGCGGGTTCACGCAGTCGAACGCGTCGCCGTTGCCGTCGTAGGCCTTCTCGACCGAGTACTTGCAGCGGGAGATCGGCCGGCCGGTCATCTTCACGCCGCCGAAGCCGAGACGGGTGCGCTCGGCCTCCTCGAACACCGCCACGTCGATCTCGCCGCGGAACACCTTGTTCATGCAGCCCATGTAGCGGCGGCCGGTGCGCTCGTCGTCGAACAGGTAGAGGTAGGGGCAGCGCGATTCGATGCAGCCCGTGGGGTGAACGAGGCGGTCGCAGAAGGCGCAGCACTGCCTGCACTCGTGTGCGGTTGCGCTCTGCGGTAGGGCCGTGCTCACCGGGTCAGTGTAGGAGTTAGGGCCTGCGGCTGCCAGGCACAACGGCGCCGCTCAGGGCAGCCGCGTGTGCTCGCCCCGACTGACTAGGCCGCGATCCTGACGCCGGTGAGCGCCGCCAGCTCGGTGCGGCACTCGCTCGTGGCGGACACCTTGAACTCCGTCCCGAGCAGCAGCGAGCGCTCGCCGATGCAGAGCAGGAGCTCGTAGTCGCCGCGGTTGTGGTCCACCACGTCCCGTAGCTCGTCGAGGAAGTGCTCGGGGGCGTCCGGCGGCACGTGCAGCGTTATCCGCCGTGGCGGCGCAGCCGCCACAGCCGCCGCTTCTCTCTTGGCGTCTTCGACCTCCTCGTGCGAGGGCTCGAAAACCTCCACCTCCTGGACCACCAGCTTGGTCTCCCCCGCGTCCTTGTGGTCCACGCGCCCGCGCACGATCAGCACGCGGTCCCCGTCGATCTTGTCGACGTTCGCGGCGTAGGCGGAGTTGAAGACGAGCATCTCGACCGACCCCTCGAGGTCGTCGAGCGTGGCGAACATCATCGGGTCGCCCTTCTTGGTGCGGATCTTCTTCGACTCGGTGATGGTGCCGCCGACGGTCACCCACTCGCCGTCCTTCTTCTTCTCGAGCTCGGTGAGCGAGCACTCCACGCGCAGCCGCAGCGCGGCGCGCACCTCCTTCAGCGGGTGCGAGGAGAGGAACAGCCCGAGCGTCTCCTTCTCCATTGCGCCGCGCTCGGAGCGGTCGTCGGGCACGGCCGGCACGGGCGGGTGCTGCGGCCCGCCGAACGGCGACGGCCCCACGGCTCCAGAGGGCCCGGAAGCCGCCGGCGCCGGCTCCTCGAGGTCGAAGATCGAGCCCTGCCCGAGCAGCGCGTCCTGCTGCACCTTCTGCCCCGCGCCCTGAGCGTCGGGCAGCACCTGGAGCATGCCGTTGCGCGTCGCGCCCGTGGAGTCGAGCGCCCCGCACTTGATCAGCGACTCGATCGCCTTCTTGTTGACCGCCCGGCAGTCGACCCGCTCGCAGAAGTCCCAGATCGAGCGGAACGCCCCGGCCGTCTCGCGCGCCTCGATGATCGCGTCGACCGCCGCGGCGCCCACGTTCTTGACGGCGTCGAGGCCGAAGCGGATGTTGCCCTCGACCACCACGAAGTCGTGCCCGGACTCGTTGACGTCCGGCGGCAGCACCTCGATCGCCATCTCCTCGCAGCGGGAGACGAAGAACGGCACCTTGTCCTTGGTGGACATCACCGACGAGATCAGCGCAGCCATGTACTCGGCCGGATAGTTGGCCTTGAGCCAGGCGGTGCGGTAGGAGATCAGCCCGTAACAGGCCGCGTGCGACTTGTTGAACGAGTAGTCCGCCGCGGCCTCGTTGACCGACCACAGCTCGTTGATCACGTTCTCCGATGTGCCGGTGCCGCGCGCGCCCTCGAAGAACGCCTCGCGCATCGAGGCCATCTTCACGCGGTCCTTCTTGCCGATCGCCTTGCGCAGGTCGTCCGCCTGGGGCCCGCTGAACCCCGCGATCGACTTGGCGATCTGCATCGACTGCTCCTGGTAGAGGATCACCGAGTAGGTGGACTCGGTAATCGAGCGCAGCCGCTCGTCGATGTAGGTGACGGCCTCCGGGTTGCGCTTGTTGCGCGCGTAGGTGTCGATGTGCCGCATCGCGCCCGGCCGGTACAGCGCGTTGAGCGCGACGAGGTCCTCGAACTCGGTCGGGCGCACCTTCCGCAGCGCCTCGCGCATGCCGTCCGACTCGAACTGGAACACGCCCACGGAGTCGCCGCGGGCGAGCATCTCGTAGGTCTTCGCGTCGTCGAGCGGGAGCAGCGACATGTCGGGCCGCTCGTCGTCCGAGCGCTCGATGATGTCGAGCGCCGCCTCGATCACGTCGAGGTTGCGCAGCCCGAGGAAGTCCATCTTGAGGAGGCCGATCTCCTCGATCGGCTTCATCGAGTACTGCGTGACGGTCTTGTACGCGCGGCCGCCGTCCTCGTCCACCACGCCGCGTTCCTCCGCGAGCTGCAGCGGCACGATGTCGGTGAGCGGCCGGTCCGCGATCACGACCGCCGCGGCGTGGATCGAGGAGTTGCGCACGGTGCCCTCGAGCCCCTTCGCGAGGTCGATGATCTCCTTGGCCTGGGGGTCCTCGGAGTAGGCGCGAGCGAGCTCCTCCCCCGGCTTGAGGCAGTCCTCGAACGACGGCGACCGGCCCATGATCGGGTCGGGGATCAGCTTGGCGAGGCGGTCGCCCGCGCCGTAGTCGTGCCCGAGCACGCGCGCGGCGTCGCGCGTGGCGGCGCGGGGGAACATGCGGCCGAAGGTGACGATCTGCGCGACCGAGTCCTGCCCGTACTTGCCGGCCACGTAGCGGATCACGCGGTCGCGCCCCTTCACCGAGAAGTCGATGTCGATATCCGGCATCGACACGCGCTCGGCGTTGAGGAAGCGCTCGAAGAGCAGGTTGTAGCGGAGGGGATCGACGTCCGTGATCCGCAGCGCGTAGGAGACGATCGAGCCGGCCGCCGAGCCACGGCCCGGGCCCACCGCGATGCCGTTGTCCTTCGCGAACTTGACGAAGTCCCAGACGATCAGGAAGTAGGCGTTGAAGCCCATCCGGTCGATCACCCCGAGCTCCATCTCGACCCGCTCGACGGCCTCCGCCGGCAGCGGATCCCCGTAGCGCTCGCGCAGCCCTTCCATCGCGAGCGCGCGCAGGTAGGCGCCCTCGTCCTCGCCGCTCGGCGTCGGGTAGCGCGGGATCAGCATCTTGCCGAGCTCGATGTCGACGCTGCAGCGCTCGGCGATCTCGCGCGTCGACTCGATCGCGTCCGGCCAGGCGGCGAACGCGTCGGCCATCTCCTGGTTGTCCTTCAAATAGAACTCGTTGGTGTCGAAGCTCAGCTTCGGCTCGGCGAGCGTGGACTTGGTCTGCACGCACAGGAGCGCCGCGTGGTGGTGGTAGTCCTCGCGGCGCAGGTAGTGGACGTCAGCGGTGCCGACGAGCGGCCGGCCGAGCTCGCGCGCCACGCGCACGATGCCCTCGTTCGCCTTGTCCTGGTCCGCGATGCCGTTCTTCTGCACCTCGAAGTAGACGTTCTCCGGCGAGAAGATCTGCAGCAGGTCGTCCGCGTGGGAGCGCGCCTCGGCCGGGTTGTCCTCGACGATCCGCCGGCAGAAGCGCGACTGCAGGCAGCCGGTGAGCACGATCACGTCCTTCGAGTAGCGCGAGAGCAGGTCGAGATCGACGTTGGCCTTGCCGCGCTTGTAGCCCTCGAGGAAGCCCGCGGAGCTGAGCCTGGTGAGGTTGCGGAAGCCCTGGTCGGTGGAGGCGAGCAGGGTGAGGTGGTTGCGCTCGTAGCGCACCGCCTCGGTCCGGATGTCGTCGACGAGGTAGGCCTCGACGCCGAGGATCGGCTTGATTCCCGCCTTCTTGCACGCCTTGTAGAGCTCGATCGAGCCGTTCATCACCCCGTGGTCGGTGAGGCCGAGGGCGGGCTGCCCGAACTCGGCGGCGCGGTCCACGAGGCCCTGGATCTTGCAGGCGCCGTCGAGCAGCGAGTACTCGGAGTGGACATGGAGGTGGGCGACCGGGCTGGGCGGCATCGAAGGGCGATCTTAGGGTCGGGCGGAGACAGAACTCCCGGTCATAGGTCATAGGTCATAGGTCATTGCCCCGGCACTTTCCGCAAGTTGCGGGGACGGTCGTGGGAGGCGTACGCTGGATCTCCCACCGTCTGACCCAAGGAGGCCATCGTGGCCACCGCCACCGACGTACCCCGGGCTGCCGACCCCGCCCAACACCGCGTCGAGCGCCGGCCCACCAGCGCCGCCCTCGCCGGCGAGCAGCGCGCGCTCGGACGCGCCGTGCGCAAGGACGTGCCGCGCAGCGAGCTCGGCGTCTGGTCGCTGCCGGACGACCGCCCCGACCCCGTGGAGCTGCTCGAGGAGCAGGCGCAGGGCCGGGTCCCCGAGCTCGTGCCGATCCGCTACGGGCGCATGCTCGTGTCCGCGTTCAGCTTCTACCGTGGAGCGGCGAACGTGATGGCCGCGGATCTCGCCCGCTCGCCGTCCACGGGCATCTACACGTGGCTCTGCGGCGACGCACATCTGTCGAACTTCGGCATGTTCGCCACGCCCGAGCGGCGGCTCGTGTTCGACCTGAACGACTTCGACGAGGCCTACCCGGGACCGTTCGAGTGGGACGTGAAGCGCCTCGTGGCGAGCCTCGTGGTGGCCGGCCGCGATCGCGACTTCCACGACGACGTGGCCGAGCAGGCCGCCACCGCCGCCGCGCAGGCCTACCGCGAGACGATCCTCGCGATGTCCGAGGAGCCCACGCTCGACGCCTGGTACTCGCGCATCGACGTCGCGGACGTCCAGGAGCAGCTCAAGGAGGCCCATGACAAGAAGATGGAGCGGACTACCGACAAGCTTGTCCGCAAGGCCTCCACGCGCACGAACCTCGGCTCGCTCGACAAGTTCGCCGAGCCGGTCGACGGCAGCTACCGGATCCGCGAGGACCCGCCGCTGATCATCCGCATCGAGCCGAGCGAGAAGACGCCCGGCGGCCTCGTGATCGCCGACGTGCTGCTCGACGCCTACGGCGCGTACGTGGCCACGCTGCCGGCGCACATGCGCGTGCTCCTGCCGAGCTACCGCTTCGCGGATGCGGCACGCAAGGTCGTCGGCGTGGGCTCGGTGGGCACGATGGCCTTCATGATCCTGCTGCTCGGCCCGCACGACGACCCGCTGTTCCTGCAGCTGAAGGAGGCGATGCCGTCGGTGCTCGAGCGCTACACGGAGCCCGGCCTCTGCGGCGAGCAGAACGGCGAGCGGGTGGTGACGGGACAGTGCCTCATGCAGTCCGCCTCCGACCAGTTCCTCGGCTGGCTGCGCATCGAGGCCGTGCAGCGTCCCTACGACTTCTATGTGCGCCAGCTGCGCGACTGGAAGGGCTCGCTCGACGTCGAGACGGTGCGGCCGGAGGGGCTCGTGAAGTACGGCGGGCTGTGCGGCGTCGCACTCGCGCACGCCCATGGCCGCGGCGGCAACATGAGCGCGATCGCCGGCTACCTCGGCAAGAGCCAGACCTTCGACACGGCCATGAGCAGCTTCGGCTTCGCCTATGCGGACCAGACCGCGCTCGACTACCAGGAGCTGGTGCAGGCCGAGGCCGACGGGAGGATCACAGCGGAGCACGGCATCTAGAAGTAGGCTGCGGACATGGACGAAGGACTGCCCTCCTCCTGGGCCGCGCTCCAGCCCGGCACCGCGGTGTTCGCCTCGGACGGCGGCCAGGTGGGCACCGTGAAAGAGGTGCTCGCGGTGCCCGAAGACGACATCTTCGAGGGCGTGATCCTGCACACGCAGCACGGCGACCGCTTCGCCGACGCAGAGCTGATCGACTCGATCCACGACCGCGGCGTGGACCTCAAGCTCGACGCGGCCGCCGCAGCGGCCAACCTGCCGGAGCCGAAGCCGGCCGCGGCCGCGATGCACCTCGGCGTCGACGACGTGTCCGAGTCCTCGGGCGCCTACAAGACCGGCAACTTCTTCCGCAATCTCTGGAACCGCCTGAGCGGCAAGTACTGAGTCAGGCCTCGAGCAGGCCGACCTGGCGCAGGATCGAGATCGAGTCCGAGTAGACGTCCTTCCGCTTCACGAGGCCGTCCTCGAACGGGATCACGTCCATCCCCTTCCACTCGATCCGCTTGCCGCTCGCCGGGGCCACGAGGTCGCCGCGCCGCAGCTCGCGGTTGTGGGTCGCGCTCGCGGTCCACTCCTGCACCACGAGGTCGTCGCGGACATAGACGCGGCGAGCGGCGAACTCGATGTCGGGCCAGCCGCTGAAGATCGCGCCGATGTGCTCCCGCACCTCGTCGCCCTCGGCGCGCTCGCCGGCGGTGTGGTTCTCGAACACCATTCCGGGCGCATGCAGCGCGACGATCGCGTCCAGGTCGTGGCGGTTCCAGGCGTCGTTGTAGCGGTCGATCACCGCGCGCAGCGGATGTTCGGTGGCGGTGGTCATGCCCACTCCATCGGCTCGTAGCCGCTCTTCGTCGGGGCCGAGACGATCAGCACGGAGGCGGGCGCGCTGCCGTCGTTGCGGACGGTGCGGCGGTGCACCGGCGCGAGCCGGGCGAAGGTGCCTTCCGGGGCCGGGTGGTCGGCGCCGTCGATCACGAGCACGGCCTCGCCGTTCAGCACCAGGAAGAGCTCCTCCTGGTCGCGGCCGGTCTCGTCGTGCTCGGGGATCGACTCGCCGGGCGGGATGTCGACGAGGTTGACCCCGAACGATCCGCAGCCGAGCGAGCGGCGCACGAGCGACCAGTTGCCGGTGCGCTCGAGCTCGTCGCGGTGGACGATGGTGAAGGTCTGCTCCTCGTGGGCTGTCTCCTGCACGGCGTGCTCCTTTGTGTCAGGTGGCGAGAAGACTTCGGACGAGTTAGTCTTACCTACTAGTAGGTAGGGAGTCAAGAGCACGAACATGCCAACCCGGACGCGGAACACCGACACCGCCGAGCGTATCCTCGACGTCGCCGAGGAGCTCGTGCAGGTGCGCGGCTTCAACGCCTTCAGCTACGCCGACGTCGCCGGCCGGCTCGGGATCACGAAGGCCGGGCTGCACTACCACTACCCCGGCAAGGCGGAGCTCGGCGAGGCGCTGATCGCGCGCTACTCGCGGCGCTTCGCGGACGCGCTGGCCGCGATCGACTCAGCCGACACCGACCCCCCAGCCAAGCTCGATGCCTACGTGAGCCTCTACACCGACGTGCTGAGCGCGCGCCGCATGTGCCTCTGCGGGATGCTCGCGGCCGAGTACCAGACGCTGCCGGCCGGACCGCGAGGCGCGATCCTCGCCTTCTTCGACGACAACGAGGCATGGCTCGCCCGCGTGCTCGAGCAGGGTCGCGGCGAGGGCAGCCTGCACTTCGACGGCTCGCCCGCCGACACGGCGCGGATGCTGATCAGCGGCCTCGAGGGGGCGATGCTCGTCGCGCGCCCGTACGACGACGTGGGCCGCTTCGAGAAGAGCGCGGCCGCGCTCGTGGCGACGCTCAGGTAGGCCTGTCGAGCACGAAGCGGACGACGTCGAAGCCGCGGTGCTTCGCCGGTCCGAGCAGGCGGGCGCCGAGCTTGCGCGCCACGTTCTTCGACGCCTCGTTCTGCGGGTGGATGTCCACGTAGATGCGCTCGAGGCCGAAGCGCGCGAAGCCGAGGTCGCGGCACGCCGTGGCGGCCTCCGTGGCGTAGCCCTTGCCCCAGTGCACACTCGCGTAGCGCCAGCCGATCTCCACCTCGGGGCCCACGCCCTCGAGCGGGATCAGGCCCGTGTCTCCCACCAGCTCGCCGCTGTCGGCGAGCGTGACCGCCCAGAACGTATAGCCCTTGTCGCGCTGGTAGCCGAGCATGCGCTCGAGCCGCTCGCGGCTCTCCTCGGGCGTCGTCGTGGGCCCGATGCCCATGTAGCGCCAGACGAGCGAGTCCGAGTAGATCGCGTGCACCGCCGGCAGGTCGTCCTTCCGGAAGGTGCGGATCGAGAGCCGCTCGGTGCGCGCGACCTCAGTCGTCGCCGGCGCCGGCCTTGGCGGCCACGACGCCGCCGATCAGCACGAGCGCGACGATGCCCGCAGCGCCGATCTTGGTCCTGTTGTCGGTGATCGTGCGCTTCTTCTCGGCGATCGCCCGGCGCGCCATTCGTATGCCGATCTGCGTGACGATCCAGCCGACCAGCGCATGTCTCTTCTTGTTCATTCGTTCCCCTTTACCCGGTTGCGAACGGCGTACGCCATTCTCGACTGGAGGCTCCAGAGCTCGATGAATCCGGGGCTCGCCTGCTGTGAGAACAGGCCGCCGGACTCGCCGAAGCCGGCCAGCGCGGGGTCGTAGAGCGCGTTCGGCGAGGAGCGCGCCACGGCGCTGGCCTTGCCCTTGTAGAGACGGATCGTGATCTTGCCGGTCACCTGCTCGTTCACCGCGTCCATATAGGCGTTCAGGTCGCTCAGCAGGGGCTCGTACCAGAGCCCGGCGTACACGAGGAACGCCCACTGGTGGTCGAGACCCGGCTTGAAGTTGTTCTGGTGGATCGTGCCGACGAGCTTCTCGAGCTCCTTGTGCGCGGTGAGGATGATCTCCGCCGCCGGCACCTCGTAGATGTCGCGCACCTTGAGGCCGACGATGCGGTCCTCGATGTGGTCGACGATCCCCACCCCGTGCTTCGAGCCCAGCTCGCCGGCCCTCTCGAGCAGCTCCACGAGGCCGAGCCGCTCGCCGTTCAGCGCGACGGGCGTGCCCCGCTCGAACTCGACCTCGACGTCCTCGGGCTCGTCCGGCGCGTCCTGCGGCTTCGTGACGAGGTTGAACACGTCGTCGTGCGGCGGCTCTTCGATGTCCTCGATCGGGCCGCCCTCGGACGAGCGGCCCCAGATGTTGTCGTCGATCGAGTAGGGAACGGTCTCGCTGCCGCCCTTCACCGGGATGCCGTGCTCGCGCGCGTATTCGATCTCCTCCTCGCGGCCCATCTGCCAGCCGCGCACGGGAGCGATGATCTTGAGACCCGGATCGAGCGCGACCACGGTCGACTCGATCCGCACCTGGTCGTTGCCCTTGCCGGTGCAGCCGTGGGCGACGGTGTCGCAGCCCGCCTCACGCGCCTTCGCGACGGCGATCTTCGCGATCAGCGGGCGGCCGAGGGCGGTGAACAGCGGGTAGCCGCCGCCGTACAGCGCGTTCGCCTTGATCGCCGGCAGCACGTAGTCGCGCGCGAACTCCTCACGCGCGTCCACCACGTAGCACTCGAGCGCGCCGAGGTCGAGCGCCTTCCCGCGCACCACGTCGAAGTCCTCCCCCGGCTGGCCCAGATTCACGGTGAGCGCGACCACCTCGGCCTCGTACTCGTCCTGGATCCACTTGAGCATCACGCTCGTGTCGAGCCCGCCCGAGTAGAGCAGCAGGACGCGGCCGACCTCGCCTGGGACGGCTTCGTAGGAGGCGGTTTTGGTGAGGGTGCGGCGTTCGACGTCCGACATGGGCGCCGGAAGCTAACAGTTCGCTGACGGTTGACCGTTGACCGTTGACCGCGTCAGCCGGCTGCGGCCGCGGTCTGTACGCGAGCCGCCCTCACGGCCGCGAATGCCTTGCGTGGTGAGAGGGTGCCGAAGGTGAAGCAGAGCACGCCGATGGAGATGAGCAGGCCGCCGACGAGATGCACCGCGCCGGCCGTGAACCAGAAGCTCGTGATGCTCGCCACGTCGACGGGCTTGTCGGTGAGCGCGGGGAAGCCGTAGGCGAGCATCGCCACCCGCAGGCCGGCGCTCACCGGCGCGAACGGGACGATGCGCCCGGCGCTCTGCGCGGCGAGCACGAGAATGGCGGTCTCGACCGTCACCGGCAGGCCTGTGGCCCTCATGAAGCAGACCATCGCCGCGAGCCGCACGATCCGGCTGAGCGCCTGCCAGCCGCCCACGCCCAGCACGAAGGCGCGCGGCGAGCGCATGATCTCGCAGCCCTGGCGCAGCGCCGCGGTGAGGCCGCGCGTGCGCGAGCGCGCCCAGCGAACGACCACGTATAGCCCGACCGCGGTTGCGGCGAGAATGCCGACCGACAGCAGCGGGTGGACGATCACGAACGAGACGTCGAACTGCGGCAGCTCGTCGATCGAGTCCGGCACCGGCAGGAAGCCGTGGGCGAGCGCCCAGATCACGAGGCAGATGCTCATGGCGATCTCCGGGATCGTCTCCGGCCCGAATGTGGCGATCAGCGTGGAGTAGCGCGCCTTCGGCAGCCGCCGGTGCACGAGGAAGATCTTCAGGAAGTCGCCGCCACGCGCGGGCACGATCGCGTTCACACCGGCGCCGGCGAGGTAGGCGGCGGTCACGTCGCGGCCGCGCAGCTCCGGCGAGTCGGGGTAGGCCGCGCGCAGGATGTTGAACCAGCCGCGCGTGCGCACCACCTGCGACAGCTCATAGAGCACGATCCCCGCGAGGATCCACCACGGATTGAGGCTCACCGCGCGGTCTGCGATGAGCAGCATCGCCTGCTTCGCGGCATGGAAGAGCGTTTCGACGCGGTCGATCAGAGCAATCTCATCCTCTCACCGCCATTCATCGCCCGCCAGGGCTAGGGCTAAAGCCTTAACTGCCCCTTACCCACGGGTTAACGGCGAACCTGGACCCACCAGTTGAGGTTCTTTCGGCCGAGCTTCGTCTTGACGGTGGCCTGGAAGGTGAGGCGCGTGCCGACGGATTTCAGCGGCCAATGCACCACGTCGTGGTAGGTGCCGGTGAACGAGCAGGGGGTGACCACCTTGGGATGGCAGCCCGCCGAGGCGACGATCTGCCCCGCGTAGATGAAGTGGTACTGGACCGTGCCGCGCAGCCGCTTGCCGCCGGCGGTCTTCGCCACGATCTTCACCGGCCAGGCCTTGCGCGCCTTCGGGGTGTGCGTGGGGACGGTCATCTTGGCGGTCCAGTTCGCGCTCGCGTGCGCGCCCGAGCCGAGCGCCGCCGGCACGACGGCGAGCATCAGCGCGCAACAGGCTGCAATCGACGAGATCCGAACCACGCCCCTCATCGTAGAACAGCGGTCAGCCGGTCAGCCTTCGATGACGATCAGGATGATGAGCCCGGCCGCGAGCACCACGCCGCCGATGCTGATCACGAGCGTGACCGTGTGGCTGAGATCCGAGAAGTTGCCCTCGCGGACGGCCTGCTCCACGCGCAGCCGGCGCAGGTGCCCGTAGGCGAAGCACACGAGCCCGATCAGCGCGAACCCCACGCCGAGCACCGTGTACGGCCACTGGTGCTTGACGTGCGAGAGCTCCGGCACCACGCGCGCCGCCGCCAGCGCCGTGGCGATCGCGGTGATCCCGGTGCGCCACCAGGCGAGGTAGGTGCGCTCGTTGGCGAGCAGCGTGCGCCGCGTGTAATCGCGCGGATCGATCGGCCGGTCGGGGTCGTGGGGCCCGCCGCCCGTCACGCGAGCACCGCCGCGATGCGGCCGAGGGCGTCGTCGATCTCCTCGCTCGTGACCGTGAGCGGCGGCTCGAGCCGGATCGACTGCGGCCCGGTGGCGTTCACCACGAGGCGCTGCTCTGAGAGCAGCTTGCCCGCGAGCTCCGGGGCGCCCTCGATGTCGAACGCGGTCATCAGCCCGCGCCCGCGCTGGTTGGTGGCGCCCGCGAGCCCGTGCAGCCCGGCGAGGAGCCGGTCGCCCTTCGCGCGCACGTCGGCGAGGAAGGCGTCGTCATGCACCACGTCGAGCACCGCGTGCGCCGCCGCGCACTGCACCGGGCCGCCGGCGAACGTCGAGCCGTGGTCGCCCGGCTGGAGCGTGTCGGCGTACTCGGGCGAGGTCACGCAGGCGCCGATCGGCAGTCCGCCGCCGAGGCCCTTGGCAAGCGTCATCACGTCGGGCTCGACCAGCGTCTGCTCGTAGGCCCAGAGCGTGCCGGTGCGGCCCATGCCGCACTGCACCTCGTCGAACACGAGCAGCGCGCCGTGGCGGTCGCAGGCCTCGCGCGCGGCCTCGAGCACCTCATCGGGCGTCGGGTGGATGCCGGACTCGCCCTGGATGGGCTCGACGATCACGGCCGCCGTGCGCTCGTCCACCGCCGCGGCGAGCCCGCCCGCGTCCTGGCGGCCCACCACCTTGAAGCCCGGCACGAGCGGTGCGAACGGCGCCTGCTTCGGCTCCTGCGGCGTGGCCGACAGCGAGCCGTAGGTGCGGCCGTGGAAGCCGTGCGTGAGCACGACGATGTCGCCGCCCGCCTTGTGCCGGCGCGCGAGCTTGATCGCGCACTCGTTCGCCTCCGCGCCCGAGTTGCAGAAGAACACCTTGCCGCCCAGGGAGCTCTCGGCCAGCCGCTTGGCGAGCCGCATGCCCGGCTCCGTGTAATAGAGGTTCGACACGTGGATCAGGCGCCCCGCCTGCTCGCGGATCGCCTCCACGAGCGCCGGGTGGCAGTGGCCGATCTGCGCGACCGAGATGCCCGCCAGGAAGTCGAGGTACTCGTTGTCCTCGGCGTCCCACAGCCGGCAGCCCTCGCCGCGCACGAACTCGACGGGCTGGCGCACGTAGGTGCCCATCACCCAGTCGCGCTCGAGTGCCTGCAGGTCTGAGAGCGTCAAGCCGGCCAAATCTTCGTCCCAATCCCCTCGTCGGTGAACAGCTCGAGCAGCAGCGAGTGCGGCAGGCGGCCGTCGATGATGTGCGCCGACCCCACGCCGTCCTCCACGGCGTTCACGCACGCCTCGAGCTTGGGCCGCATCCCGCCGCCGATCGACGGGAGCTTGGCGCGCACGTCGGTCGCGCTCGCCTCGGAGATGCGGCTCGAGTGGTCGCTGGGGTCGCTCAGCCAGCCCTCGACGTCGGTCAGAAAGATCACCTTGAACGCGCCCAGGGCGGAGGCGACGGAGGCGGCAGCGGCGTCGGCGTTCACGTTGTAGGAGTTGCCCTCCGAGTCCGCGCCCACGGAGGCCACCACCGGGATGTAGTCGGCGGCGATGTGGTTGAGCACGGTCACGTCGACCTGCTCGATCTCGCCCACGAAGCCGATGTCGCGCTCGCCGGCGGCGAACTGCTTGCGCACGCGGAACAGCGAGCCGTCGTCGCCGCAGAGGCCGACGGCGGGCTGCCCGTGACGGTTCAAAAGCAGCACGATGTCCTTGTTCTGCTTGCCCACGAGCACCATCTTGGCCACCTCGACGGTGTCCGCGTCCGACACGCGCAGGCCCTCCACGAACTCCACCTTCATGCCGAGCCGCTCCATGTAGCGCGTGATCTCCGGGCCGCCGCCGTGCACCACCACGGGGTTCATGCCCACGTACTTGAGGAGCACGACGTCGCGCGCGAACTCCTCCTGCAGAGCCGGGTCGATCATCGCGGCGCCGCCGTACTTGATCACGATCGTGCGGCCGTGGAACTCCCTGATGTAGGGGAGCGCCTCGAGGATCGTGGCGATGTCGCGCCGGCCTTCGGTGCTCATCAGCTTGTGTACTCCGAGTTGAAGGTCACGTATTCCTCCGACAGGTCGCTGAAGAAGATCTCCGTCTCGCCGCCCTCGCCGGGCAGCGTGAG
>DASXCV010000409.1:0-23038 GCA_036491015.1 Thermoleophilaceae bacterium | reverse complement strand
CAACCGCAAGGCGGTGGCGGAGCGCATCGAGCGCGTGCGGGTGGCGATCGCGGAGGAGAAGCGCACGCCGTTCGAGATCGTCCCGTCCCTGCTCGACACGGATGCGGAGCTGACCCCGATGATGGTCAACTGGGGCCTGTCCGAGACGCTCTGCTACCTGCGCCACCTCGAGAAGCTCGGCGAAGTGCGGAAGGTCGACGACGAGCCTGAGCGCTGGCTGGCGGCCTAGCCGCCGGCGGCCGCCCGGAGCCCCGGGCACGACCTCGGCCACGAGCCGCTCCACCTGCTCGACGCTCTGCCCCGGCAGGATGATCGCGCCGAGACCCAGCCGCTCGGTCAGTCCCGCCAGCGTGTCGCGGTAGGCGTCGGCCGACGGGTTGACGAAGAGACCGAGCTTCAGCGAAGCCACGGCCGCAAGCCTAGACCGGCTCGGCCACCCGGTCCCAGGGGTGCGCGCCGCGCAGCGCCGCGAGGATCGCGCGCGTGGCCGGCGAGCGGTTGAGCGTGTAGAAGTGGATGCCCGGCGCGCCGCGCGCCAGCAGGTCGGCGCACTGCAGCGCCGCGTACGCCACGCCCAGCTCCGTGACGGCCTCGGGGTCGTCCGCGCGCTCGGCCAGCTCGCGCTCGAACGGCTCCGGCAGCGTGGCCTTGCACATCTCCGTGATGCGCTTGATCTGGCTGAAGTTCGTCACCGGCATGATCCCCGGGATGATCGGCACGGTGATGCCGGCCGCCCGTGCCTCCTCGACGAAGCTGAAGTACAGCTCGTTGTCGTAGAAGAGCTGCGTGATCAGAAAGCCGACGCCGGCCGCCACCTTCTCCTTCAGGAACTTGATGTCGTGCGCCATGTCCGGCGCCTCCGGGTGGACCTCCGGGAAGCACGCCGCGCCAATCGAGAAGTCGTAGTTGTCGGAGATCAGCTTGGCCAGCTCGGTGGAGTAGTGGAGGCCGCCGGGGTGGGGCTTCCACTCGGTCTCGCCGCGCGGCGGGTCACCGCGCAGGGCGAGCACGTTCTCGATGCCCGCGGCCTGGATCCCGTCGAGGATCTCGCGCAGCCGCTCCACCGGCTCGCCCACGCAGCTCAGGTGCGCCATCGCCTCGATGCCCAGCTCGCGCTTGATCCACTTGGTGATCTCGACCGTGCGGTCGCGCGTGGTGCCGGCGGCGCCGTAGGTCACGGACGCGTAGCCCGGCTCGTCGTCCTTCAGGTCCCAAAGCGCGCGCTTGAGCGTCTCCATCCCCTCATCCGTTTGCGGAGGGAAGAACTCGAAGCTGAAGACCGGGCGCTGGTGTTCTAGTAGGTGATCGATTCGCATAACAGCACCGAAGCGTAGGTCACGCGCTGCGGTCGGGACCCTCGATATCCAGCCCAGTAGCCACTCGCGTCACACCCTGCGACGTGTATTGAACATCAACCGAGTCGTTCCTGCGGTAGGTACCCGCGATTGCCAGGAACATCATGAGCCAGCGCCAGAAGCCGAGGCGACCCTCCTTGGCGAGCGGCTTGGTGAAAACCAGGTGACCCTTCTGCACGGTGTAGTCGGTGCCCTCGGACTGGGGCACGCCGTTCACGAACACGTTGTATGGCGGCTGCGCGTCGGGCGGCAGCTTCACGAGCCAGCGGTCGTCCATGCGTCCCGTTATAGCGGCGTTGCGGCTGCCACTTCCGCCAGCTGCTCGAGCGAGCGCCTGATCATGTCGCGCTGCTCGTCGAGCCGGGTCGCCTCCCGCTCGGGCACATCCACGAGCACGTCGATGCGGGTGCCGTCGGCCTCGGGCTCGAGCCGCCACTCGAAGCGCAGGTCGGAAACCCGGCACGCGATCACAACGCGCCGGCCGTCCTGAGCGGACTGCGCCAGTTGAGGCAGTGGGAAGTCGGGATGACCGGCCCACCATTCGGGGAAGCGAGCCGGGTCCCCCAGCAGCTTCCACAATTCCTCAGCCGGCGCGGCGCTGCGGCCTGTGTCTGCAAACGACGGCATGTCTCTCCTCGGACGCAAGCCTAACCAGAGGGGCGGGGCCGTGCCGGGTCGCCCGGATGAGGGGGTTGACCGGGCGCAGCCGCGGGTGTGTACTGGTGGGGAGCGCTAAGGCTGGCCCGTCGAGCGCTCGACACCCTCCAATGTTTGGACCGCTCGTCGCAGTCACGTCGGTGTTGCTCACCGCTCAGGGAGCGTGGGAGCTGTTCGCGCGCGGCCAGGCGCTCGGCGCCGTGCTGATGGCGGTGGGCGCGCTCGTTGGCTCGGTGGGCGCCACCGCGGCGCCGTATGTCGCGGAGCTCGAGCGGCGCCGCAAGGGCCAGGGTTAGCTCAGCCGCCTAGCTCCCGGCGCAGCGCTTCGAGCGCCGACTCGCCGTCCTGCTGCTCGATCAGCTGCCGCCGCGTGCGTCCGGTGTAGCTCTCCATCGAGCCGTCCCCGCGCACGTCCACGCCCGCGCGCAGCCGCGCCGGACCGGTCAGCTCGAGCCGCGCGATCACCTGCTGGATCGGGTCGAACTTGCGCAGCTTCGCGTCGATCGTCTTCGCGTCCGCGCCGTCCGAGAGCTCGCGCGCGCTGGCCTCGAGCGACTCGAGCGCGGCGTCAAGCGAGTCGAGCTTCGTTCGCTCCACCCGTGCCCCGGAGCGAACGACCAGGCGGTACGACCTCAACCGCCGATGGCGCTCATCGTGCGCGACGGCTGCCGGAACCCGCGCTCGCCCACGTGGTGCTTGAGCTCCTTGCGCCACACCGCGTCGCGGATGATCTCGACCAGCTCCGAGTCTGAGGCCCCGGAGCGCAGCGGCCCGCGCAGGTCGGTCTCGTGCATCGAGAAGAGGCAGGTGCGCAGCTTGCCCTCGGCGGTGATGCGCACGCGGTTGCAGTCAGAGCAGAACGGCTCGGACACCGGGTTGATGAAGCCGATCTCGCCCTTGCCGTCTGCGAAGCGGAACACCCGCGCGGTGGCGGACGGCTCGCGCGGCTGCTCCTCGAGCGGGAAGGCGGCGTGGATGATCTGGCGCAGCTCCTCGCCGGTGAGCACCTGGTCCGGCGTCCAGGCCTGGTCCGCGTCGAGCGGCATGAACTCGATGAAGCGCACCTGGAACGCAGTGGTGCGGGCGAACTCCGCGAACGGGATCGCCTCCTCCTCCGTGAAGCCGCGCATCGCCACGGCGTTCACCTTGATCGGGTGCACCTCGGGGTGCCGTGCGAGGGCGTCGAGCCCGCGCAGCACCTGGGCGAGCGAGTCGCGTCGCGTGATCTGGAAGAAGCGGTCGCGCGCCAGCGAGTCGATCGAGACGTTCACGCGGTTGATGCCGGCCTCCACGAGCGCCGCGGCGTCGCGCTCGAGCAGGTAGCCGTTGGTGGTGAGCGACAGGTCTTCGAGGCCTTCGATCACCGACAGCATCGACACGAGGCGCGGGAACTCGCGCCGCACGAGCGGCTCGCCGCCCGTCAGGCGCACGTCCTCGATGCCGACCCCGACCATCACGCGCACCACGCGCTCGATCTCCTCGAAGGTGAGCACCTCCGAGCGTTCGAGCCACGGCAGGCCGTCCGCCGGCATGCAGTACTGGCAGCGGAAGTTGCAGCGGTCGGTCACCGAAACCCGAAGGTCGGAGATACGCCGGCCATGGCCGTCGACTAGCGGCTCCATGACTTCAGGTTAGCTGTAGCCAGAATCCAAGTCACGCAGACGACTGGGAAAGGAGAAAGCCTCATGCGAGTAACCGTGATCGGCGGCGGCCTGATGGGCTCGGGCATCTCGGAGGTGTGCGCGCGCGCCGGGCTCGACGTGACCGTGGTCGAGGCCGACGACGAGCGCGTGGCCGGCGCCCGCGAGCGCATCGAGCGCTCGCTCGACCGCGGCCTGCGCGCCGGCAAGATCGACGACGCGGAGCGCGCGGCCGCGAGCGAGCGGGTGGCGTACAGCGCGTCGCTCGAGGACGCCGCCGGGTCGGACGCCGCGATCGAGGCGATCTACGAGTCGGAGCCCGCCAAGCGCGAGGTCTTCCGCGAGCTCGACCGCATCCTGCCCGGCGCCGAGTTCCTCGCGAGCAACACCTCCTCGGTGCCGATCATGAAGCTCGCGGCGGAGACCACCAAGCCCGAGCGCGTGCTCGGCCTGCACTTCTTCAACCCGGTGCCGGTGCTCAAGCTGGTCGAGCTGGTGCGCTCGATCATGACCTCGGAGGACACGGTCGAGCGCGCCCGCGGCTTCGCGGAGGAGACGCTCGGCAAGACGTGCATCGACTCGCAGGACCGCGCCGGCTTCGTGGTGAACGCGCTGCTCATCCCGTACCTGTTGTCCGGCATCCGCATGTTCGAGTCGGGCTTCGCCTCCAAGGAGGACATCGACAACGGCATGGTGCTCGGCTGCGCGCATCCGATGGGGCCGCTCGCGCTGTCAGACCTGATCGGGCTCGACACCCTCCAGGCCGTGGCCGAGTCCCTCTACGAGGAGTTCCGCGACCCGGCCGCCGTCGCCCCCGCCGTGCTCAACCGGATGGTCGAAGCCGGGCTACTGGGCCGCAAGTCCGGCAGAGGCTTCTACGACTACGCGGGTTAGAACGGCGGGGGATAGGTCATAGGTCATAGGTCATAGGTCATAGGGCCACGCCCTGACCCCCTACCCCCTACTCCCTACCCCCTACCTCTGCTCCATCGGCACGAACTCGCGCTCTCGCTGCCCGGTGTACACCTGGCGTGGGCGCGCGATCTTCGTGTCCTCGTCCTCGACCATCTCGAGCCACTGGGCCACCCAGCCGGACGTGCGCGGGATCGCGAACATCACGGTGAACATGTCGTAGGGCAGCCCGAGCGCCTCGTAGATCAGGCCCGAGTAGAAGTCGACGTTCGGGTAGAGCTTGCGCTCGTGGAAGAACTCGTCGTCCAGCGCCCGCTTCTCCAGCTCGACGGCGATCTCGAGCTTCGGGTTCATGCCCGTGACCTCGAACACCTCTTCCACGTTCTTCTTGATGATGCGGGCGCGCGGGTCGTAGTTCTTGTACACGCGGTGGCCGAAGCCCATCAGCTTCTCCTCGCGCTTCTTCACGCCCTCCAGGAAGGCCGGGATGTTCTCCACGCTGCCGATGCGGTCGAGCATCTTGAGCGCCGCCTCGTTGGCGCCGCCGTGGAGCGGCCCGTACAGCGCGGCCACGCCGGCCGCCGCCGCCGAGTAGGGGTCCACCTCTGACGAGCCGACGCCGCGCACCGCGCTGGTCGAGCAGTTCTGCTCGTGGTCCGCATGCAGGATCCAGAGCACGTCGAGTGCGCGCTCGAGCCGCGGGTCCGGCTCGTAGCGAACCTCGGTCATCTTGTACATCATCGAGAGGAAGTCGCCCGGGTAGCTCAGGTCGTTGTCCGGATAGACGTACGGAAGGCCGAGCTGGTGCCGGTAGGCGAAGGCGGCGAGCGTCGGCATCTTCGCGATCAGGCGGACGGCGGCCATGTGCCGCTCCTCGGGATCGTTGATGTGCTTCGCGTCCGGATAGAAGGTGGAGAGCGCGCCGACCGCGCCCACGAGCATCCCCATCGGGTGCGCGTCGTGGCGGAAGCCCTCGACGAACTTCTTCACGTTCTCGTGGACGTAGGTGTGGTGGGTGATCTCGTGAACCCACTGGTCGAGCTCCTCGCGCGTGGGCAGCTCGCCGTGGATCAACAGGTAGGCGACCTCGAGGTAGGTGGCCTCGCTGCAGAGGTCCTCGATCGCGTAGCCGCGGTACTCGAGGATCCCGGCCTCACCGTCGATGTAGGTGATCTCGCTTTCGCAGGCGGCCGTGTTGGTGAACGCCGGGTCGAAGCTCATGAGACCGAAGTCGTCCTCGTCGACCTTGATCCCGCGGAGGTCCATCGCGCGGATGGTCCCGTTGGTCACCTCGAGCTCGTAGCTCTGGCCGGTGCGGTTGTCCGTGACCGAGAGCGTGTCTCGGGCGGTGGCTACGCCGCCATCGCCGCTCGTCTCATGTGTGGGCTCTTCTGGCATGGCGTCTCCTGTCAATCCGATCTCCTAGAGATCAGATTGTTGCGAATGCCGGCGAGAACGGTTCTAGCTGCCCTTGTGGCCGGCCACCGACTCGCTGCCCTTGGGGGCACCGTGCCGCTCGCCGGCCTTGTACTTCGAGCCCACCGCGGCACCCACGATGCCGGCGATGAAGAGGCAGACGGAGAGGACCATCAGCAGTCCCATCGACTTGCCCGGGAACTTGCTGTGCATCAGCCCGAACAGGGAGATGATCAGCGCGAACGCGACCGACAGAAGGCCGGTCACGAAGAAGTAGTCGAACCCCGCGGTGACGATCACGACGCGCGGCAGGTTACCGGAGGACTCAGTCGTGCGACGGAGAGAGGCGCTTGCCGCGTGCGCGAACGCGCTGCGGAGACTGGGGCGGCGGGTCCGCGTGCGGGCCGCGGCGCGGCGGGCGCGGACGCGGGCGGTGCGAGGGACGGTGCGGGTGGCGGTCGTTGCCGCCGCCGTCCGAGTCGTGCTCCGGCTCGACCTCCTCCCGGCTCGCCCAGTACACGATGTACAAGAGCGCCCCGACCGGGATCTTCAGCACCAGCATCATCCAGATGAGCATCCACGCCCCCGAGGACATGCAAGCATCGTACCCGTCGTTGCAAGAGGCACTCGTCAGGGCGCGGACCTAGGCGGTGGGGATGCCCTCGATCGCCGTGATGTGGCGGAAGCGCTCGTAGCGCTCGTCGATCTCCTCGCGCGTCAGGCGGCTAACGCGCTCGGTGCCGAACTCCTCGACGCAGAACGATCCGAGCACCGAGCCGTAGGTCATCGCGCGGCGTAGCTCGGCGTCGTCCTGGGCCGCGTCCGGGCCCTGCGCCGCGAGGTAGCCGAGGAAGCCGCCGGCGAACGAGTCGCCCGCACCCGTGGGGTCGAACACGTCCTCGAGCGGGTAGGCGGGCAGCGCGAAGAAGTCCTCGCCCGTGAACAGCGACGCACCGTACTCGCCCTGCTTCGCGACGATCACGCGCGGCCCCATCTCCATCACGGCGCGCGCGCCGCGCACGATGTTCGGCTGCTCGGTGAGCTGGCGGATCTCGGCGTCGTTCATGAACAGCAGATCGACCTCGGCGATCGCCGCCACGAGCGCGTCGCGCGCGACGTCGATCCAGAGGTTCATCGAGTCGAGCCCGGCCAGCTTCGCGCCCTCGCAGATGCCGCGCACCTTGCGCTGCAGGTCGGGCTGGATGTTGGCGAGGAAGAGCATCTCGCTCTCCTTCGACGCGTCGGACAGCTTCGGCTCGAAGTCCCCGAACACGCCGAGCTCGGTGGCGAGCGTCTCGCGGTCGTTCAGGTCCCAGCCGTACTCGCCCTTCCAGAAGAAGGTGTCGCCGCCGGGCACGTGCTCGACGTCGTCGGTGTTCACGCCGCGCGCGCGGAGCACCTCGTACTCGGCCTCGCCGAAGTCGTCGCCCACCGGCCCGACCACGCGCACGTCGGTGAAGAAGCTCGCGGCCAGCGAGAAGTGCACGGCGGAACCGCCGAGCATCTTCTCCCGCTCGCCGAACGGCGTCTTCACCGCGTCGAACGCGATCGATCCGACCACAACCAGGCCCATGACGGGCCGGGAGACTAGCTACGCGGGCGTGAGCGCGCCCCGCACGCGCTCGCCGGCCGGGTCGAAGAGCGGCTCCCTCGCCACCTCGGCGCCGATCCAGTCGCCGAAGATCTCGACCTCCACCGCGGTGCCGGGCTCGGCCAGCTCGGCCGGCAGGTAGGCGTAGGCGATCGAGCGCTCGACGGTGTAGCCGTAGCCGCCGCTCGTCACGCGGCCGGCCACCTCGCCGTTCGCGCGCACAGGCTCGTTTCCGAGGGCGACGCTGCGAGGGTCGGCGAGCAGGAGGCAGGCGAGCCTGCGCGCCGGCTCGGGATCGAGCGTGTCGCGGCCGATGAAGTCGTGCTCCTTCACGCAGAAGCCGAGGCCGCCCTCGTAGGGCGTCTCGTCCGGCGTGATGTCGGCGGCCCACACGCGGTAGCCCTTCTCGAGCCGCATGGAGTCGATCGCGCGGTAGCCGCCGGCGATCAGGTCGTGCGGCCTGCCCGCCTCCCACAGCGCCGACCACAGTCCGGCGCCGTACTCGGTCGGGCAGTAGAGCTCGAAGCCCAGCTCGCCCACGAAGGTCACGCGCAGGGCGCGCACCGGCACGCCGGCCACGCTGATCTCGCGCGCTGACATGTAGGGGAAGGACTCGTTCGAGAGGTCGTCCGGGGTGAGCGGCTGGAGGATGTCGCGCGAGCGCGGGCCCCAGAGCGCGAAGCACGACCACTGCGAGGTGACCTCGCGGGCGGTCACGCTGCCGTCGGCCGGCAGGTGGCGGCGGATCCACGACAGGTCGTGGTTGCCGAAGGCCGTTCCGGTGACGATCGAGAACAGCTCCTCGCCGAGCCGCGCCACCGTGAAGTCGCACTCGATGCCGCCCCGGTGGTTGAGCATCTGCGTGTAGGTGATGCGGCCGACGCCGCGGGCCACGTCGTTGTCGCAGAGCCGGCGCAGGAGATCCGCCGCGCCCGGCCCCGCCAGCTCGATCTTCGAGAACGACGACTCGTCGAAGAGCCCGGCGGATTCGCGCGTGCCGAGATGCTCGGCGCCGATCGCGGGCGACCAGTACTCGCCCGCCCAGCCGCGCGGGCGCAGCGAGGTCTCGCCGCGGGCGGCGTTCGACTCGTACCAGTTCACGCGCTCCCAGCCCGACTTCTCGCCGAAGGACGCGCCGTGCTCGCTGTGCCAGGGGTAGGCGGCGGGCGTGCGCAGCGGCCGCCCGGCCTCGCGGTCCTGGCCGGGGTAGCGGATGTCGTAGTAGGTCTCGTACACCTCGGTGGTGCGCGCGAGCGTGTAGGAGGGCGAGCGGTACTGGCGTCCGAAACGGCGGATGTCCATGTGCCAGAGGTCGATCTGCGGCTCGCCGTCCACGATCCACTCGGCCACCACCTTGCCGATGCCACCCGCGCCGGCGAGCCCGTGCGCGCAGAAGCCCGCGGCCACGAACAGGCCGCGCACCTCGGTCTCGCCGAGGCAGAACTCGCCGTCGGGCGTGAACGCCTCCGGCCCGTTGATCAGCTTCGTGACCTTCACGTCCGCCATCGCCGGCACGCGCAGCTTCGAGTTCTCGACGATCTCCTCGAAGCGGTCCCAGTCCTCCTCGAGCAGGCGGCCGTTGAAGTCCCGCGGGATCGCGTCGAAGCCGGCGCCGCCATGCGTGAGCGACCAGGGCGCGCAGTGGCGCTCGTAGCCGCCCATCACGAGGCCGGCGCCGTCCTCGCGGAAGTAGATGAGGTTGTCCGGGTCGCGCAGGGTGGGGAGGTGCTCGCCGGGCGAGCGGCCCGGCAGCGGCTGGGTGACCATGTACTCGTGCGCCATCGGCACGATCGGCACGCGCACGCCCGCCATCCGCCCGATCTCCGCCGCGAACATGCCGCCGGCGTTCACCACGAGGTCCGTGCGAATGTCGCCGCGCTCGGTGTTCACGCCGGTCACCCGCCCGCCGTCGGTGTCGATGCCGGTCACTCGCGTGTTCGTGAAGATCTGCACGCCGCCGCGGCGGGCGCCGTCCGCCAGTGCATAGGTGAGCTGCGAGGGGTCGAGGTAGCCGTCTGTGGGCAGGTGCACCGCGCCGAGCACGCCGTCGGCCGACATCAGCGGGAACAGCTCGCGCGCCTCCTCGGCGGAGATCAGCTCGAGCGGCAGCCCGAAGGTCTTCGCCCAGCCGGCCTGGCGGCGCAGCTCCTCCATCCGCTCGGGCGAGGAGGCGAGCCGCAGCGAGCCCACCTCGCTCCAGCCGGGATCGAACTCGGACTCCTCGCGCAGCCGCCGGTAGAGCTCGACGCTGTACATCATCATCTTGGTGAGCGACACCGAGCCGCGAAGCTGGCCCACGAGGCCCGCCGAGTGGAAGGTCGAGCCGCTCGTGAGCTGGTTGCGGTCCACCAGCACGACGTCCTTCATCCCGAGCTGCGCCAGGTGGTAGGCCACGCTCGCGCCGCCCACGCCGCCGCCGATCACCACGCACTGGGCGGCGCCCGGAAGCTCGACCGCGCGCCTAGCCACCGGCGGCGTCCTCGAGCCAGCCTGGGTAGCGCCGGTCGGCGGCCGACTCGCGCATGCGCGCGAAGTGGGTGCGCGAGTAATCGTGGAAGTCGAAGTCGAGCTCGGAGATCGAGCTCTGCAGCACGCCCCACATCGCCTCGCGGAAGTCGGACACGATCCGCATCAGCCGCAGCGAGGCGAAGCGCGCGGGGGTGCAGGGCTCGCCGAAGTAGGCGGCGAGCAGGCGCTCGTCGTCCTCCTCGCTCAGGCCGTTGTTGATCGAGAGGTTGCCGAGGTCGAAGTAGCGGTCGCCCATGCCCGCGTAGTCCCAATCGACGATCCGCACGCGCTCGCCATCCCAGATCAGGTTGGCATTCAGCAGGTCGTTGTGGCACGGCACCGGGTCGTGCTCGGGTCCCTGCAGCGCAGCCTCGATCTCCTTGGCCACGGCGTGCGCGCCCGGGTAGTCCGGGGGCAGCTCGGACGCGCGTGCCGCGTAGTCCTCGCCGACGGCGATTCCGGAGAAGGCCGTCGGCAGCCCGGGGCCGGCGTGCACCGCGCGGAGCGCCGCCGAGGTCTCGTGGATGCGGATCTCCGGCATCGGCTCGCCGTGGATGAAGCGCGTGACGAGCAACTCGTCGGAGAACGCCACCAGCTCCGGGCCGACGCCCGCATGCGCCGCGGCCTCGGTGGCGGCGCGCTCGGCGTCGCGGTCGATCCCGAGCGCGGACGTGCCCTTGCCGAACACCCGCACCGCGAACTCGCCCTCCGCCGTGCGCACCCTGAAGTTGTGGTTGGTGATCCCGCCCGTGAGCGGCTCGGGCTCGCCGAGCGGCTCGCCGATCAGCGGCCGCACGAGATCGGCGATCGACTCAGACGTGCGCGGGCACATCGGTGGCGGTCTCGATGCTGAAGCGGGCGCGGTCGCCGCGGTGGCGGTCGAAGGCGAACTCGACGGCGGTGCCGTCGGCGGCAAAGGCGGTGCGCTCCACGAGCATCAGCGGCGAGCCCTCGGGCACCTCGAGCGCCGCCGCCTCGTGGGCGCGAGCGACCACCGGCGCGAGGCGCTCGACCGTGCGCACGGGGCCGAGCTCGTAGAGGTCGCGCATCACGTCGAAGAGCGAGCCCGTGAGCCCGAGCTCGAGCAACCCCGGGAACGGCGCGGCGGGGATCCAGCTGTCCTCGAGCGCAAGCGGCACGCGCGCGCCGTAGCGCACGCGCTGGATCCGGTAGGCGGCGGCGCCCGCCTCGATGCCGAGCGCCGCGGCCACCGCGGCGGGCGCCTCGGCCTCCTCGGCAGACAGCAGCTTGGCGCCCGGCTCCACGCCGTGGCGGAGCATCAGATCGCTGAAGCCCGCCACCTGGCCCAGGTCGTGGTCGAGCTTCACGCGCGCGACGAACGTGCCGCGGCCCACTCCGCGTTCCACGAGCCCGCGGCCGGCGAGCGACGTGAGCGCCTGGCGCAGCGTCATGCGGCTCACACCGAGCCCCTCGGCGAGCTCCCGCTCCGGCGGCAGCCGCTCGCCTGCTCGCAGCTCGCCCGATTCGATGCGAGCTGCGAGCTGATCTTCGATCTGCGCATAGGCCGGCACCGGCGACCCCGGGCGAAGCCGCCAGCGCGGCCCGAAGATCCGGCGGTGCGGGCTCACGGCCCGCCTATGCGGATTCGGCCGCGGCCGTCTCCGTGACCACCGGGCTGGGTATCTGCGCGCGTCTGATCCAGTAGTAGGCGGAGCCGATCAGAAGCACCGCGCCGAGAATCAGCCACAGGATCGGAATGCTGTTCAGGAAGCCCGAGTTCCAGAAGTCGAGGCCGGGGATCTCCGACGCCTTCGGGTTGGTCGCCACGCGGTGCCAGGCGAAGTTGATCAGCATGCCGCCGCCCCAGATGATCGCCAGCACGTTGATGAGCATGCCCCAGCGCCCGAGGCTGAAATCGCCCTTCTCGTGCGGCCAGCCCTTCATCCGCACACGCAGGATCGCCACTGTGGCGAACAGGTAGGACAGGTAGATCATGCCCGTGGCCGCGATCGCGATGTAGGCCACGCCCGCGTACTTGAGCAGGAAGATCGCGGCCATCAGCGCGACCATGAGGCAGGCGCCGATCGGCGTGCCCGTGCGCTCGTTCACGCGCGACACCGCTCCCGAGAACGGCAGCTGGCGGTCGCGCGACATGCCGTAGCCCAGGCGGATCGTGGATGCCTGGATCGACAGGCAGCAGACGAAGATCGCCACCGACACCACGAGCAGGTAGGCGACGGACAGCGCGTTCGACAGGTTCGCGTCGATGATCGCCGCCGGGCTGATGCCGCCGGCCTTGATCACCGAGGACATCTGGCCGGGCGTCGCGATGAGCATGGCGTAGATGAACACGCCGCCGATCACGCCCGCGGCCGCGATCGAGGCGAGCACCGCCTGCGGTGCCTTCTTTCTCGGTTCGTGGGATTCCTCCGCGAGTGTGCTCGCGGTGTCGAATCCGTAGATCACGAACAACCCCATGAACATGGCGATCAGGAAGTTGCTGGCGTTGAACGAAGGGCCGCCCGTGTGGAACACCACGCCGACGCTCTGATGGTGGTTGAAGAGCGCGAGGATGATCGCGAACACGAACAGGCCGAGAATCTCGAACAGCACGCCCGTGTTGTTGATGAGCGCGACGAGCCGGACGCCGAAGATGTTGAGCATCGTGATCACGATGAGCGTGACCGCGGCGATCCACTTCTGGTTGGTCAGGCTGGCCGGGTCCATCTTGATCCCGCTGATGCCGAGGTTGTCGATCATCGGGATCAGCGCGAGCGGCAGCGTGGCCACCACGGCGGCCACGGTCAGCGCGCCCGCCCAGAGGTAGATCCAGCCCGCGTACCAGGCGTACGCCTTGTTACGGGTCAGATACTTCGTCCACTGGAACACCGAGCCGGCGAGCGGGAAGTGCGTCGACACCTCCGCGAACACGAGCGCGACGATGAACTGGCCGAGCCACACCACCGGCCACGTCCAGAAGAACGCGCCGCCCAGCGTGCCGATGCCGAGGATGAAGAGCGTGAAGATGCCCGTCGCCGGCGAGATGTAGCTGAACGCGACGGCGAACGAGCTGAAGATGTTGAGCGAGCGCTTCAGCTCCTGCTTGTAGCCGTACTGCGCTAGGTCAGCCGCGTCCTGATCGACCGGCTGAACGGGCGCAGCGGGAGTGGATGCCATCTGAGAGCCCCCTCGATTGGTCTAGTCCAATGCGTCTTTATATGCAGATACGCACAAGCGTGTCAATGTCCTGCCCGGATAAGGTGCCGCCGACATGCGCGCCATTCAGATCGAGGAGTTCGGCGGACCGGAGGTGATGCAGCTCGTTGAGCTGCCCGTTCCGGAGCCGGCTGAGGACCAGGTGCTCGTGCGCGTTTCGCACGCCGGGCTCAACTTCGCGGACACTCACCAGCGCGAGAACTCATACCTCGCGCGCTTCGAGCTGCCGCTGATTCCCGGCACCGAGGTGGCGGGCGTGGTGGAGCGCGCGGCCGGTCCTTTCAAGGAGGGCCAGCGCGTGATGGCGATGACCGGCACCGGGGGCTACGCCGAGTACGCGCTGGCGCCTGTCTCGCAGACCTTCCCGATCCCGGACGGCGTGGACGACGCGGTGGCGCTCGCGATCGTGGTCCAGGGACTCACGGCCTGGCACCTGTACAAGACCTCCGCCGCCCTGCGCCCGGGGGAGAGCGTGGTGGTGATCGCGGCCTCGGGCGGCGTGGGCAACCTGGCCGTGCAGCTCGCCAAGCCGTTCGGCGCCGGGCGCGTGATCGCGACGGGTTCTTCGGAATCGAAGCGCGAGCAGGCGCTGGCCCTCGGCGCGGACGCCGCGCTCGACCCCAACATGGAGGAGCTCGGCGCCGCCATCCGCGAGGCCAACGGCGGCAAGCGCGTGGACGTCGTCCTCGAGATGGCGGGCGGCACGGTGTTCGACGAGTGCCTGAGCGTGCTGGCGCCGTTCGGCCGGCTCGTGACCTACGGCATCGCCTCGCGCGAGCAGAACACCGTCCAGACCGGCCGCCTGATGCGCGGCAGCCAGTCCGTCGTGGGCTTCTGGCTCATGCACTGCCTCGGCCGCGAGGACATGATGCGCGAGCCGCTCGAGGACCTCTTCGACCGTGCCGCACGCGGCGAACTGAAGCCGCTGGTGGGTGAGACCTATGCCATGTCGGACGTGAAGCGCGCCCACGAAGACCTTGCGGCGCGGCGCACAAGCGGCAAGCTCCTGCTCGATCCGGCGCGGTAGCCACTAGATTCAAGACCGCAATGCCGTCCTTTGCCGACCTTGGGCTGTCGCAGCCCCTGCTCGATGCCCTGAACCATCTGGGCTACGAGACGCCTACCCCGATCCAGGAGCAGGCCATTCCCGAGCTGCTCCAGGGCCACGACGTGATCGGCCAGGCGCAGACAGGCACGGGCAAGACCGCCGCCTTCGGCCTGCCGCTGCTCCAGTACATCGACACCGACCTCGAGGAGGTGCAGGCGCTCGTGCTCACGCCGACGCGCGAGCTCTGCATCCAGGTGACCCAGGCCCTGCGCGCCTACGGGCAGCGCCGCGGCATCCAGGTGGTGGCCGTGTTCGGCGGCGCGCCGATCCGCAACCAGGTGGCCCAGCTCAAGCAGGGCGGCCAGGTGGTGGTTGGAACGGTAGGCCGCGTGATGGACCTGATGAACCGCCACGAGCTGGTGCTCTCGGACGTGCGCTACGCGGTGCTCGACGAGGCCGACGAGATGCTCGACCTCGGCTTCCTCGAGGACGTGGAGACGATCCTCTCGCGCTGTCCGTCAGGCCGCCAGACCGCCCTCTTCAGCGCCACGATGCCGCCGGAGATCAAGAAGCTCGCCGAGAAGCGCATGTTCGACCCGATCACGATCAAGGTGCGCGCGGCGACGCTCACGATCGACACGGTCGACCAGTCCTACCTCGAGGTCTCGGACCGCGAGAAGCCGGACGAGCTCGCGCGCGTGCTGAAGGCGGAGAACCCCGAGCAGGCGATCATCTTCGCGCGCACCAAAATCGGCGTGGATCGCCTTGCACGCCGGCTCGGCGACGCCGGCATCCGCGTGAAGGCGCTGCACGGCGACATGTCGCAGGGCTCGCGCGACGGCGTGATGATCGCGTTCAAGGGCGGGCGCGAGCGGCTGCTCGTGGCCACCGACGTCGCGGCGCGGGGGCTCGACATCTCGGGCGTCACGCACGTCGTGAACTACGACATCCCCAACTCTCCGGACGTCTACGTCCACCGCATCGGCCGCACCGGCAGGGTGGGCCGCTCGGGCCGGGCGATCACGTTCATCACGCCCAAGCAGCGCCGCGACCTCGAGGCCATCGAGAAGCACGCCAAGACGACGATCGAGCCGTGGTCTGCCGACAGCGCAAAGCCCGAGCGGGTGAAGATCCCCGCGGAGCCGAACGGCGACCGCGAGACGCGGCGGCCGCGCCACACCAAGCCGCGCCGCGCGACGGGCGACGCCGAGCTCGTGAAGCTGATCGTGTCCGGCGGCCGCGCCCAGGGCATCGAGCCGGCCGACGTGATCGGGGCCATCGTTGACAACTCGCACCTCGAGGGCGAGGACATCCGCAACGTACGCGTGCTCGAGCGCTTCTCGTTCGTAGAGGTGCCCGCGAAGCGCGCGGCCGAGGTGATAGACAAGGTGTCCGGCAGCGCCGTCCGAGGAAACAAGCTGCGGCTGGAGGTGGCCAAGCGATGAGCCAGGCAACGATGCACACCAACCACGGGGCGATCGAGATCGAGCTCCACGACGAGGACGCCCCCAAGACCGTGGAGAACTTCCGCAAGCTCGCGGCCGACGGCTTCTACGACGGCGTGATCTTCCACCGCGTGATCCCCGACTTCATGATCCAGGGCGGCGACCCGACGGGCACCGGCACGGGCGGTCCTGGCTACACGTTCGAGGACGAGTTCAACGACCACAAGATCGTGCGCGGCGCGCTCGCGATGGCCAACGCCGGCCCGAACACGAACGGCTCGCAGTTCTTCATCGTCACCGTGCAGGAGGCCTCGTGGCTCGACGGCAAGCACACGGTGTTCGGCACGGTCACCTCCGGCATGGAGGCCGTCGACGCGATCGAGGGAACGCCCACCGACGGGCGCGACAAGCCGGTCGAGGACGCGACGATCGAGCGCATCGAGCTGAGCTAGCGGCACGTCGGAGCGCGGGCTGAAGATGTGAGAGGGTTGCCCAGTGGCTATCGCGCGTGCTGTTCTGCTCACTCTCGTTGTCTTCTGCGCCGCCGTAGCCCTGCCGAGCCAGGCCGCCGCGAAGAAGTTCCACTTCACCCACAAGATCACCGTCACGGGCAGTTTCGTGGATCACTGGACCGCCGCCAGCTCGACCGCTTGCGACCGGGTCGGCGACGGCACGCTGACGGTGAACTTCCATCTGAAGCGCCCCGCGTTCGCGAGCCCACAGATCTCCCGCTTCTCCGGGCCGCATGGGCGCTGGGTGCTGCTGGCGCCCTTCGAGCACGTGCTCACGGACCTTCCGCCACGGCCCGCCGACGCCACCATCTCGCGGGTCGACAACACGACGCTGCTCACCACCGCTGACGAGCCTTGCAACGGCGAGACCCTGGACAAGTCCACGTGCGGTACCTCGACGCTCCGACACTCCAGGATCGACGTCGAGGGCATCGACCGCGCCCGGGTGGCGGCGTCGCTCTCCGGCGACGAGTTTGCGGACCCGAGGGGCAACTGCCTCACCGGTAGCGCGGAAAGCTTCACCGGGCCGCCGAGCGTGGTGGGTGGGATCACCGGCAACAGCAGCAACTCGGGCGCGATGAGCCTCAAGATGCCCAAGCCCTCGACGCTCAAGCACAAGCACGTGGTCACGGTCACCGCCACCGACCACAAGCACAGCTCCGAGGGGTCGGGCGACGGGACGATCACCGACGACGTGACCCGCACGATCACGGTCACCTTCACTCGGCTGTAAATAGACTCCTCTACGCCGGAGTCACCGAGCCAGGAGGACGCATGTCCACCATCGAAGCCAAGCCCGAACTTCACGAGAACGGGCAGGGCGCCAGCACCATCCCGGTCGAGAACCCAGCCACGGGCGAGACCATCGCGACGGTCCCCGACATGGACTCGGCGCAGGTGAAGGGTCTCGTGGACCGCGCCCGCGCGGCGTTCCCAGCGTGGCGCGACCTCGGCTTCGACGGCCGAGCCGGCGTCTTCTACGAGCTGCGTCGCTGGCTGATCGAGAACCGCGACCGCGTGATCGGCACGATCGTCGACGAGAACGGCAAGCCGCCGGACGAGGCGATGCTCACCGAGCTCGTCTACATGGCGGACTCGCTCGGCTTCTGGGCGAAGAACGCGCCCAAGTACCTCGGCGACGAGAAGGTCCGCACCCACTCGCCGCTGCTCATCGGCAAGAAGGTGATCGTCCGCTACCGGCCGTACGGCGTGATCGGCGTGATCGGCCCGTGGAACTACCCGCTGTCGAACAACTTCGGCGACGCCCTTCCCGCGCTCGCGGCGGGCAACAGCGTGATCCTGAAGCCGAGCGAGGTGACTCCGCTCACGTCCCTCCTGATGGAGGAGGGCTTCCGCGCCGCCGGCGGCACTCCCGACGCCTTCCTAGTCGCGACCGGCCGCGGCGAGACCGGCGCCGCGCTCGTTGACCACGCCGACGCGATCATGTTCACGGGCTCCACGGGCACCGGCAAGAAGATCATGGCCCGCGCGGCCGAGACGCTCACCCCGGTGTCGCTCGAGCTGGGCGGCAAGGACCCGATGATCGTCCTGAAGGACGCCGACCTCGAGCGCGCGGCGAACATGGCGGTGCAGTGGTCGATGGCCAACAGCGGCCAGATCTGCATGTCCATCGAGCGCGTATATGTCGAGGAGCCCGTCTACGACGAGTTCGTGAACAAGGTCGTCGAGAAGACGAAGGCGCTGCGCCAGGGCAAGCCCGGCGCCGCCGGCGACATCGACGTGGGCGCGATGACGTTCCCGCCGCAGCTCGACAAGGTCGAGGCCCATGTGGCGGACGCGGTTGCCAAGGGCGCGCGCGTGCTCACGGGCGGCAAGCGCGGCGAGGGTCCGGGCCGCTTCTACGAGCCCACCGTGCTCGTCGACGTGGACCACAGCATGGACTGCATGACCGATGAGACCTTCGGCCCGACGCTCCCGATCATGAAGGTGAGCGACGAGGACGAGGCCGTGAAGATGGCCAACGACTCCGCCTACGGGCTCAACTCGTGCGTGTTCACGCGCGACGTGGAGAAGGGCGAGCGCGTGGCGCGTCAGGTGGAGGCCGGCAGCACGTGCGTGAACGACGCCCTCATGAACTACCTCGCGCAGGAGGCTCCGTTCGCGGGCATGAAGGGCTCCGGTATCGGCGCCCGTCACAGTTCGGCGGGCATCCGCAAGTTCGCCCAGCCGCAGACGATCCTCATCACGCGCTTCGGCCCGAGCAAGGAGCCGACGATGTATCCAAACACGGCGAAGAAGGCGAAGCTGATGGAGAAGGCCGTGGTGTTCATGTACGGCCGCAAGCGCCGCGCCGCGCGCAAGGGGTCGTGACGATGGCCGCGGAGAGCACGGCCAACGCCGTATGGGAAGGCGATCTCGCTCACGGCGGCGGGCGCGTGGCGCCGGCCAGCGGGGCGTTCCCCGAGCAGGAGGTCACCTGGGCGTCGCGCACGGCGCGCTCGGCAGGCAAGACCTCGCCCGAGGAGCTGATCGCGGCCGCCCACGCGGCGTGTTACGCGATGGCGTTCTCCCACACGCTCGCGGAGGGCGGGCACTCGCCCGAGCGCGTGGAGGTGAGCGCGACCGCCACCTTCGAGTTAGAGGGCGGGCCGCACATCTCCACGATGGCGCTCGTGGTGCGCGGCCGCGTGCCCGGAATCGATGACGCCGCGTTTCAGGAGGCGGCGAACGCGGCGAAGGACGGCTGCCCGGTGTCGGGCGCGTTGAAGGGCAACGTCGAGATCACGCTCGACGCGACCCTCGAGGGCTAGGCACCAGCGCGATCACCGTCTCGGTGCCGGGGTCCGAACCGCTCCACGCATCGGATCGTCCGGAGCCGGCGTCCCAGCCGCCAGCTCCTCCGCGCTTACGCCCTCGATGCCCGGCCCCTCCACGCACACCCCTCAACGGACGCTTGCCAATTCGTCAACAAACTTGACTCCCCGGCGACGAAATTGCCCACGGGACAAAAACGTTGTCAACAAATGTGATCCCGAGTCAAAGAAATTGACCGGGGGTCAATCTTTTTGACGAATTCGCAAGCGCGTGGGAAGGCTTGTGCGCGGCGGGGCGCTAGCGGAGCTCGAGGCCGAGCAGGCGCTCCAGCTCCGGGAGGGTCGTGTCGGCGCCGCGGTGGAGGATGCCGGTGATGCCCACGGCCTCGGCGCCGGCGATGTTCTCCTTGAGGTCGTCGACGAAGACGCACTCGGAGGCGGGCAGGCCGATCTCGGACAGCGCCAGCTCGAAGATCTCCGGGCCAGGCTTCTGCAGCCCCACCTCGCCGGAGATGACGATGGCGTCGAAGAGCGATCGCCAGTCGGCCACGTCGTAGGAGGTGCCGCCCCACGAGTTCGAGATCACGCCGGTGCGCACCCCGGCGTCATGCGCACGGCGCATCGCCTCGACCATCGCCTCGTCGGGACCGACGCCCGCGAACAGCCGCTCCACGAGCCCCTCGGTGTCGGTGATCCCGAGGTGTGGCGCGAAGCGGGGCTCGAACTCCTCGACGGTGAGGTCGCCGCGCTCGAGTGAGCGCAGCTCGGCCAGCGCCTCCGGGTTCTCGCGGAACGTGCGCTTGACGGTGTCGGCCGGCAGTCCCTCCGCCTCGCAGAACGCCTTGAACGAGTCGAAGACGTTGGTGGTGAGGACCCCGCCGAAGTCGGTGAGGAGGCCCTTCACGAGCTGGGCGGCGGGCGCCTGGTGATCTCGAGCGCCGCGTCCGCGAGCATCGGCACGCCCTTGTCGAAGAGCTTCAGGTACTCGTCGTCCGTGGAGCCCGCGAGCGAGCGCTTGTAGTTGCCCTCCATGAACACGGCCGACTTCCAGAGCGCGAGCGCCTGGTACCAGCGCAGATCGGACATCGAGCGGCCGGACAGCGCCTCGTACTTCGTCACGAGCTCGTCGCGCGTGGGGAAGCCCTCGCCGTGGGTGACGGTGGTGAGGTCGAACATCGTGTTCAGCTTGTCCTCGCGCTGGGACCAGGTGGCGGTCATGTAGCCGAGGTCGGCGAGCGGGTCGCCGATCGTGGCCATCTCCCAGTCGAAGATCGCGACGAGCTGTGCCGGAGAGCTGTCGGCGAACATCGTGTTGCCGAGACGGAAGTCGCCGTGCACGATCGTCGCCTCGGGCGACTCCGGCTTGTTCTCCGCCAGCCACTCGTAGAGCTCCTCGACGAGCGGCAGCTCGCGCGTCTTGTTGTGCTCCCAGAGCCCGGTGAAGCGGCGCAGCTGGCGGTCGAGGTAGCCGACCGGCTTGCCGAAGCCCTCGAGCCCGCACTCCTGCCAGTCGAGCGAGTGCACATCCACGAGCGCGCGGATCAGCTCGTCGGCGACCTGCGCGCGTCCCTCCGGATGGTCGAGCGCAGCGGGGACGGCGTGGGTGATCACGGTCCCGTGCATGAACTCCATGACGTAGAACGGCACGCCCAGGATCGACTCGTCGTCGCAGGTGGCCAGCACGCGCGGGGTGCGCAGGCGCCCCTCGACCGCGCTCAGGAGGCGCGCCTCGCGCAGCACGTCGTGTGCCGACGGCGGCAGCGGCGGCCGGGGTGGCCGGCGCAGCACGAACACCTCGTCGCCGCGGCGCAGGAGATAGGTGACGTTCGAGTGGCCCTCGCCGATCGGCTCCGGCTCGATCGGCCCGGATCCGAGTCCGTGATCGTCGAGGAATGCCTCGAGCGGATCGCGGACGATCAGGGGCGGCCGTTCCTGCTCGGCCGCCTGGGCCGGGGTGTCGACTATGTCGAGCGACGCCATGACGAAGTGCGGAATCCTCTCAAGTCGCGGGAAGAACTGCGCGGGCGCCCGCGTCTGTAGGGGGTAATGGCCCCCCGCGCCCGGCCCGTCGCGATAGCGGCCGCCTGCTGGCTATTCATGCTGGCGGGCGCCGCACGCGCGGTCGACGATGGGTCGGTAAGCGTCAAGAACTACTCCTTCACCGACGGCGCGTCGAGCACGTCGACCACCGTGATCGCCCAGGGCGGCTCGGTCACCTGGCACTGGACCGGCCCCGGCACCACGCACACGGTCACCTCCGACGACGGCACGACCTTCGACTCCGACGCGGCGGCCAACCCGCCGTCGAGCTTCCCCATGCACGCGACGGGTGACACCTACACCGTCGTGTTCCCGACCTCGGGTTGCTTTGTCTACCACTGCAAGGTGCACCCGACGCTGATGCGCGGTCAGGTGCAGGTGGGCATGGGTGTCTGCCCGCCCCTCACGCCTCCAGGCGGTGGAGGGGGCGGCGGCGGTGGAGGCGGTGGTGGCGGAAACGGACCGCCGCCACCCCCGCCTCCAGCGTCGCCCACCCCCGACACCACCGCGCCGGCCTTCAGCGCCGTGAAGCTGAAGAGCAAGAAGCTGACGTTCAAGCTGTCCGAGGCGGCCAAGGTCACGATCAAGGTCCGCAAGGGCCACAGGCTCGTGAAGACCTTCCACCTGAGCGGGAAGCAGGGCGCGAACAGCTTCCGGCTCGCCCGCCGCGGGCTGAAGAAGGGCGTGAAGTACAAGGCGCAGGTCACGGCCGTCGACAGCGCGGGCAACAAGTCCCTCCTGAAGACGGTCTCGCTGAAGCTCTAGATCTTCACGCCAGTCATCCTAATCTTGGACTCGTGCCCGAACTTCCCGAAGTAGAGATCACCGCCCGGCGGCTGAACAGCGGTCTCACCGGCCGCAAGGTCGAGTCGGCGCTCGCGCCCGGCATGGTGACGATGAAGACCTTCGACCCGCCGCTCGAGGCGATCGTCGGCGACGAGATCACGGCCGTGCGCCGGGCGGGGAAGATGCCGATCGTCGAGGTGGGCGAGCTGTCGCTGCTGATCCACCTGATGTCCGCCGGGCGGCTGCAGCTGTTCGACAAGCGCGCCTCACTGCGCGACAAGCGCTCGCGCCTGCTGCTGCGGATCGACGACGGCCGCGAGCTGCGGCTGCGTGAGTTCGGCACGCAACAGCGCGCGTGGGCCAAGCTGCTGCCCACCTGCAAGGTCGACGAGGACGAGGCCGTGGCCACACTCGGGCCGGAGGCCTGGCCGGCGCCGCCGCTCGAGCAGTTCGCCGAGCTGATCGACCAGCCGCGCCACCTCCATCCGCTGCTGCGCGACCAGCGCACGATCGCCGGCATCGGCCGCTCGTGGGTTGACGAGATCCTCTGGGAGGCGGAGCTGTCGCCGTTCACCCAGGGCAACCACCTCGACGAGGAGCAGGTGAAGCGCCTGCACGGCTCTGTCGACGAGGTGCTGTCGCGCACGCTCGCCCACTACGAGGAGGTGGTGGGCCACTCGCTGCCCGACAAGGCGCCGATGCCGCTCAAGGTGCACAAGCGCCAGGGCGAGCCCTGCCCGCGCTGCGGCGAGACGCTCGCCGCCGTTTTCTTCAAGGACCACCTGACCACGTACTGCCCCAGGGAGCAGACCGGCGGCCGGGTGCTCAAAGATCGCCGCCTCTCGCGGCTGCTCAAGTAAAGGAGACCCATCCGTGCCCGACGTCGGCGACACCGCCCCGAGCTTCGACCTTCTCAACCAGGACGGCGAGAGCGTGAAGCTCTCCGACTTCGCGGGCAAGACCGTGGTCCTCTACTTCTATCCAAAGGCGGACACGCCTGGCTGCACCGTGCAGGCGTGCGGGATCCGCGACCGCAGCGGCGAGTACGAGACGGCGGGCGCGGTGGTGCTGGGCGTCTCGCCGGACGAGCCGAAGGCGCTGAAGAAGTTCGCCGAGAAGTACGACCTGCCGTTCACGCTGCTGTCGGACTCCGATCACGCGCTGGCCGAGGCGTACG
>DASXCV010000408.1:0-2500 GCA_036491015.1 Thermoleophilaceae bacterium | reverse complement strand
TCGAGGAACACCAGGAGGTCGCCGGTCTCCTCGAAGTCGCAGTCGATGCCGTGCGTGGCCAGGTCCCGTTTGAGGCCCTCGAAGTTCTCGTCGGCGAGCCTTTCGAGCTCCGGCATCTCTTCCTCGAAGCGGGAAAGCCCGTTTGTGATCCCGTGTGTGAGCGACGAGATGACGAAGCCGCCATTGCGCCCGGACGCGCCGATGCCGATCGTGTCCTGCTCGAGGAGGACGACGTCCCGCCACGGGTCGTCGCGCTTGGCGTGGAGGGCGGCCCAGAGGCCGGTGAAGCCGCCGCCGACGATGCAGAGGTCGGCGTTCGTCGTGCCGGTGAGCGGGGGATAGGGCTCGCGCTGCGGCAGGGCGTCGAGCCAGTAGGGGACGGGCTTGGCGTCCGCGTAGGCGGCTTTGTGGGCGGCCGTGGGTGGCGCGTCCGGCCAGGGCGACGTGGTCACTGTCGCGGCCAGACGAAGTCCAGCTCGGGCATGGCGGCCGGGGGCACGACCGCCTCGACCACGAAGCCGAGATCGGCCGCCGTGTCGTAGTAGGCGTACGAGCCGTCGCCGTCACGCCCGAACCCCGAGCCCGCCATGATCGTGTCGTAGCCCGCGGCGTTCATCTCGGCCGTTGTTGTTTCCACCGACTCGACGATCACGCCGACGTGATGAAAGCCCTCGCCCTTCGTGTCGAGCCATTCCTGGTGGGCGCCTCGGCCGCTGAGCGGCTGGATCAGCTCGAACTGGGGGGCCGAGTCGTTGAGGGCGAGGTTCGCGCTGAACTCTGTCGGTTCTCCTCGATACTCGGCTCGTTCGTGCATGTGCGAGCCGAACGTGAAGCAGCGGAACGGACCCGCGCCCAGAACGCTGTCGTACCGGGCGAGAGCAGCCTCGAAATCCCGCACCACGAAGGCGATCTGGAAGACCGGTCGCCCACGGAGAGCCTCGATCGAAATCACTGTGCGGACCCTACCTCCACCGGCCGCTGTCGCTGGTAGCGTGGCCCAAAGATCGGGCCAGTAGCTCAGCTGGTTAGAGCAGCGGACTCATAATCCGTAGGTCGTAGGTTCGAGTCCTACCTGGCCCATCTCGCAGCGTCTGGAGGCTACGCCGTGCCGTCGGAGGCGACAGCTTGCGCGACCTGTGTCTTGGGCTGTCCGAAGGCGACGGCGAGCAGGATGCTCAGCTCGCCGTTCGCGGACAAGAACGCCGCCGGTAAGGCAGGGTTCGACACCTCGAAGGCCTACAAATTCGAGCCGTTCACGCCGACGCTCCCAGAACCGCTCGGCGACTTCCACTCGTTCATCGGCTAGCCGGCGCTTGTGCTGGGCGGGGTCGGCGCGACAGGCGCCGGCCCGCCCGGCGCTCGTCAGGCGATGTTAGATTCGCGCCGCATGGCAGCACGACGCGCGGCGATCCTGTCGACGCTGTTCACCAGCGATCCGCCGATGGCGGTGTGGCGGGAGCGGGTGGACACCGTGCGCCCCCGGACGAGCGATCTGCGCAAGATCGTGTCGATCGTCGCGCGCGCCCCGCGCTATGACGCCGTGGTGCTCGACGGCTCCGCTCGGCGCGACCAGGTGGCGGCGGCCCTGCTGCGCCTGTGGCCACGAGGCCCGGTGCTCGTAATTGCCGACGCGACCTGGAAGGTGCCCGCCCGCCGCCCGGCCGCTCGCGCCCGCCGCGCCGCGATCCGGATCCTCGACGGCACCAGGATCACGTTCTGCGTGCTGTCGAGCTTCGAAGTCGAGCGCTTCGCCGTCACCTGGCGCCTGCGACACAGCCGCGTCCGCTTCACTCCATGGCCGTTCACGCTCACTGAGTCCGAGCTGGCCCTGCCGGCCGCCGACAACGGACGGGTGTTCGCCGGCGGCAACTCGCTGCGCGACTACGATTCGCTGCTCGTCGCGGCTGGCGGAATCGGCGCGGAGATCGACATCGCCACCGACGCTCTCAGCCCTGAGCAGCTGCGTCGGTGCCCGGCGAATGTGACGGTGCGGCCGATCGCGCGGGACGACTACGCCGAGCGTCTCCGCTGCGCGGCAGTCGTCGTCGTGCCGCTGGCGCCACGCGGCGATCGCAGCTCCGGCCAGACCACCTACGTCAACGCGATGGCCCGCGGTAAGGCGCTCGTGATCACCGACGCGCCGGGCGTGCGCGACTACGTCGCCGACGGCCAGGCCGGCGTGATCGTCCCCCCGGGGGACAGCGCACGCATGGCCGACGCTGTGCGCGGGCTGCTCGAGGACCCGGCGCGGCGGCTGAGCCTCGGGCGCGCCGCGCGCGAGCACGCGCTGCGAGAGCTCACCATGACCCAGTACGCGGAGCGGCTACTCGCGATCGCCGACGAGGCAATCGCCGCTTCCGCGCGCGGCTAGGCTGAAGCGCCATGCCTTCCGACCGCCTGGAGCGCGAACGCGAGTTCCACAACCAGGCGTCCGCCGACGAGTCCCGCTCGGGCGTATGGAAGTACTACGCGGTGCAGCGCGCAGCTCGCACGCGCTACC
>DASXCV010000407.1:0-1945 GCA_036491015.1 Thermoleophilaceae bacterium | reverse complement strand
GACAGGCCCCAGTTGACCATCATCGGGGTCAGCTCCGCATCCGTGTCGAGCAGGGACGGGACGATCTCGAACGGCGTGCGCTTCTCCTCCGCGATCGCCACCCGCACGCGCTCGATGCGCTCCGCCACCGCCTTGCGGTTGGCCTCGATGTGGCCGCGGACGTCGAGGAACGGGCGGCCGTGGCCGGCCAGGCAGAGTCGGGCGTCGAGCGCGTCCGCCACGTCGAGGCTGGCGAGGAACTCGCCGGTGGGGTCTGGCGTCCAGCCGTAGTCGTAGTAGAGGGACACGCGGCCGAGCAGGTGATCGCCGGAGATCAGGAGGCCCCGGTCGGGCTGGTGGAGGATGACGTGCGAGGGCGCGTGACCGGGCGTCTCGTAGACCTCCCACGGGCCGAGGTCGGTGTCCACCACCACGCCGGGCACGAGGTCGCGCTGCGGCATCACGATCTTCACGATCCCCATCCCGCGCTCCTTGCGCGCGTCCTTGTACTCGCGCAGCGCCTGCTCCGGCACGCCGCTCTGGCGCGCCACCTCGATGCGGCGCTCGAACGACCGGTCGGGGTCCTTGGCCGCACGGGTCACGTGCTCGTGGTTCGGGTTCATCCACAGCTCGCAGCCCGAGGCCTCCATGATCGGCGCTGCCAGGCCGTAGTGGTCCGAGTGCGCGTGGGTGCAGACGAGCAGCCGCACGTGTTCGAGCTTGAGCCCCGCCTGGTCGAGCGCCTGCTCGAGCCGCCCGAGCCCGCCGGGCTCCGCCAGGCCGGTGTCCACCAGCACCACCCCACTGCCCGCCGCGATCGCGAACGCGTTCACGTGCGGCACGCCCGGCCAGCCCACGATCGGCAGGCGCAGCCGCCAGAGCCCGCGCACGATCTGGTCCGCGCGCGGGAGGTTGCGCTTGCGCTGCGGGCCGCTCACGCCGGGTCCACGAGCACGCCCGGATTGAGAATGCCCTGCGGATCGAGTGCCTTCTTGGCCGCTCGCAGCGCCTCGGCGAAGGGCTCGGGCCGCTGCCCGTCGTACCAGGGCCGGTGGTCGCGGCCGACGGCGTGGTGGTGGGTGATCGTGCCGCCCGCCGCCATCACCGCCTCGGACGCCGCCGCCTTCACCTCGGCCCACTGCTCGAGCTCAGAGCCGCGCCGCGCGGGCGCGAGCAGCGTGAAGTAGGGCGCCGCGCCGTCCGGATAGGCGTGCGTGAAGCGCACGCTCACGCTGCCGTCGCCGTAGACCTCGCGCAGCGCGGACTCGGCCCGCGCCATCACGTCCCTCACAAAGGCGTCCATGCGGTCCCAGGTGATCGCCGTCTCAAAGGTCTCGGACAGCACACCGGCAGCCACCATCGTGTCCCGAAGGTAGGGCGCCTGAAGGAACGCCTGCCGCCAAGTGCTTACGCCGCTGACCGTTGACCGTTGACCGTTGACCGAGCTCTCTCCGCCGTGGTCCGTGCAGCACTCGACCGCGCGGTCCATCCAGGCATCGATGGGATGGTCGGCTGATTCGAACCCGAGCACCAATAGTGCCTTCCCATCCGTCGCCGAGCCAGTAATGGCCGCCTCGGCGGGATCGAGTAGGCGGCAATTGGACGGGTAGAGCCCAGCCTGCGAGATGGCGCGAACCGCCTCGGCTCCCTCTTGGAAGCTGTCGAAGTGGACGGGAGCCGAGGCTTTGAACTCAGGCCGCGCCTGCACGCGGACCCATGCCTCGGTGATCACGCCGAGGATGCCCTCCGAGCCGATCAGCAGGCGGTCGGGGCTCGGGCCCGCGCCGGAGCCCGGCAGCCGCCGCGACTCCCACACGCCCTGCGGGGTGAGCGCGCGCACCGACTCCACGAGGTCGTCGATGTGCGTGTAGAGCGTGGCGAAGTGCCCGCCCGCCCGCGTTGCGATCCAGCCTCCGAGCGTGGAGAACTCGAACGACTGCGGGAAGTGCCGGAGGGTGAGCCCGTG
>DASXCV010000406.1:0-4386 GCA_036491015.1 Thermoleophilaceae bacterium | reverse complement strand
TCCGGGGTGAAGGTGCCCACGTGCAGCTCGTAGAGCACTAGCTCCTCGAGCCGGGGCGTCTCGAAGTCCGCCGCGTGACCCGCGAGCGCGCCCGCGTCCACGAGGCGCGAGGGGCCCCGCAGCCCGTGCGGCTGCGAGCGGCTGCAGGGATCGGGCAGCTCCTTGCCGTCGGCGACGAACACGTAGTCGTCGCCCGGCTGCGCGTCGAGCTCGCCCTCGTGTACGGCGAAGCCCACCTGCTCGAGCATCGAGTCGCGCCCGTTCACGCGCACCCCGAGCGACTCCACCCGCGGCGCCCAGACCCTGAACTCGGCCCGGCCGCCTTCGCCCGGAAACGCCCCGAGCGGGCGCTCCCACGGATACGCCGCGTCGACGGACGAGCCCTGGCGCAGATCAGTCGTCATCGGGGACCAGCCACACCGCGCCGAGCGGCGGCAGCGTGATCTCGGCGGAGAAGGGCTGGTCATGCCACGGGATCGGCTCCGGCTGGATGCCGCCGAGGTTGCCCACGTCGCTCCCGCCGTAATAGGTGGAGTCCGTGTTCAGGAGCTCGCGCCAGCGCCGCGAGCGCGGGAGCCCGAGCCGGTAGCCCGTCTGCGGGACCGGCGACAGGTTGGCGGCACAGACGAACACGCGCTCACGGTCGCGCGAGGCGCGGGCGAAGGCGATCACGTTGTTGTCCGCGTCGTTCGGCTCGAGCCACCAGAAGGCGGACTGGTCGGAGTCGGCGTCCCAGAGCGCGGGCTCCTCCCGGTAGACGCGGTTGAGGTCGCGCACGAGCGACTGCACGCCCGCGTTGCCGGGCTGCTCGAGCAGGTGCCAGTCGAGCGAGCGCTCGTGGCTCCACTCGGCCTCCTGGGCCAGCTCTCCTCCCATGAACAGGAGCTTCTTGCCGGGGTGCGCCCACATGTACGCGTAGAGCGCGCGCAGGTTGGCGAGCTTCTGCCAGCGGTCGCCGGCCATCTTCCCGTAGAGCGAGCCCTTGCCGTGCACGACCTCGTCGTGCGACAGCGGCAGGATGAAGTTCTCGCTGAACGCGTACATGAGGCTGAAGGTGAGCTCGTGGTGGTGGTAGCGGCGGTAGACCGGGTCCTGCTGGAAGTAGGTGAGCGTGTCGTGCATCCAGCCCATGTTCCACTTGAAGCCGAAGCCGAGGCCGCCGAGGTAGGTGGGGCGCGACACGCCGGGCCAAGCCGTCGACTCCTCGGCCGCCGAGACCACCCCGGGCTCACGCGCGTGCACGACCTCGTTCATCTCCTTGAGGAAGGCCACCGCGTCGAGGTCCTCGCGGCCGCCGAACTCGTTCGGCACCCACTCGCCCTCCTGGCGCGAGTAGTCGAGGTAGAGCATCGACGCGACGGCGTCCACGCGGATGCCGTCGACGTGGTACTCGCGCAGCCAGAAGAGCGCGTTCGACACGAGGAAGTTGCGCACCTCGTTGCGGCCGAAGTTGAACACCAGCGTGCCCCAGTCCGGGTGCGCCCCGCGGCGCGGGTCCTCGTGCTCATACAGCGCCGTGCCGTCGAAGCGCGCGAGCGCGAACTCGTCGCGCGGGAAGTGCGCGGGCACCCAGTCGAGGATCACGCCGACGTCGTGCGAGTGCAGCCTGTCGATGAACTCGCGCAGGTCGTCCGGCGAGCCGTAGGCCGGCGCGGGGGCGAAGTAGCCGCTCACCTGGTAGCCCCATGAGCCGCTGAACGGGTGCGCCATCACCGGCAGCAGCTCCACGTGCGTGAAGCCCATGTCCACCACGTAGGCGGCCAGCTCGTCCGCGAGCTCGAGGTAGGTGAGCGAGCGGTCGTCCTCGAGCGGGTTGCGCCGCCACGAGCCGAGGTGCACCTCGTAGATCGACATCGGGCCCTCGAGCGGCACCTGCGCGTCGCGGTTCTCGATCCACGCCGAGTCGCGCCAGCTGTGCTTCGCCTCCGACACCACCGAGGCCGTCTGCGGCGGCAGCTCGGCCTCCTGCGCGCAGGGGTCCGCCTTGAGCTTGAGCTCGCCGTCCGCGCTGAGGAGCTCGTACTTGTAGCGGGCGCCGGGCTCGACTCCGGGCACGAACAGCTCCCAGATGCCGCTCGGTCCGAGCGAGCGCATCGCGTCGAGGCGGCCGTCCCACGAGTTGAAGTCGCCCACCACGCTCACCGCGCGAGCCGCGGGCGCCCAGACGGCGAACGCCGTCCCGAGCACGCCCTCGTGCTCGCGCACGTGAGCGCCGAGCCGCTCGTACAGCTCCTCGTGGCGACCCTCGCCGATCAGGTGCAGGTCGAACTCGCCGATCGTCGGCGGGAACGCGTAAGGGTCGTCGATCACGAAGCTGCCGCCCTCGCCGTAGTCGACGTCGAGCCGGTAGCGCAGCGGCAGCTCGGCGCCCTCCACGAAGCCCTCGAACACGCCGCCCGCGTGGATCTCCTTGAGCTCGACGTGAGCGCCGCCGTCCACGAGCGCCGTGATCGCCGCGGCCGCCGGGCGGAACGCCCGCACCACCACGCCGCCGTTCTGCGGATGGGCGCCGAGCACGCCGTGCGGGTTCGAGTGCTCGCGCCGCACCACGGCCTCGAGGTCGGTTGCGGCCAGGCTCATGATTCCTCCAGGAGACGCAGGATCCCGGCCACCGGGATCGCCACCCAGTCGGGACGGTTGTCGAGCTCGTAGCTCAGTTCGTAGACCGCCTTCTCGAGCTCGAACACGGACAGCAGGTGCCCGACCGCCGCCTCGCCGGCCGGCAGGATCGAGGAGTCGATCGTGGCGAAGTAGCGCTCGAGGAAGGTCTCGCGCGCGCGTTCCTCGAAGTCGTCGGGCGGGCGGCGGCCGCGCAGGATCTCGCTCGCGGAGGTGACGTAGGCGAACGAGCGCAGCATCCCGGCCACGTCCCGCAGCGGCGAGCGCTTCTGGCGGCGCTCGGGCAGCGGCCGCGCGGGCTCGCCCTCGAAGTCGAGGATCACCCAGCCGCGGGGCGTGTGCAGGGTCTGGCCGAGGTGGTAGTCGCCGTGCACACGGATCACCTTGCCGCCCACGCCGAGCTGGGCGAGCGCGCCGAGGCGCTCGCGCACGTCCTGGCCGAGGCCCGCGATGGGCGCGACAGCGTCGTCCTCGGGCAGGCGCACGAACACGCGCTCGATGTCCTCGTCCACCGTCGCGGTGAGCAGCGAGAGCGCCTCCGCGCTCGGCTCCTCGGGAGCGAACGCGGGATCGCTGGCGTCGGACGCGAGCACGCTGTGCATCTGCGCCGTCACCTCGCCGAGCGCGGCGATGCGCTCGAGGAGGGTGTCCGGCGCGTCGCACAGCTCGTCGAGAGCGAGCTCCCAGCCGTCCACGCCGTCGGGGAAGAAGCGCTGCACGATCCCGAGCGTGGCGCTGAGCGAGCGCCCCTCGTAGTCGTAGGCGCCGTAGAGCGGCGCGATGTTGGGGAAGGCGTGCGAGGTGAGGAAGGCGAGCAGCTCGAGCTCGGGGTTGGTGCCCGGCTCGAGCTTGCGGAAGACCTTCATCACCAGCTCGTCGGCGAACACGAGCGACGAGTTCGACTGCTCCACGCCGATCGGCCGCACCGGCGCGTCGTCCGGGAGCTGAAGCACCCCGTTGGCGCGCTGGAAGTCGAAGCGGCCCTCCTCGGTCTCGATCGGCTGCTGCCGGTCCACGTACTCGAGCAGCGCGCGCCCGTGGACCTCGTCGACGAGGGCGTCGTAGACCGTCCACTCCGGCGTCTCGGCCACCACGAGCTCGGACCACTCCTCGTCCGCGGGCCGCACCCCGAGGGCGAGCTGATACAGCTCGTGCGTGCCGGTGGCGAAGCGCGTCTGAAGCAGCGCGAGGAAGAGCAGCGGCGGCTCGTCCCGCAGCAACACCGTCTCCACCAGCTCGACGCCGGCCACGTGGCGCGACTTGGACGCGTACCAGCGCTGCTCCTCGACCCACGCGCGCAGCACGTCGGTGTCGAGGAACGAGAGGTCGCCCGCGGAGATGCTCTTGGCGAGGTCAGCCATTCGCCTCGACCTCCTCGACGTGCTCCTCCTCGGTGAGCTCGAACCAGTAGAAGCCGCGCGGAGCGAGCGTGAGCAGGTAGGGCAGCTCGCCCACGCGCGGAAAGCGCGAGCGGCCGAACAGCTCGACCGGGTAGCGGCCCTCGAACTCGGACAGGTCGAGCTCGACCGCCTGCGCCGAGCGGGCCACGTTGTGGACGCACAGCACCACGTCGTCCTCGAAGCGGCGCACGTGCGCGAAGATCCTCGGGTTGGAAGGAGTGAGCGGCTCATATGTGCCGAAGCCGAACACCGGGTGCTCCTTGCGCAGCGCGATGAAGCGCTTGAGCCAGCGCAGCAGCGAGGTGGCCGTGCGCAGCTGCGCCTCCACGTTCACGGCCTGGAAGCCATAGACCGGGTCCATCAGCGG
>DASXCV010000405.1:0-6451 GCA_036491015.1 Thermoleophilaceae bacterium | reverse complement strand
GTGGCGGTCGTCGTACAGCCCGGCTCCGGCGACGTCCTGCAGTTCCTGAAGGCCGGGATCATGGAGGTCCCCGACGTGCTGGTGGTTACCAAGGCGGATCTCGGGCAGATCGCCAAGCGGGCGCAGTCGGACCTGCGATCGGCGCTGGCATCGCTCGGCGCCGGCGGCGTCGATGTCGTCGCGGTCTCGTCGGTGTCGCCTCCTTCAGGCATCGACGAGCTCGTGCAGGCGCTCGACCGCCACCGCGCCGGCCTGGATCTGGCCGCACGCAGGCTTCGAGCCCGGCGCATGCACGCGCTGGCTGACTTCGCGACCGAGCACGGGGAGCGAGGCTTGCGCGCGCTCGGCGGCCGCCGCGACGCCGAGAAGTGGCTGGCGCAGCAGGACACGGGGCTCGACGTCGCCGCGCTGGGACGCCTGCTCTCAGAACGAGCCGACCGGGCCGGGTGATTCGACAGAATCGGCGACGTGAACCGGATCGTGCTTCCCGCAGAGCCACTGAGCGACGGCCCGACTTGGTTGCGACCGTGGCGGGACACCGATCTGCAGGCCATCGTGCGCGCCTGCCAGGACGCCGACATCGTCCGTTGGACACGGGTTCCCGAGCGCTACGGCGAGGCCGATGCCCGCTCATTCCTGCTCGCCCGCTACGACGCGGTGCTCGCGGGGACGACGGCGCCGTTTGCGATCGTCAGCGCCGACGACGACACACGCCTGCTTGGCTCGATTTCGCTGATGCGGCTGGCGTGGCAGCACGCCCGCGGCGAGGTCGGCTACTGGCTTGCGCGCGAAGCGCGGGGCCAGGGCCACGTCACGCGCGCGGTGCGGCTGATCTGCCGCTGGGGGTTCGACACGCTCGGCCTTGAGCGCATCGACCTGCTTGCCGGCACCGGTAACGCCGCTTCGCAGAAGGTCGCCGAGCGGGTCGGATTCACGCGCGAGGCCGTCCTGCGCTCCTACATGCGCGGCAAGGGCGAGCGCCAGGACATGGTCGCGTTCGGGCTGCTGCGCGACGAGCTCACTGACTGCTGAGCGCTTGAAACTCCGGATCACCTCGTAGCGACGCGAAGTCCTCGTCCTCGCGCGCCGATGCCGCGAGCTCGGCCCGCGCGTCCTCGCGCAGCGAGCCGAACGCCTGGCCCAGCGCCGATAATGCCTCGTCGCGGTTGCCTTCGATCGCCTCGAGGCACGCGAGGTTGTAGTGCAGGGTGGCGGCCTTGGGCCTGTGCTTCAGGCCCTCGCTGAGGAGTTCGCGAGCTCGCGCCGGGTCGCTGCGCATCAGCGGCGCCGCGCGAAATGCCCACTCCCAGGCCGACGGCTCAAACGTCGGCGGTCCGCCGAAGCTGAGGACCGTCGTCTGGGGCTCGGCTGCGACCGCATGGCGGTGCGAGGCGGGGTCGGGAATGAACACGTACGTGCCGGCGGGTGCGTCGTGCTCCTCGCCGTCGATCGTGAACGTGGCGCGGCCGTTGGCAACGAAGTACAGCTCCTCGTGCGCCAGCCCCGGATCCTCGGTGTGCGCCTCGACGACGTCGTCGCCCGCTGTTGCCGCCGTGTATGCGTTGCATCCGAACGCCCGGATTCCCAACGTGGCCCGCACCGGCCGCCAGGTCAGGCTTCCCGGCCCGGGAATCGACTCGAGCTCGTCGAGATGGATCGTTCGCGGCGGCTGTGTCATGGACGACCGACAGGGTAGCCTCTGTTCGATGGATCTCGAACCCTTGCGCGACGGCCACGGTCGGCTGATCGGGGATTTGCGGGTATCGGTCACCGACCGCTGCAACTTCCGCTGCCAGTACTGCATGCCCGCGGACGGTCTCCCGTGGCTGCAGCGCGACGAGATCCTGAGGTTCGAGGAGATCACGCGGATCGTGGCGCTCGTGGCGCGGATGGGGGTCCACGATGTGCGCCTGACGGGCGGCGAACCGCTCGTGCGCCGCGACTTCCCCCGGCTCGCGGAGATGCTCGCCGGCGTGGACGGCGTCGAGGACCTGTCGGTGACGACCAACGGGTTCATGCTCGAGCGCGACGCCGAGGCGCTCGTGCGCGCCGGCGTGAACCGTTTCAACGTCTCGATCGACTCGCTCCAGAAGGACCGCTTCTACGAGCTCACGCGTCGCGACGCGCTCCCACAGGTACTGCGTGGTCTCGAGGCGCTGGGCAGGTTCCCGGAGGCGCACCCGATCAAGATCAACGCCGTCGCGATGCGGGACTTCACCGAAGAGGAAGCGCTCCCGTTCGCCGAGTTCGCCCGGCGTACCCCCTACGAGGTCCGGTTCATCGAGTTCATGCCGCTTGACGGCGATCATGCGTGGACCGCCGACCAGGTCCTCACGGGCGACGAGATTCGGGCCATCATCGACGCGGTATATCCGCTCGAGCCCGAGCCGCGGGAACCGCATGCGACCGCGCGGATCTACCGGTTCGCGGACGGCCGCGGCAAAGTGGGGTTCATTAACCCCGTCTCCGAGCCATTCTGCGGAGACTGCAACCGCATCCGCCTCACCGCCGAGGGAAAGCTGCGTACCTGCCTGTTCTCGCTCAACGAGACCAACCTCCGCGACCCGATCCGGGCCGGGGCAAGCGACGCTGAGCTCGAGTCGATCATCCGCGACGCCGTATGGCTCAAGGAGCTCAAGCACCACGTTGGCGAGCCCGGCTTCGTGCAGCCCGCCCGCACGATGTCGGCCATCGGCGGTTAATTTCTCCGCAACCTCTCCAGGGCATCATGAGGGCTAGCGAATGCTTTTGCTGATGCTGTTTGCGCTGATCGCCGGCGCGGGGACTGCGATCACGCCGTGTGTGCTTCCGGTCCTGCCTGCGCTGCTGTCGGCCAGCGCCGCGGGCGGGCGCCGCCGTCCCCTGGGGATCGTGATCGGGCTCTCGGTCACGTTCACGATCGCGATCGTGGCGCTGGCGCAGCTCGTCAAGGGCGTCGGGCTCGCCAGCGGCGCCGCGCGGACGCTCGCGGTCGTTGTGCTGATCGGCTTCGGCCTGATCCTGCTGATCCCCGAACTGGCGGCGCGCGTGCAGGCTCCGCTCTCGCGGCTGGCGCGATTCGGTCCACGCACCCGCGGCGACGGATTCTGGACGGGAGTCGCGGTCGGGGGCGCCCTGGGGTTCGTCTGCGCACCGTGCGCAGGACCGATCCTCGCCGCCGTGACCTCGGTCAGCGCGTCGAGCGGCGCGACCGCCCAGGTCGTGGCGGTCGCACTCTCCTATGCGGTCGGGCTCAGCTCCGTGCTGCTCCTGTATGCGCTCGGCGGCCGCGCGGTCATCGACCGGGTGAAGCGCTCGGCGCGCGGTCACGTCGTCGAGCGGACGCTCGGCGTGGTGCTGATCGCGACCGGCGCGCTGATGGCAGCCAACGTCGACGTCCGCTTCGAGGAGACGCTCGCCAGGAGCCAGACGCTGCCGGGTTTCCTGCTCGATCCCACCAAGTCGCTGGAGAGCTCCAACGCCGTCCAGAACCGCCTGGCGTCGCTCAGGCCCGCCTCGGGCTTCGCCACGCGTCAGCGCGAGGCGTCAACCAAGCCCGTGCCCGACACCCAGGGCGTCTCGATCCCGGGCGTTAAGACACCGCCGCTGCCCGACCTCGGCGCCGCTCCCGACTTCACCAACACCCAACGCTGGTTCAATACCCCAGGCGGGCATCCGCTCTCCCTCGCCGGCCTGCGAGGCCGCGTCGTGCTCGTGGACTTCTGGACCTACACCTGCATCAACTGCATCCGCACGCTGCCCTACCTCAAGGCCTGGGACGCGCGCTACCGGAACGCGGGGCTGACGATCGTGGGCGTACACACGCCGGAGTTCCCCTTCGAGCACGACACGGGCAACGTGAAGCAGGCGATCGCCAGTGACGGCATCAAGTACCCGGTGGTGCAGGACAACAACTACGGCACCTGGACCGCCTACGGCAATCAGTACTGGCCCGCCGAGTACCTGATCGACGCCCAGGGGCGCGTGCGCTACACGCACTTCGGCGAGGGCGACTACAGCAAGGATGAGCAGGCGATCCGCGGGCTGCTCGCCGAGCGCGGCGACAAGACGCTGTCGAGCGGACTTGCCGCGCCGAAGGTGCACGCGATCCACCCGTCGCGCGTGGCCACCCCCGAGACGTACGTGGGCACCGGGCGGGCGATGGGCTGGGTGAACGGCCCGCACAAGGGCACGCACGACTATGGGTCGCCGCCCAGCGGGCTCGGCCTCAACCAGTTCGCCTACGGCGGCATCTGGAACGAGGCGCCGGAGTTCGCCACCGCGCTCGGCGACTCATCGCTCAACCTCGACTTCCAGGCGCAGCGCGTATACGTGGTGCTCAGCCCGCCGCGCGGACACAGCGCGCTCGTGAAGGTGGAGCTCGACGGCAAGCCGATACCGGCGGGCGCCGCCGGCTCGGACGTCCACAACGGCGTGGTGACCGTGGACCGGCAGCGCCTCTACAACGTGGTGAACCTGTCGAGCTCGGGCGGCGGCTATCTCAGGCTGACCATGCAGAACGGGATCGGGGCTTACTCCTTCACTTTCGGCTGAGCCTCCGAAGGGGTTGCCCCGGAGATCTGGAACGTCGTCGCCGGGACTGATGCATGGACGGATGTCCGGTCGGCGACAGCCTGTCCGGGCCGTATCGTTTCCGGGTCATGGGTCCCGTCCGCCCACTTGCAGCGGCGCTTGCCTGCACGCTCGCCGCCGCCGCCCCGGCGGCCGCGCGCGCCTTGCCGCCGCTGCCGCATGGCTGGCCGTCGCACCGGCTCGAGCTGGGCCTGGCCGACGGGCCCGGCGGCGCCGCAGGGCTGAGGCACGAGGCGCCGTTCGGCTTCCGCTACCAGTACCTCGCGGGCGGCGTGAACACCGGCCAGGGCTGGTCCACCTGGAACCCCAACGGCACGTTCGTGACCCGCTACGTCAACGAGTCCGCCGCGCGGCGGATCACGCCGGTGTTCAGCTACTACATGGTCCGCCAATCGGCGCCCGGCAAGGACGTGGGCGACGAACTGAAGGCTGACCTCGGCAACCTCGACAACGCCTCCACCATGCGCTCGCTGATGGCGGACCTGAAGCTGTTCTTCCAGCGGGCCGGCGCGACGAAGCGGCGCGCGATCCTGCACCTCGAGCCGGACCTCTGGGGCTACGTCGAGCAGGCGGCCAAGGGAAACGACGCGTCGAGCGTGCCGGCGCTCGTGTCGGCCGCCGGGCTGCCAGAGCTGGCCGGGCTGCCGGACACGGCGGCCGGCTTCGCCCAGGCGGTCAAGCGGCTGCGCGACCGCTACGCGCCGAAGGTGCTGCTCGCGTACCACCTGAGCGTGTGGGGCACGAAGATCGACATCGCGCTCTCTGATCCGCCGCCCGCTCAGGTGCGCGCCCTCGGCCTCAAGGCGGCGGCCTTCTACCGCTCGCTGCACACGCGCTTTGACCTCACCTTCGCGGAGTTCTCGGACCGCGACGCCGGCTTCAAGCAGAAGATCTACGGCGACGGCGGCGCGTCCTGGTGGAACGCCGCGGACTTCGCCCGCAACGTGCACTTCCTCTCCACCTACTCCCGTGCGGCGCACCAGCGGATCGCGATGTGGCAGATCCCGCTGGGCAACACTCAGATGCGCGCCGAGAACAACACCTGGGGCCACTTCCAGGACAACCGCGTGCAGTGGCTGCTCGGCGCTCACAGCGCGCGGCACCTGAGCGCCTACCGAAAGGCCGGCGTGATCGCGTTTCTGTTCGGCGGCGGTGCGGATGGCACCACCTGCGCATGCGACGCGCAGCACGATGGCATCACCAACCCGCCCGCGATCAACGGCAACGACCAGATGTCACTGAACGCGGACGACGACGGCGGGCTGTTCCGCGAGCTCGCCGGGCGCTTCTACAAGCACCGGCGCCCGCGGGTCTAGCTCGCTGTCTCCATCGGGTCGCGCTCCATGCCGCGCCGGTGGAAGAAGGCGCCGAAGGAGCCGGCGGCGGCGGTGACCGCAGTGATCGCCCAGGCCTCGAGGAACAGGTCGATGAGCTTGCCGCCGGGGGTCACCGGGTTGGGCATCTGGGACGAGACCGTGAGGAGCTGCCCGCTCACCCAGAACAGCGCGTCGCCGAAGGTGTGGATGCCCGTGGCGGTGCGGCCGCGCTCGAGGTAGTAGACGGCGACGGCTGCCACCAGATCGATGAGCACCGACGCCAGGAGGATGGCGCTGAGCCGCTCGCGCAGGTGCAGATGCGTGGCGGTATCCGCCCTGACGACGGCGCGGGCCTCACGGCCAAGGTTGCGAAGCGGCTCGGCTGGGACCATCGCGCGCGAGGGTAACCCCGGGTGCGGAGGGATCCCGGCGGGCTACTCGCCGCCGAGCGACTGGTACACCGAGTCGAGCAGCGCCTCGCGGTCGCGGATCCCGAGCCGCTCGCTGAGGTAGCGCGCGGTCTCGGCGCGCGAGGCGCCGTTGGCCGCCATGTTCACCGCCAC
>DASXCV010000404.1:0-2300 GCA_036491015.1 Thermoleophilaceae bacterium | reverse complement strand
CTCGCGCGTGCGCTGCTCGGTGTAGCGCCCGATCAGCCACATGAAGAGCGGCACGAGCGGCAGCGTGAGCAGCATGATCAGCGCCGACTCGATGTCGATCGACGCAACCCAGCCGACCACGGCCAGCGGCAGCACGGACGCCAGCACCACCTGCGGGAGGTAGCGGCCGAAGTAGGCGTCGAGCGCCTCCACGCCCTGCACCGCCGCCGCGGCGATCTCCCCGCCCTCGGCGCCATCCACTGCGGCGGGCTGCTCGCGCAGCCGCCGCCCTACGAGCTCCAGCCGCAGCTCCGAGAGCACGCTCGACGCGGCACGCCGACCGGCCACCTCCATCCACCAGGCGAGCACGCCGCGCGCGGCGAAGGCCGCCGCCAGCAGCGCGACCTCCACGCGCACATCGGCAAGGCCGGCGCCGTCGAAGGCGCGCGCGACGATGCGCGCGAGCAGCGTGGCCTGCAGCAACACGGGCACCACGGTTGCGAGGCCCAGCACCGTGTCGAGTGCGAGCAGCGGCCGCGCCGACTTCGTGCGTTCGAGCAGGCGCGGGTCGAGGGCGCGCACGCCGGCCTCAGGCGCTGGGCGAGCCGGTCGTTCGGCGGGCGACGATCTCCACCGGCTCGCCCCCGAGCCGGCGCCGGAACACCCGGTAGGTCCAGCCCTGGTAGAGCAGCACGAGCGGGGTGAAGATGCCCGCCACCACCGTGATCACCACGAGCGCGTAGTGCTGGGAGGCGGCGCTCGAGATCGTCAGGCTGTTGGAGAAGGTGGGGTGCGAGACGAGCACCCGCGGATACAAGCCGGTGAACAGCGTGGCCACCATGGCGAGCACCGACAGCGCGGTCATCGCGAAGGCCCAGCCGTCCCGGCGGCGTGCCAGCAGCACCGCGGCGAGCACGAGCGCGAGGATCCCCACGGCCGCCGGGATCGCCACGGGGGCGATTCCGCGCTCGTTGCGACCGTGCGCCACCGCCACCGTCCACACCAGAAAGCCCGCGCCCAGCACGATCGCGGGGAGCGTGAGGCGTCGAGCCGTGGCGCCCGCTCGCTCGCACAGCGCGCCGGTGGTGCGGAGGTTCAGGTAGTTGGCGCCGTGGAGCGCGAACACGGCCACCACCGCGATGCCCGCGAGCACCGTATAGCCGTTGAACAGGTTGAGGAAGTTGCCGGAGAAGTTGCCCTTCGAGTCGATCGGCACGCCGTGCAGCAGGTTGGCGAGCGCCACGCCCCAGATGAACGGCGCGCCGAAGCTGCCCACCGTGTTGGCCCAGCGCCAGGTGCCGCGCCAGCGCGGGTTGTCGCTCTTCTCGCGCCACTCGAACGAGACGACCCGGATCATCAGGCACACCAGCACCAGCAGGAGCGCGAGATAGAACCCCGAGAACATCGTGGCGTACCAGGCTGGGAAGGCCGCGAACGTGGCGGCACCCGCAACCACCAGCCAGACCTCGTTGCCGTCCCAGACGGGCCCGATCGACTCGAACATCGTCTTGCGCTCGCCCTCGGTCCGCGGCAGGAACGGCAGCAGCATCCCGACGCCGAAGTCAAAGCCCTCGAGCACGAAGTAGCCGCCCCAGAGCACGGCGATCAGCCAGAACCAGAAGATCCCGAGGCCGCTCACGTCAGTACCCGAGCGCCGGCACGCCCGGCGCCTCCTCGCGCAGCGGGGGTGGATCTAGCCGCGCGTAGCGCCGGATGAGGATGAAGTCGAGCGCGGCGAGCGCCGCATAGAGCAGCGCGAACACGCCGAGGCTGACGGCGATCGTGGCGCTCGACACGCTGGGCGAGTTCGCATCGGAGGTCTTGAGCAGGCCCTGGACGATCCACGGCTGGCGCCCCGCCTCGGTGAGCACCCAGCCCGCCAGCGCGGCGACGAACGGGAACCCGGTGGCCACCACGGCGGTCCAGAGGAACCGGCGCTTCGACGTGAGCGTGCCCCGGCGGTAGAACAAGGCGCCCAGCAGCGCGACCAGCACGACGAGCGTGCCCAGGTACGCCATCACGCGCATGCTCCAGTAGATGGCGCGCACCGGCGGGATGTAGTTGGTGCCGCGGCCGTACTGTTTCTCCTCCTGCTGCTGGAGCTGGTTGAGGCCCACGACCTTGCCGTTGAAGGACCCGGTGGAGAGCAACGAGAGCAGCCCGGGGATCGCGATCTGGAAGCTCGGATTGGGATTCTGCTGGCTGAAGCCGCCGATCTGGAAGAGCGAGAAGCTCGCGGGCTGCTGGGTGTTCCAGAGCGCCTCGGCCGCGGAGATCTTCATCGGCTGGAGCTCGGTGGTGATGATGCCGAAGCGGCTGCC
>DASXCV010000403.1:0-2906 GCA_036491015.1 Thermoleophilaceae bacterium | reverse complement strand
GAGCGCGACGCGGTGAAGGCGCTGCTCGAGCTCGGCCTCACCGACCTCCAGCCGCACATCGTGAAGGGCGAGCCGTTCACCTACTGGGACTACCGCGCCGGCAACTTCCACAAGGGGCTCGGCATGCGGATCGACCTGATGCTGGTGGCGAACGAGCTGGCCGGCGCGGTGAGCGACTGCTACATCGACCGCGACGCGCGCAAGGGCACGAAGCCCTCAGATCACGCGCCCGTGGTGGTGGACCTCGACCTATGAGGCCCAACCGCTCGATCCCGCCGGCCGCCGTGATCCCCGTGCTCACGTATCCGGACGTCCGCGCTGCCGTGACGTTTCTCGAGGAGGCGTTCGGCTTTCACGAGCGCGTTCAGATCGGCGAGGACCACCGCGCGCAGCTCGGGTTCGGCGACGGCGGCGGGCTGATCGTGGCGGACACGGGGAGCGAGCGAGAGGCGCCGCGCAAGGGCGAGGTCACCCACTCGGTGATGGTGCGCGTGGATGACGTTCGCGCCCACTGCGAGCACGCCCGCGCACACGGCGCGCGCGTCCTGATGGAGCCCACCGACTTCGAGTTCGGCGAGCGGCAGTACCAGGCAGAGGACCCCTTCGGGCATCGCTGGACGTTTTCGGAGACGCTCCGCGACGTCGCGCCGGAGGAGTGGGGCGGGATCTCGAAGGGCTGATCCGCCGCTCGCAGGATGAGGCGAACGCCCCATGCCGGAGGTCGCCGCGCCGCTTACCTTCTGGCCATGCAGCTCCCACTGTCACCAGGAGGACGATGAGATGAGCGTCTGGGGCCGGATCTTCGCCGCGATGTACGACCGGATGATTGCCGCGACCGAGAAGGACGGATTGCGCGATCACCGCGTAGCCCTGATCGGCGCCGCCGAGGGCGACGTGCTCGAGATCGGCGGCGGCACCGGCGCGAACCTTCCTTTCTACGGCGACGCCGTGAGCTCGCTGACGATCACCGAGCCCGAGCAGCCGATGGTCAAGCGGCTCGAGAAGCGGCTCGCCGAGTCGGCGCTCGACGCGACCCTGCTGCGTGCGCCCGCCGAGGACCTGCCGTTCCCGGACGCGAGCTTCGACGTGGCCGTCTCGACCCTGGTGCTGTGCACGGTCGACGACCAGCCGCGCGCCCTGCGCGAGCTGCGGCGCGTGCTGCGGCCGGGCGGCAAGCTGCTGTTCATCGAGCACGTGCGCTCCGACGACCCGAAGCTCGCTCGCCTGCAGGACCGCTTCATGCCGCTGAACGCGCGGATCGGGCATGGCTGCCACTGCAACCGCTCGACGGTCGACAGCCTGCGCAAGGCGGGCTTCGACGTCACACGGCTCGAGCACGACGAGCTCAAGCACGCGCCGCCCTTCCTCCGCCCGCTCGTGGTGGGGGTTGCAGAGAGCGACGGCTTGGCTCGGTCCTCGCAGGACCACAAGCAATCCCAGGCGGCTGCCCTATAAGGGCACCAGACTGGGATCGCTCCGGACCCTACGAGGCCGCGGCCTTCTCGAGGCGGCGGGCCAGCGCGCCCATGCCCGCGTCGTCCGCCGCCTTTGCCGCCCGCGCGTAGTCGGTCTTCCTGTCGCGCGGGCGCTTGACCTTCTGCGGTCGCAGCGTGGCGATGTCCTTGAACATGCGCAGCTCGTCGGCCTGGTCGCGCAGCGCGCCGGACACGCGCGCCGGGCGCTCGCGCACCGCCCCCTCGATCGCGGCCTCGAGTGAGCCGTGCCGCTGCAGGAGGTCCGCGGCCGTCTTCTCGCCGATGCCCTTCGCGCCGGGCAGGCCGTCGGACGGGTCGCCGCGTAGAGCGATGAAGTCCGGCACGAGCTCCGGAGGCACGCCGTAGCGGCGCTTCACCTCGGCGGCGTCCACGGGCTCGCCGCCCCTCACGCCGGTCTTGAGGTAGAGCACCTTCACGCGCTTCGTCACGCACTGGAACATGTCGCGGTCGCCCGTGAGGATGAGCGCGTCGCCCCCGGCCTTCTCCTCGGCGACGGCGAGCGAGCCCATCACGTCGTCGGCCTCGTGGTCCGCGGAGATGGCCGAGGTCCAGCCGAACGACTCGAAGAACTCCGGCGCGGCGGCGAACTGCGGCGCCAGCTCGTCGGGCACCGGCGGGCGGGCCGCGTGGTAGGGCTCGTACAGCTCCACCCGGTACTCGGCGGCGTCCGGGCCGAAGCAGAGGACGACGGCGCGAGGGTCGTGCTCCTCCACCTCGCGCAGCATCAGGTTGGCGCTGCCGAGCAGCGCGTTGACCGACGTTCCGGCGCTGCCCTTGATCGACTTGGGCAGCGCGAAGAAGGCCCGGTAGAGGAGCGACGGCGTGTCGACGATCAGGAGGGGGCGGACCGCGGGCACCCGGAGCACCCTATCCTGCGTAAGCGATGCAGGTCTTCGGCGACCAGATCCGCTTCGGCGTCCACACGGGTCCGCAGAACGCCTCCTTCGACGAGCTGCTCGAGCTGTGGCAGCGCGCCGAGGAGCTGGACTACGACTGGATGTCGGTGTTCGACCACTTCATGCCGATCTTCGGCGACCCGGACGCCGGCTGTTTCGAGGGCGTGACGATGATGGCCGCGCTCGCGGCGCACACGAGCAAGATCCGTGTGGGCATGCTCGTCACGGGCGTGACCTACCGCCACCCGGCGGTCGCGGCCAACATGGCCGCCACGATCGACCACATCTCGCACGGCCGCGCCGAGTACGGCGTGGGGGCCGCCTGGTTCGAGAAGGAGCACGACCAGTACGGGATCCCGTTCCCGCGGATCGGCGTGCGCATGGACATGCTCGACGAGGCCTGCCGCGTGATGCGCGGGCTATGGACCGAGGACCGCTTCAGCTTCGAGGGCAAGCACTACAAGCTCACCGATGCGCAGATGGATCCGAAGCCCGTCCAGGAGCACATGCCGCT
>DASXCV010000402.1:0-11804 GCA_036491015.1 Thermoleophilaceae bacterium | reverse complement strand
CGCGAACCAGCCCACCGCCGACTCGCGCGCGGACAGCGGTCCGCACTCGTAGTCGCGAGTGGCGAGCCCGTTCTGCACGTTGCGCACGAGGTCGATGTCCTCGTCGAGCACCTCGTTGTTGAAGCGGTGGTTGATCTTCTGGACGAGCCGCGTCCGCGGCCCGCTGCCGGGCGCGCGATAGCAGTCGTAGCTGTCGTGGATCGAGCCGACGCCGTCCGGCCGGATCTGCCAGGTGTCCACCTGGTCGGGGTAGAGGTCGAGCATCGTGTTCGGGTAGATGAACACGTAGCGCCAGATGCGGTGGTGCTCCTCGGTGAGCTGCGGCATCGGCGTGGCGAGCTTCGAGTAGAGCCGGGCCAGGCGGTTGCCGGTGGGGTTGTCGCGCAGCGGCGCGTCGAACCAGACGTAGCCGTCGTGCAGCTCGACCGTGTAGCGCTTGTAGTCGAGCAGTCGCATCAGCCCGGGGTGGGCGATCGGCACGTGGTAGCCCTCGAGGTAGTTGTCGACGATCACCTTCCAGTTGGCCGGCTGGGCGCCGCGGTAGGGGGAGAAGTGCTCGAGCTTCTCGATCCCGTAGGGGGCGAGCCGCTGCGGCAGGTCGCCCACCTGGTCGGCCAGCGACGGCGCCTCGTCGTCGAGGTTCACGAACACGAGGCCGCACATCTCCTCCACGCGCGCGGGCAGCAGGCCGAGCTTGGACTTGTCGAGCTGCTCTCCGAACGCACGCCCCTCCGGCACGCCGATCAGCTCGCCGTCGAGCCGGTAGGTCCAGCCGTGGTAGCGGCAGCGGATCGCCGCCTTGCACTGGCCGGAGCCTGTGAGCAGCATCGACCCGCGGTGGCGGCAGACGTTGCGGTACGCGCGCAGCTCGCCCTCCTCGGAGCGCACCACGAGCACCGGCTGGTTGCCGGCCCAGGAGGTGATGTAGCTCCCCGCCTTGGGCAGCTGGGCCACGTGGCCGGCGAGCTGCCAGGTGCGCTCGAAGATGCGGCGCTGCTCGCGCTCCGCGGTGGCCGGATCCAAGTAGAGCTGCGGGGCGAGGGCCTCCCCCGAGGTCGGAGAGCGGAGGTCGGAGGTCGGAGTATTTGGCGTGGAGACTGAGTTCATGGCGTCATCCTGATTTTGTAGTCAGTTGATGTTAGTCTACCCGGTCATGGCCTTGCGTGTGGCCCCGGATACCTGGCTCTCGGTCACCCCGGAGCCCGAACGTGAGCTGCCCGCAGCGCTCGCGACGCTGCGCCATGGAGGGATCCCCACCACGGCTGCGATCGAGCACGAGCGGGAGCGAATCGAGCGCATCGTCCTACACGGCAACCAGCGCGACTGGCTGGCCCACCTGAGCGAGGCGGTGCGACTGATCGAGACGACGGAGGACGACGCCGACCCGGCGGTCGTCCGCGCACGCGACCTGGCCATCGAAGTGATCGCCAACCACCACAACCTTCTCCTCGGCCTGCCCGGCACCGCGGCGCAGCGCACGGCCGGGGAGCGCAAACGACTCGGAGGTTCCGCATGACCACGTCCCTGACCCCCAGTGCCGGCGTCGACGAGCTCACGCCGGACCAGCTCGAGCTCCAGGCGCGAGCGCGCGCGTTCGTCGAGGGCGTGCTGATGCCGCTCGAGCAGGAGGCGCAGAAGCTCGACGGCCGCCTGCCTGCCCACCAGATCGCGCGCATCCGAGAAGAGGCGATCGCCGCGCGGCTGCAGGGCGGCCGCTTCGCGCCCGAGCTCGGCGGACAGGGCTGGTCGATGGTCGAGTGGTTCCTCGTGAACGAGCAGTTCGGGCGCGTGACCAACGGCCTGCACTGGCACGTGCCGAACGCCTACAACGTGCTGCTCCAGGGCACGCCCGAGCAGATCGACCGCTACCTGCGCCCGATCCTCCGGGGCGAGGGCGGCGACACCGCGTACGCCGTCACCGAGGAGCACTCGGGGTCCGATCCCTCGATGATCACCAGCACCGCCAAGCGCACCGACGGCGGCTGGGTGCTCGACGGCGAGAAGTGGTTCGTCACCTCCGGCGACGTGGCCAACGTGCTGGTGGTCATGGCGAACGTGGTCGAGGACGGCCAGACGCTGCCCACGCTCTTCCTCGTCGAGCCGAACGCGCCCGGCGTCGAGTTCGTGGACGATCCCGCCTACACCCACAGCTTCCCCCACGGCCACCCGACGATCCGCTTCACCGGCGTCGAGGTGCCGGAGGAGGCCGTGATCGGCGGGCTCGGCAACGGGGACGATCTCCAGCGCGCGTGGTTCACCGAGGAGCGCCTCGGCATCGCCACGCACGGGCTCGGCGCGATGTGGCGCCTGCTCGACGAGGCCACCGGCTGGGCGCTCGAGCGCGAGCAGGGCGGCTCGCGGATCTTCGACTACCAGGGCGTGTCGTTCCCGCTGGCCGACTCCGCCACCGACGCCGCCGTCGGGCGCCTGCTCGCACTCCAGGTGGCGCGCATGGTCGACGCCGAGTCGGACCTCAAGGTGGTTCACGCGAAGGCGTCGATGGCCAAGCTGTTCGTGAGCGAGGCGGCCTACCGCTGCGCCGACCGCGCGGTGCAGGTGTTCGGTGGGCGCGGCTACATGCGCTCGAACGTGGCCGAGCGCTTCCTGCGCGAGCTGCGCGTGGACCGCATCTGGGAGGGCACGAGCGAGATCCAGCGGCTGATCATCGCCCGCGCCCTCGAGCGCCGCGGCGTCGAGCGGGTGATCCACTAGCCCGATGGCGGACCTCTCCCGCCTCTTCCGCCCCGCGTCGATCGCGGTGGTGGGCGCCAGCGAGCGGCCGGGCTCGTACTCGAGCCAGACCCTGATCAACCTCGACGTCTTCGGCTATGAGGGCGCCGTCTACGGCGTCAATCCCAAGCGCACCGAGGCGCACGGGCGGCCCTGCTTTCCGTCGGTGAGCGAGCTGCCCGAGCCGGTGGACGCGCTCGTGGTGGCGATACCGGCGGCCGGGGTGGCGGAGGTGATCGAGGAGGCCGGCGCCTTCGGCTGCGGCGGCGCCGTGGTATTCAGCGCGGGCTTCGCCGAGGTGGCGGGCGGCCGCGACCACCAGGACGCGCTGGTGGCCGCCGCCGGGCGGCACGGACTGCCGGTGTGCGGGCCGAACGGCAACGGCATCGTCGCGCTGCGCTCGCGCGCGGCGCTGTGGGGCGACGCCCTGCACCCGCAGGAGGAGGGGCACGTGGCGCTCGTCTCACAGAGCGGCAACGTGGCGGTGAACGCGCTCAACACGCGGCGCGGCCTCCGCTTCCACAGCGTGGCCTCGTGCGGCAACCAGGCCGTGCTGTCGGCGGCCGACTACATCGAGTTCCTCGCGGGCGAGGACGGCGTGCGCTCGATCGCCGTCTACCTCGAGGACGACGGCGACGGCGCGCGGCTGTGCGAGGCGCTCGCCGCCTGCGCGGAGCGCGACGTGCGCGTGGCGCTCCTCAAGGTCGGCACCTCCGAGGCCGGCGCCACAGCCGCGGCCGCCCACACCGGCGCGCTGGCGGGAGACCAGCGCGTGTTCCGGGCGCTCGTGGAGGAGGCGGGCGCGCTGTGGGCGAGCGACGTGCACGAACTGCTCGAGCTGGGCAAGACACTGGCGGTTCGCGACGCCGTCAGGCCCGGCGGACGCCTCGCGATCATGACCTGCTCGGGCGGCGACTCGAGCCTCGGCGCCGACGAGGCCTCGCGGCTCGGTATCGAGCTGCCGGCGTTCGCGCCCGCCACGCGCGAGCGGCTCGCGGAGCAGCTGCCGGTGGCGGCCACGATCGCCAACCCGCTCGACTACACGGCGATGATCTGGGGCGACGCCCCGGCTCTGACCGAGCTCGTGCGCACCGTGGGCGAGGACCCGAGCGTGGACCGCGTGCTCGTGTTCTACGACCAGCCGGCGGACCTCGAGGGCGCGGTGGAGGAGTCGTGGAGCGCGGTGCGCGACGGGATCGAGGCGGGCGCGGCGCTCAGCCCGGTGCCGACGATGGTGGCCTCCACCCTGCCCGAGCTGCTCGACGACTCCGCGGCGTGGCGCTTTGCGTCGGCCGGGGTGCCGGCCGTGGCCGGGATCCGGGTGGGGCTCGTGTGCGCCGGGGCGCTGTCCGCCGACGGCGGCGATCCGGCGCGGCTGCGGGAGATCGCTGCCGTCTGCTCTCCGCGCGCTCAGCCCGGTCCGTGGCTCGCCGAGCACGAGGCCAAGGTTGCTCTGAGCGGCGCGGGCGTACCCGTGGTCGACGGGGCTCTGGTCGGCGACGAGGAAGCGGCGCTGGCCGTGTTCCACCGCCTCGGTGGGCGTGTGGCGGTCAAGCTCTCGTCCTCGTCCGTGCAGCACAAGAGCGAGCTGCAGGCGCTCGAGCTGGACGTGACCACTCGCGAGGACCTCATTGCTGCCTATGGACGGATCCGCGCGATGGACGGCGACGTGCTCGTGGAGCACATGGTGGAGCCCGGCGTGGAGCTGCTCGTGGCGGCCCGCCGCGACGCCGTGGTGCCGGCGCTCGTGCTCGCCCTCGGCGGGATCTGGACCGAACTGCTCGACGACGTGGCGATCGTCCCCCTCCCCGCGAGCCCGGGGCGCGTCGAGCGGGCGCTCCGCTCCCTGCGGGCCGCCCCGCTCCTCACGGGCGGCCGCGGGCGCACCCCGCTCGACCTCGGCGCCGCCGCGCAGCTCGCGAGCGCCGCCGGGGAGGCGCTGCTCTCCCTCGACGCCGAGCTGATCGAGCTCAACCCGGTGCTGGTGCACGAGCACGGCGCCACCGCCGTGGACGCCACCATCAGGCTCCGCGAGACCGCAGTTCCGACCACCGGGAGAGCTACCGTCCGCCAGCAGTGAGCCTCGCCGCCGACGACCGCCGCTACCTCTGGCACCCGTTCACGCAGCAGCAGGGCTGGGCGCAGGAGGAGCCGCTGATAGTCCAGCGCGCCGAGGGCACCGACCTGATCGACACCGAGGGCCGGCGCTACATCGATGGCGTCTCCTCGCTGTGGTGCAACGTGCACGGCCACCGGCACCCCCGGATCGACGAGGCGGTTAGGGCCCAGCTCGAGACCGTCGCCCACAGCACCATGCTCGGCCTCTCCCACCCGCCGGCGATCCAGCTCGCCCGGCGCCTGGTCGAGATCGCGCCGCCGGGGCTCACGCGCGTCTTCTACTCGGACAGCGGCTCGACCGCCACCGAGATCGCGATGAAGATGGCGTTCCAGTACTGGCAGCAGCAGGGCGGCGAGCACAGGCGCAAGACGCGCTTCGTCTCACTGCGCGACGCCTACCACGGGGACACGATCGGCTCGGTGTCGATGGGCGGCATCGACCTGTTCCACTCGATGTACCACCCGCTGCTGTTCGACACCTTCAAGGCCGAGCCGGGCGACCCGTCGCACATGGCGCTGATCCTCGAGGAGCACGCGGGGCAGATCGCCGCCGTGATGATGGAGCCGCTCGTGCAGGGCGCGGCCGGGATGATCGTGCACCCCGAGGGCTACCTGCGCGAGGTGCGCGAGCTGTGCGACCGGCACGGCGTGCTGCTGATCTGTGACGAGGTGGCGGTGGGCTTCGGCCGCACCGGGCGCATGTTCGCGTGCGAGCACGAGGGCGTCGCGCCCGACCTGCTCTGCGTGGCCAAGGGCATTACCGGGGGGTACATGCCGCTCGCCGCCACCCTCGCCACCGAGGAGATCTACAACGGCTTCCTCGGCGAGCACGAGGAGCTGCGCACCTTCTTCCACGGCCACACCTACACGGGCAACCCGCTCGCCTGCGCGGCCGCGCTCGCCACCCTCGACGTGTTCGACGAGGAGCACACGCTGGACAACCTGCAGCCCAAGATCGAGCTGCTCGGCCGTCTGCTCGAGCCCGTGGCGGAGCTCCCGATGGTGAACGAGGTGCGCCGCTGCGGCTTCATGGTCGGGATCGAGCTCGGCGGCTTCCCGCTCGAGGCGCGCATGGGCCACCAGGTCACGCTCGAGGCGCGCCGGCGCGGCGCGATCGTGCGACCGCTCGGCGACGTGATCGTGCTGATGCCGCCGCTCGCGATCTCGGAGGCAGACCTCGAACGCCTCGTCGTGATCGTCTGGGAAGCGATCGTCGACGCCGCCTCGGAGCGCGAACTGGCAGCCGCGTAGCTCGCCGGCGGCTCAGCCGTCGTAGGGCGAGAAGTCCTTCTTGCGCGCGCCGCACACGGGGCAGAACCAGTCCGAGGGGATCTCCTCGAACGGCGTGCCGGGCGGGACGCCCCCGTCGGGATCGCCCTCGGCCGGGTCATAGATGAATCCGCAGGATTCGCAGATCCACAGCTGTTGGGTTGCCGCCTCCACGACTTCGGCAGGTTAGCGGGTAGGCTGCGGCCGATGCCTGAGGAGGAGCGCCGGATCGATCGCGCGCCGCACCACGGCGAGGAGCTCAACACGGGAGAGGTCACCAAGGCGCGGGTGGCGGCATCCGTGATCGTGCTGCGCGACTCGCCGGACGGCCCCGAGGTGCTGCTCGTACAGCGCAATCCTGCCCAGCGCTTCATGGGCGGCGCGTGGGTGTTCCCCGGCGGCGCGGTGCACGAGGAGGACGGCTCCCCGGAGGAGGCCGGACGGCGCGAGCTCGAGGAGGAGGCCACCCTCTCGCTCCCGGACACGAGCGGCTTCGTGCCGTTCTCGCGCTGGATCACGCCGGAGGAGGCGAAGATCCGCTTCGACACCTATTTCTTCGTCACCGAGGCGCCCGCGGGCGCGGATCCGAAGTGCGACGGCCAGGAGTGCGTGGACCTGCGCTGGCTGCGCCCCGCCGACGCGCTCGACGCCTACCGCCGCGACGAGCTCGGCCTCGTCTTCCCCACCATCAAGCACCTGGAGCAACTCGCCGAATTCGAGTCCGTCCAGCACGCGCTCGAGACCGCCCGTGGCCGGGAGGTCCAACCCGTGATGCCGCGTATCAGGCTCGACGACGACGCCGCCGAGATCGTCCTGCCGGGCGAGCCGGGCTATGCCGAGTGACGGGCTGACCGTCACGGTCACCGGGCCCACCGGCGACCTCGGCATCGCGCTCGTGTCCGCCCTCGAGCGCTCGCGCGGAGTGAAGAAGATCGTGGGGATGGCGCGCAGCCCGTTCGACCCCGCCGCCGCCGGCTGGAAGAAGACCGAGTACCGCCAGGGCGACGTGCAGGACGAGTCGAGCGTCCGCGACGCCGTGAAGGGCTCCGATGTGGTGGTGCACCTCGCCTTCGCGATCCTCTCCGCCAGCGACGCCACGCGCGCGGTCAACGTGGACGGCTCGCGGATCGTGTTCGAGGAGGCGGCCAAGGCCGGCGCCGAGCGCATCTGTTACGCGTCGAGCGTGGCCGCCTACGGCTTCCACCAGGACAACCCAGACTGGCTCACCGAGGAGATCCCGCCGCGTGGCACGCCCGAGCACTTCTACTCGGCGCAGAAGGCGGAGGTGGAAGGGGTACTCGCCGACGTGCTCAAGCGCCGCACGAGGACGGGCGCCTACGTGTTCCGCCCCTGCATCGTCGCCGGCCCGCGGGCGCAGACTCTGCTCGAGGAGATCCCGTACGTGCGCCTGTCGGAGGCGCTGCCCGGCCCGGTGGTGCGCCTGCTCGGCTCGATGCCGATGCTGCGGCCCGTGATCCCGGACACCGGCACGCGCTTCCAGCTGGTGCACGAGGACGACGTGGCGTCCGCATTCGTCGCCGGCGTGCTGGCCAAGGGCCCGCCCGGCGCGTACAACCTGGCGGGCGGTGGAACGCTCCGGATGCGCGATCTCGCCGACGCTCTCGGCTGGTACTCGATCGGAGTGCCCGAGCTGGCGCTCGATGCCACCGCCGAGCTCATCTCCCGCCTGCCCAAGACCCCAGCCCAGCTCAGCTGGATCCACTCAGTGCGCAAGGAAGTGCTGCTGAAGACAGAGCGGGCAAGGAAAGACTTGAAATGGAAGCCGAAGTACACGGGAAAAGCGACGCTCAAGGAACTCGTGGCCGCGCATGGGGGTGGGAGTAGGGAGTAGGGAGTAGGGGGTAGGGAGTAGGGGTAGGGCGAGGGTCGTTCTTCCTATCCCCTCTGACCCAGTCGCTAGCCTGCTTCGCTTGGGCCGCTACCTCCGACGTCGAGACGTGTTGCAACGGTCGCCCTTGTCCCTCCGCACGCTCTTCGCCGTCGCGCTGCTTGCGCTGCTCGCGCTCGCCCTTCCGGGCGTGGCCGGTGCCGCGGTCTACACGCCTCAGGCGAAGGTCTACTACCACGACGGGCATACGGGCCGGTTTCTCATGGGCGGCACGTGGTATTTCCGGGCGGACCCGTTCGATCAGGGCATCGCGCAGGGCTTCGAGCGCTCGCAGTCGCTCACCGGCTGGAGCGCGGTCACCGTTCCCAACGCCTGGAACGCCACCGACCTCTCGGACGCCAGCCAGCGAGGCGGCGTGGGCTGGTACCGCACGGACTTCAAGGTGCCGAAGGCGAGCCGCAGCACCAGCTGGGTCCTCCGCTTCGAGTCGGTGAACTACCGCGCGCGCGTGTACTTGAACGGGCGCCAGATCGGGGCGCACGAGGGCGCCTACCTCCCGTTCGAGGTGCCGGCGGCGAACATCCGCAAGAACGGCGTGAACCACCTGGTGGTGCGCGTGGACAGCCGCCGCTCGGAGACCGACCTGCCGCCGCTGATCGACCAGGACAACGGCACGCCCGGTGGCGGCTGGTGGAACTACAGCGGCATCCTCCGCGAGGTCTACCTGCGCAAGGTCGACCGCGTGGACATCAGCGACTTCCTCGCGCAGCCGCGCCTCCCCTGCCGCGCCTGCGCGGCGACGGTCGTCATGCGAGCCACCCTCCACAACGTCTCGAACCGCAGGCAGCGGGTGTTCTTCCACGCGTCGGTGGGAGGGCTCGCCGGCCATTTCCCATCGGTCACGATCGCCAAGAACCGCACGCGCGTGGTGTCCGCCAAGGTGAAGATCTCGAACCCGCGCCTGTGGGAGCCGGGCGACCCGCAGCTCTACACGGTCCGCGCGGGCGACTCGCTCGGCGGCCACCAGGTGGGCGGCTGGCTCGCGCACATAGGCGTCCGCTCGATCAAGGTCCGCAACGGCCGCCTGCTCATAAACGGCATCCCCACCACGCTCCGCGGCGCGAGCATGCACGAGGAGAGCGTGGCGGACGGCGTGGGCGGCGCGCTCACGGAGGCCGACCGCAAGTCGATGTTCCAGCAGCTGCTCCAGCTCGGCGGGACGATCACGCGCGTCCACTACCCGCTACACCCCGAGTTCCTCGAGATGGCCGACCGCGCCGGCGTGCTCGTGTGGGACGAGGTGCCGGTCTACCGCCTCGGCGAGGACCAGCTCAAGCTCCACTCGGTGCAGGACAAGGCGCTCACCGACATCAAGGACATGGTCCTGCGCGACGAGAACCACCCGTCGGTGCTCACCTGGTCGATCGGCAACGAGCTGCCGTCGCGGCCGCAGTCCGGGCAGGAGGAGTACATCAAGCGCGCGACCGCCCTGATCAGGTCGATGGACGACACGCGCCTGATCGCCACGGACATCGCCGGCTACCCGTCGATCCCCAAGCAGACGATCTTCGCCAAGTACCTCACCGCGCTCGGCATGAACGACTACTTCGGCTGGTACCCCGGCCCCGGCGGCCAGCTCGTGGACCGCAACGCCACCGGCGCCTACTTCGACCAGATGCACGGGTTCTATCCGCGCCTCGCGCTGTTCGTGACCGAGTACGGCGCGGAGTCGAACCACGACGGACCGGTGGACGAGAAGGGCTCCTACGAGTTCCAGACCGACTGGATGCAGTTCCAGAACCAGGTGTTCGACCAGCACCCGTTCATCAACGGCGCGATCGCCTGGATCCTGCGCGACTTCAAGGTCAGGCCCGGCTGGGACGGCGGCAACCCGACGCCCGAGCCGCCCTACAACCAGAAGGGCGTGGCCGACCAGAACGGCACCAAGAAGCCGGTGTTCGACGTGCTCGCCCGTATCTACCACAACATCCAGCTCGCGGGCCAGGCGCGCATCAAGGCCACCGACGCCCGGCTGCACATGGCGCAGCCGCCCGCGCCGAAGCCGTAGCGGCTCGGCCTCAGCCGGCCAGGCGGTAGACCGGGCCGTTCTGCGACACGGCGTATATGCGCCCGCGGCCGTCCTCGCCGAACGACACGAGGTTGCTCACCTTCGGCCCGAGCGCGTGGTTCCCGGCCGCGTGCCCGGCCCTCAGTCTCACCGAGAAGAGGCTCGAGTTGCAGAGGTCGCCGTACACGTAGTGGCCGTAGAGGCTGCCGAGCGAGCGGTCGCGGACCACGTAGCCGCCGACGATCGCGCAGAAGCCGTTGCCGGAGTGGGAGCGCACGAGCACGGGCGGCGCGTAGTTCGGCGTCGCGCCACCCTTCAACCGGCTGTTGCCCTCGAAATGGCTCCAGCCGAAGTTGCGACTGAGGCCGCGGCCCTTCGGCTCGTAGTCGACCTCCTCGAACTTGTCCTGGCCCACGTCGCCGATGGCGAGCGCGCCGGTCGAGCGGTCGAACGAGAAGCGCCATGGGTTGCGCAGCCCGTACGCGTAGATCTCGCGCCGCTGGCCGCGGCCGGTGAATGGATTGCCGGACGGGATCCCGTAGCCGCCGCCCGGATGCGGGTCGATGCGCAGGATCTTGCCGAGCAGGACGCCCAGGTTCTGGCCGTTGCCCGACGGGTCGCCCTCGCTGCCCCCGTCGCCCACGCCGATGTAGAGGAAGCCGTCGGGACCGAACTGGAGCTGGCCGCCGTTGTGGTTGTTGAACTGGCTGTGCTCGATCTTGATGACGTTGCGCGCCGAGCCGGCCGCCGCACGGTCCTGGCTCTTTGCGGAGCGCCGGTACTGCACCACCCTGATGTCGCCCGAGGTGTCCGTGTAGTCGACGTAGAAGCGGCCGCTCTGCGAGTAGTCCGGCGCGAACGCCATCGACAGCAGGCCGCGCTCGCCGCCGCCCGACACCCGGTTGTGGATGTCGAGGAACGGCGTCCTCAGCTTGTGGCCGCTTCGCACCACGACGATCCGGCCGGCGCGCTCGACCACGAACACGCGCTTCGAGTCACCGCTCGGAGCCCCGACGTAGATCGGCGCGTTGAACTTGCCGATCTGCGAAAGGTGGACCCGCGCCTGCGCGTTCTGCGAACCACAAGCGGTCAGGATCGCCAGGCCGAGGACGGAGGCGGCGAGAGCGCGTCGCACCGCGCAAAGAATGCCGGACGCCCGTCAGGCGTGCTGCGGTTGGGCGGCCTGCCTGCGCAGCTCGCGAATCGCCACGACGGCGAGCGCGAGCGCCGCGCCGATCTCGATCATCACGACCACCCACGACAGCGCGTCGGCGTGGATCTCCGGATAGGAGTCGCTCAGCGAGCTCCAGTGCGGCAGCAGGTGGCTCGAGGCGATGCCGACCGCTCCCGAGAGGCCGACCACTGCGCAGAACGCCGGCGCGCGCGGGTGCCGCCGCAGCGCCATCACCATCACCACCACGGCGAGCACCGACAACGTCGTGCCGCCGGCGAGGATCGTGGTGCTGAGGCCGCTCACCCCCTGGCGGAAGTGGTCGAGCGTGTGAAGCAGGTTCGCCGCCACGAAGGCCACGGCGGCGATTGCAAGTGGATCTCGTCCGCTCGTTCGCATAACCTAGTGAACGTTAGGTTAGCACGGGATCCCATGACTTCAACACCCAAGAGACGACTGTCCGCCAAGGCCCGGCGCGAGCTGATCGAGCAGGCGGCCACGGAGCTGTTCGCCGAGCGCGGCTACCACGGCGCCTCGATCGACGAGATCGCCCGCCGCTCGGGCGTCTCGCCCCCGGTCGTGTACGACCACTTCGAGTC
>DASXCV010000401.1:0-2668 GCA_036491015.1 Thermoleophilaceae bacterium | reverse complement strand
CCCGAGCCGCGCCTGTTCCCCGATGACCCTGAGCGGCGCGCTGCGGTGGAGGAGGCCGTGGCCTGGGGCGAGGAGACCTACCAGCGTGCCTTCCGGTCGCTCCTGCCGTACTCGCTGCTGCGCCGCCCCGGCGCGGTGGGGAGCGTGCTGGCGGACGGGCGCATGAGCGTGCCGACCGGCGTGGTGGTGCGGATCTCGAAGCCCGCCATCTACATCAACTCGCTGCTCAACAAGTCCGACGACGAAGGCGTGCGCCGCACGCTGGCGGAGTTCCCGGCGATGCTCGACCGCGTGGACGCGCTGATCGCCGCCGGCACGCTCGACGCCGACCGGCCGAGGGCCGCGGACGCGATGATCGCCCCCACCACGCGCGCGGCACTCATGTGGGAGGACCTCCGACCGGTCATCGAGGGCCGGCCTGCGGCCGAGCACGCGCGGCGCCTCGTACCGCACTACGCGGGCGGGATCCCGCCCGTGTTCCCGCCCGACGCGCTGCCCGCGCGCGCGGCCTAGACGCCCGCGGCGCGCCGCGCGCTCAGGTGCGCGGCCCGCTCCAGCGAGTCGTCGCCGAGCGGCTCGAGCTCGATGCCGAGCGCCAGCTCGATCAAGCGGTCCGCGAGCCAGATGTTCTTGGGCAACAGCGGTCCGTGGAGGTAGGTGCCGATCGTGTTGCCGCGGCGCACGCCCTCGTAGCTGTCCTTGCCGTTATTGCCGAAGCCGCTCAGCACCTTGCCGAGGGGCCGCTCACGCTCGCCGAGATAGGTCCGGCCGCCGTGGTTCTCGAAGCCGGCGATCACGCGGTCGCCGCCGAGGTCGGACTCGATCGCGCAGTTGCCGATCAGGCGCGGGCCGGGCTCCCGAACGGTGCTCAGGTCCACGAGCTCGACACCTGGCAGCTTGCGGTCCCCGAGCTGGTAGCTCGAGCCGAGCAGCTGGTAGCCGCCGCAGACGGCGAGGATCACGGCGTCGCGGTCCTGCGCCGCGTGCAGCGCCTCGCGCTTGGTGTCGACCATGTCCTCGGCCACCGCCATCTGATCGCGGTCCTGGCCGCCGCCCATGTAGAAGAGATCCGCCGAGTCCGGGTCGAGCCGCTCGCCGAGCCCCGAGCTCGACAGCTCGAAGCCGATCCCACGCCACTCGCAGCGGGCGCGGAACACGGCGATGTTCCCGCGGTCGGCGTAGATGTTCATCAGATCGGGGTAGAGCGCGCAGACCCGCAGCGTCGCCATCAGATCGCCTCCAGCATCACGACGGCGCTGCCCACATAGCGGTCGTCCTCGGGCACCTGTCGCTGGGGCAGAGCCCGGAACAGCCCGCGCGCCTCCTGCTCGAGCTCGGCGGGCTCCACCTTGTCGAGCACCACGGTGGCCATCGTCTCCGTGAAGTTGCCCTCGGGCGAGACGGCCTGGCGGATGCGGTCGATCGCCGTCCAGTCGTCCTCCACGCGCAGCGCGATCGGCATGCTCGAGAACACCCAACCGCCCTCCTCGCGCACGTCCGGCAGCGGTGGCCGGAGGTCCTCTTCGGGGATGTCCTCGAACGGGTCGGCCAGCGCGGCCGCGAACACGCCCCCGGGTTCGAGGTGCTCCCTCACGCAGCGCAGCATCGCCGCGCGTCCCGCTTCGCCGCCCATCAACTGGACCACCTGCATCGGCGCGATCACGAGCGAGAGGGTGCGGCCGAGTTCGAACGCCCGCGCGTCCGCCACGCTCGCGCGCACTCGTACTCCGCGCTCGCGCGCGCGAGAGGCGAGCGCCGCGATCAGCGCCGGATCCGAGTCGAGCGCGGTCACGTCGTGCCCGAGCGCGGCGAGGTCGAGCGAAACGCGACCGGTGCCCGCGCCGATGTCGAGCAGCTCGCCGCCGCGCTCGGCGGCCAGCGTGCGCCAGAGGTCCAGGTCGGCGCCGTAGGACGCGCATTCCACGTCGTGCCACACCACCGCCTCGTCGAGCGTCTTCAGTCGGACCACCGCTTCGCCAGGCCGCGGTCGGCCAGCAGATCGCGCAGCTCGAGCAGCGCCGTGTAGGTGGGCAGCGCGTACAGCGGCGCGCCGTTGCCGTTCGCCACCGCCGAGTCGAGCGATGGGCCGAGCTCGCGCTCGACGGTGAGCGGAGCGTCCACGCCCGCGTACTTCAGCCGCAGCGCCATCTCCTCCGCACGGGTGCCCGAGCAGGTGATCGTCCGCGCGCGCCCGGCTAGCAGCTCGAAGTCCGCGTCCCAGATCCACGAGATGTCGCGGCCGTCCGCGATGCCGTCGTTCAGCGCGATCCAGAGGTCGAGCGAGCCGTCCTCGAGCGTCAGCGTGCGCAGCACCTCGTTGGCGCCGGCGGGGTTCTTCACGAGCAGGATCGCCACCTCGCGCCCGCCCACCTGCAGCCGCTCCACGCGCCCGAACGCCGCGGCGAACGCCGACAGCGCCTCGCGCACCTGGTCGGTGGTCGCGCCCAGCTCGAGCGCGGCTGCCGTGGCCGCCAGCGCGTTGTAGACGTTGTAGAGGCCCGGCAGCGGAAGGCTCAGCTCGATCGGCCCCTGCGGCGTTGCGATGCGCACGTCCGAGCCGGACATGCCGTGCAGCGTGACCGTCTCGGCCGCCACCTGGGGCTTCGGCCGCTCGCGCCCGCAGCTCGGGCAGCGGTAGCGGCCGAGGTGGCCGAGGTAGACCGCTTCG
>DASXCV010000400.1:0-3354 GCA_036491015.1 Thermoleophilaceae bacterium | reverse complement strand
AACGGCCCCCACCAGTGCTTCGGCACCTCGCCGAAGCTCGTGAGCACGAAGTAGAGCCGGCCGCCGATGAGCCCGGCGGGGAAGCCCCAGAGCGCAACCTCGTACACCAGGTCGCGGTGCCCGCCGCGCTCCTCCCACAGGCGCGTGGTGATCAGAATCGCCGCCAGCACGGCCAGCACGTACATCAGCCCATAGGCGTGCAGGTCCAGGGGACCAAGCCGGATTCCGTTGCTGCCCGGACTGGGGATCGAGGCCAGAGATCAGAGGGTACCGGCCGCCTACTCACCCGACGGAGGGATGGGACTACTACCACGGCTGATCCATGCCGCCGGTTGGGTGGTTTTGAGCCCCGTTTGGTCGGGAACGAATCCCACTGTGACAGGGGAGCGGGACATGCTCGAGCTGCGGCCCGACCCAGCGGAATTGGCCCGGATGCGGGACTTTGTTCGCAGGCGCGCAGCACACCACGGCCTCGATCAGGCCGAGGCGTTCCAGGCACAGCTGGTGGCCACCGAGGCGGTCACCAACGCGATGCGGCACGGGATCACGGCCGACGGCAAGTCCATCTCGGTGACTTGCGTATGGAAGGACGACGGGCTCACCATCGAGGTGGGCGACCGTGGCCGCTTCCGACACCGCGAGCCGTCCGCGCCGAACGCCACGGGCGGGCGCGGCTTGGGCTTGATCGAACGGCTCACGCGGCAGTTCGATCTCGAGACGAGCGATTCGGGCACAAAGCTCCGGATGCTCGTCGGCGGCGTCGTCTGACCGCTTAGCCGGTACTCGGCTCGCCATACTTGGGGGTCATGGCAACTGGACTCCTGAAAGTCGCCCTGGCACAGATCGACACGACCGTCGGCGACCTCGACGGCAACGCCGCGAAGGTCCGCGAGGGCGTGTCCCGCGCGCGCGACGAGGGCGCTCAGCTCGTCGTCTTCCCGGAGTTGACGCTCACCGGCTACCCGCCCGAGGACCTGCTGCTGAAGACGCACTTCCTCGACAGGGTGGACGAGGTGCTGCGCGAGCTCGCCGCCGAGGTGGAGGGCATCGTCGCGCTCGTTGGCTACCCGGAGCGCGCCGACGACGTCTACAACTCCGCCGCCGTGCTGGCCGACGGCGCCGTGGCGGCCGTGTACCGCAAGGTGTTCCTGCCCAACTACAGCGTGTTCGACGAGGCGCGCTACTTCCAGTCGGGCACGGAGGGCGCCCTGATCGAGCTGAACGGCACCCCGATCGGCCTGACCGTGTGCGAGGACATCTGGGAGCCCGGGCCGCCGGCCACCGACGAGGCGCTGGCGGGCGCGCGCATCGTGATCAACCTGTCGGCCTCCCCCTACCACGCGGGGAAGGGCCTCGAGCGCGAGGCGATGCTGATCCAGCGCGCCCGCGACAGCAACGTGGCGGTGCTGTTCTGCAACCTCGTGGGCGGCCAGGACGAGCTGGTATTCGACGGGCACAGCGTGGCGATCGACGTTGACGGCGAGGTGCTGGCGCGCGCGCCGCAGTTCGAGGAGGCGATGGTGTTCTGCACGCTCGACCCGAGCGCGATCTTCGCCCGCCGGCTCCAGGACGCGCGCCACCGGCCGGCCGTGCGGCGCGGTTCCGGGCGGGATGTGCGGACGCTGGCGCGGCTCGAGGTGCCCTACGGCGAGGCGCGCGAGGTGGGCGGCTCGCTAGCCACGGTGCTCGGGCCCGACGAGGAGCTGTACCGCGCACTCGTGCTCGGCGTGGGCGACTACGTGGACAAGAACGGCTTCGAGCGCGTGGTGGTGGCGCTGTCGGGCGGTATCGACTCCGCGCTCGTGGCCCTCGTGGCGGTGGACGCCCTCGGGGCCGACCGCGTGACCTTCGTCTCGATGCCTTCGCCGTACTCGTCGGAGGGCACCCGTGCGGACGCTCGCGCGATCGCGGAGAACCTCGGCTCGCAGTTCCTCGAGCTGGGGATCGAGGAGGCGATGCGCGGCTTCGACGAGCTGCTCGCGCCCGCGTTCAACGGCGCGGAGTCCGACATCACGGAGGAGAACCTCCAAGCGCGCATCCGCGGCAACGTGGTGATGGCGCTCTCCAACAAGTTCGGCTGGCTCGTGCTCACCACGGGCAACAAGTCCGAGATGTCGGTGGGCTACGCCACGCTGTACGGGGACATGGCCGGCGGCTTCGCGGTGCTGAAGGATGTGTTCAAGGGCGACGTGTACCGCCTCGTGCGCTGGCGCAACGCGTCCGCAGGCCGCGAGCTCGTGCCCGCCTCCGTGCTCGAGCGGGCGCCGTCGGCCGAGCTCCGCTACGAGCAGCGCGACCAGGACTCGCTGCCGGCCTACGACGTGCTCGACCCGATCCTCGAGGCCTACGTCGAGCACGACCTCGACGCCGACGAGATCGTCCGCCAGGGCTTCGAGCGCGCGGATGTGGAGCGCGTGATCCGGCTCGTGGACCTGGCCGAGTACAAGCGCAGGCAGGCGCCGCCCGGCGTCCGGGTGTCCACAAAGGCCTTCGGACGCGACCGGCGCCTGCCGATCACAAACCGCTTCCGCGGCAGCTAGCTCCTAGTTGATCGCGATCCAGAACGCGGTATTCGTGGCGGTGGTGCCGCTGAACGTGGTCACCACGACGTCGCCGCGAGGCTTGGTCGGGTCGAACGCGCCGCACGAGGTGAACGGGTCGCTCTTTCCGGCCGTCGCGGTCCTTGCCACCGTCGGGCTGTCGGGCGTGACGACCACGTTGTGGACCGGCACGGACGTCTGGATGCAGTAGTAGCCGGCCGTGGCAATACCCGACGTGCGGTCGACGTTCTTCGAGTTGGCCGCATCGAGCGTGCCATCGGCGTTCACGTGCGCGTAGGCGAGCGCGGTTCCTGGAGCGCCGGGGGCGCCGGGAGTTCCGGGCGTGCCGGGAGCGCCGGTTTTGCCGGCGGGCAGCTTGCCCTTGAGCCTGTTGAGCGAGATCGAGTGCTTCTTCAAGTCGCTGCCCGTGAGCGAGCCGTTCTTGATCTGCTTCCCCGTGATCTTCGTGGCGGCGAAGGCGCCGCCGCCGAGAGCGAGGAACAGAGCCAGCGTCGCAACTACGTTGGCATAGCTGATGTGCCGTTTCATGCGAGCCCCTCCAGTAGGTGACCAGACCAGTTCGTCGGCAACCGTACCCCGAATGGGGTAGCGCGGTCCAGTCAGGCTGAGGGCGCGAGCTGCGCCGTGCAAAACGCGCAGCGCCTGGCGTCCACTGGAATGTCGCTGAGGCATTCCGGGCAGGGGCGCACGGTCTCGTCCACGGGGGGCTCGGTGCGGCGGCGCTTCATCAGCGCGTTCACCGGCACCACCACGAAGTAGAACACCGCCGCGGCGATCGTCACGAACGCGAACA
>DASXCV010000399.1:0-11570 GCA_036491015.1 Thermoleophilaceae bacterium | reverse complement strand
CAGCTGTTCGCCGAGGTGAGCTTCGAGGGCGTGGGGTTCGGGCTCGGCTTCGCGGTCAACCAGGACGCGGTCGCGCAGAAGGTGCTGTCCACGGTGGGCGAGTACAACTGGGGCGGCCTGGCCAGCACGGCCTTCTGGGTCGACCCGGCGGAGCGGGTCACCGCGCTGTTCTTCACGCAGATGATCCCGTCGAGCACGTACCCGCTCCGCACGCAGTTCCGCCAGCTCGTCTACCAGGCGCTGGTGGATTGATGCCCGCGACGCTGATCGGCGTCCCCGGCTCGCACCCGTCGCTCGCGGCGGAGCTGATGCTCCGCCACAAGGGCGTCCCGTATACGCGCTACGACCTGCCGAACATCTCCCACCGGGCGATCCTGCCGCTGCTGCGCTACCGCTCGACCACCGTGCCGGTCATGCGCATCGACGGCCGGCGCGTGATCGGCACGCGGCGGATCGCCCGCGCGCTGGATGCGGTCCGGCCCACGCCGCCGCTGGTGGCCGGCGCGGCGATGGAGCGCGCGGAGGCGTGGGCCGACGACTCGCTGCAGGACACCGTGCGCAGGCTCACCCGCTGGGCGGTCGTGCACGACCCGCCGGCGATGGCCGGCTTCCTCGCCGGCGCGCGCCCGCCGGTCAGCGCGCTCGCGCCCGTGCTGCCGGTCGTGCGCCCGGTGGTCGCCCTGCAGATGCGCGTGCCCGATGCCGCGGCCCAGGCCTGCGCGCAGGCGCTCCCGGCGGCGCTCGACCGCGTCGACGCGCTGCTGGCCGAGGGCGTGATCGGCGGCGAGCAGGTCAACGCCGCCGACTTCCAGGTGGCCACCTCCGTGCGCCTGGCCATGTGCTTCGACCAGCTCCGCGAGCGGATCGCGGCCCGGCCCGCCGGCGCCCACGCCCTGCGGGTCTGCCCCGACTTCCCCGGCCGCGTGCGCGCCGTCGTGCCCGGCGAGTGGCTCGCATGACGCCCAACGTGTTCGAGCCCGAGTGGGACGTCGAGCGCGACGAGCCTCCGTTCGTGTGGAAGCGCTCGCGGCTCGGCCGCCAGGCGGGCGCCCGGGACCTCGGCGCGTCGCTGTTCGAGGTCCCTCCGGGGGCCGCCACGTTCCCGCTGCACGCCCACTTCGCCAACGAGGAGCTGCTCGTCGTGCTGGCCGGCCGGCCGACGCTGCGCACGCCCGAGTCCCGCCGCGAGCTGGCGCCCGGCGATGTGGTCGCCTTCCCGGCCGGTGAGTCGGGCGCGCACCGCCTCGACAACCACGCCGACGAGCCGGCGCGCATCCTCATCGTCTCGACCATGCGCGCGCCCGAGATCAACCTGATGTACGAGCAGGGCCAGTACTGGCTGCGCGACCACGCTCCCGGCACCGACCCGCCGGACGGCGCGCTCGACGTCTGGACCGAGCGGCCCCGCTAGCCAAAGGTGAACGCGTAGCCCGCGACGCCGGGGGCGAAGTCCAGGCGCAGGTCGTAGACGCCCGGGCGCGGGCGGGAGAGCAGGTGGTAGAGGCGCTGGGTCTTCACCTCCAGCACCTTCTCCGTCCGCCCGTCCACCGTCACGCGTACGCGGCCGGAGCCGTGTGCCGGCGGGCTGAGCACCAGGTAGACGTCCTTCCCGACCACCCGGCCGAAGAGCTGCGCGTTCGCCCGCGCGGTCGCGGCCTCGCCGGTCAGCGTCCAGGTGCCGGCGAGCGAGAAGTGGCTGAGCGGCAGCGTGCCGGCGTAGCGGCGGTAGGCGTGCGTGCCGGGCGGGTACGGGCCGGGCAGGAAGTTCTCCGACCGGTTGAGCCCGAGATAGGTCTCCGGCGTGGCCTCGGCGGTCGGGTCGTAGGTCCTGGAGGGATGCGAGCGGGTGCCCAGGTCCTTCGCGCCGGCCTCGGCCAGCAGCGTGCGGATCTGGCTCTCGATGACGCCGTACTCGCCCTCGCCGAAGTGGGCGGCGCGGACGTGGCCCTGGGCGTCGATCAGGTAGTCGGCCGGCCAGTACTGGTTCCTCCAGGCGTTCCAGGTGGCCAGCTTGTTGTCCTGGACGACGGGATAGTGGATGCCGTCGTCGCGCACTGCCCGGGCGACGTTGCCCGCGTCGCGCTCGAACGGGAACTCCGGCGAGTGGACGCCGACGACGGTCAAGCCGTCGCGCCGGTACTTCGCGTCCCACGCCTCCAGGTGGGGCAGCGTGCGGATGCAGTTGATGCAGGTGTAGGTCCAGAAGTCGACGAGCACCACGTGCCCGCGGAGCTGCGCGAGCGAGAGCGCCTTGCCGCCGGTGTTGAGCCACGGTCCGCTGCTCGCGAAGTTCGGTGCCGTGCCGAGCACCGGCAGGTTGTCGGGCCGCGGCATCTTCACCTTCGCCGTGGCGGCGCCGAAGTCGAACTTTGGCTTGCCGCGCAGATTTGCCAGCCGCTTTTGGGTCGCATGCGAGTTCTCGATCGCACTCGTGGGGTTCACCAGCGCAGTGGGCAGATGCGAGGCGAACGCGTTCTCGACCTTCACGTCGAGCTGCGTGGCCATCGCGACGGCCGTCGCGACCATCACCACCCCGAGTGTGCGCTGGAGCGCCAGCCCGCGGCCCGCGCGCCGGATGGCCTCCGCCACGTGCCTGCCCCCGAGCGCGAGCAGCAGCAGCACGAGCGCGGAGCCGGCCGCATAGGCCAGCGCGATGATCACGATCTGCAGAGACGTGCCCTGCGTGGCGGACACCGAGATCACCGCGGCGAGTATCGGCCCGGCGCAGGGCGTGTAGGCGAAGCCGAGCGCGCCGCCCACCCCCACGCCACTCCAGAAGCCGTCGCCGCGCGTTTTCGGGCCGTAGCGCGACAGCCGGGCCAGCGGGGCCTCCAGCTTGGCCGCCACCCCCGGCAGGATCAGTGAGAAGCCGAACACGAACAGCACGACCTCGGCGGCGATGCGCACGCCGTTGCCGGCCACGCCGACGCCCTTCACGAGCGACGCGAGCGCCACGACCGCGATCGTGAACGTGAGCGCGAGGCCGATGACGATCCCCACGGGACGCCGCCGTCCCCCCACCGCGCTGGCCGACAGAAGAGCGGGCAGCACTGGGAGCACGCACGGGGTGATCGCGGTGGCGGCACCTGCCACCAGCGCGAAGAGCGTGAGCAACAGCATCGTCACCGCCCATCATTGCGGGCCGAGGCTAAGAGCTGATTAAAGAATCAGGTCGCGGGCGTCGGATCGCCCGGCGGGCGCATCCCGAGCGCGTGGCAGCGGTCGAGTCCCGGCCGGTAGTCCGGCGCCTTCGCGAGCCGCGGCGGGTGCAGGAACGGCGGCTTCTTCGCCTTGAAGTCGAAGTAGTCGGTCATGTCCGCTGCGTTCGCGTCACGGAAGGTCATTGCGCCGAGGTTCCACTTGCGCTCGATGAACTTGAGGATCGACGTGTGGTCCTGCACCACGCTCGACACGTAGTTGGCGCGCGCGTACGGCGAGATCGCCACGAGCGGCACCCGGAAGCCGTAGCGGTTGAAGGAGCCGGGCACCTCGCCGGGCTGAAGCAGCGGCGGGATGTTGTCCGGCTTGATCGCGCGCGGCGGCGCCACGTGGTCGTAGTAGCCGCCGTGCTCGTCGTAGGTGAGGAACATCGCGGTGTTCTTCCAGTTCGGCGACTCGAGCACGGCGCGAACCACACGGGCCACGAAGCGCTCGCCGAACTGGATGTCCTGCGGGTTCTCCTCCGAGTGGATCTCGAACTGCGGGTCCACGTAGCTCACCGCCGGCAGCTTGCCGTGCGCGCAGTCGGAGAAGAAGGCGTCGATCTTCTGGAAGTTGTGGGTGCGCGACGGCTTGGACACGCCCGGCACGATCACGGTGGCCGGCACGTCCTCGTAGTAGCTGCGCCAGCTGATCTTGTGAGAGTCGAGGCGGTCGAAGATCGTGCCGTTGGCGGCGGGCACCGTGAAGGTGCGCGTGTCGGTGGCCGTGATCCCGCTCGAGGTGCCGCTGATCAGGTAGCGGCGGTTGGGGTAGGTCTGGGCGAGGCACGACTGGAAGTAGCGCTCGCCGATCGGGAAGTTGGAGGCCAGCGAGTAGGTGAACGGCAGGTCGGTGTCGTCCCAGAACCACATCGCCACCGGACCGCTCGCCTTCACGAAGCCCTTGTTGCGGCCGTTGTCATACGACAGGTGACTGGCGTTCCAGTCCTGCGAGGGCACGTCCGACAGCTGGCACTCCGACGGCGCGTGGAACGCGCGCACGGGGTGCCCCTGAAGGTCGGGGTTGAGCGCGAGCTGCGTGCCTCTCCTGCTCACCGGCAGCCCGTCGACGTTCCGCCGCGAGCGCACCTTGTGAGGCAGCATCCCGAGGATGTTGTCGAACGAGTGGTTCTCCATCATCAGCACGATGATGTGGTCGACCTGAGGCAGCGAGTCGACGCCCTCGGGACGGTGCGGGAACGGCCGCGAGCCGGGCCTGCGGACCTTCGCGAGGTCGGCGACGGGCCGCGCCCACGCCGGTAGTCCGCGAGCGGCCGCGAGTGAGATCCCGGCGGCGGCTCCGGTCCGCAGCACCGTACGACGCGTCATGGGCCGGGCGCGAGTCACTGCGGCGCATTGTACGGGCAAAAATCGGCCACGCGTACGAGGTTCAGAACTCATATTTCTCGTTTTTGGGGCCGATACCTGACGGATGGGAAGTTCAGGCCTCGGCCTGCAGGTGGCGGCGTGGCTGCTGGCGCTCGCCGCCTGCACCTTCGCCGTTCGCCAATGTGCGGCGGCTCGCCGTCGCTGCCCGGAGCGCCGTTTGGTGTGGACGATGCTCGCGGGCGCCAATCTGTTCGGCGCGCTGGCCGCCCTACTCGGCGTGGTGGGGGCGGTGGCCGACCAGGGCTCGGCCGTCGCGTTCTACGTCGGCTTCACCGGCTCGGTGGGGCTCATCGCAGGCGCCTGGGCGCTCGCGCGGCGCAATCTGCCCGGCGCGACCATGGCCCAGCTCGGCGACGCCGTCTTGCTCGGCAGCGTGGTGGTGGCCCTGGCCGGCTTCTCGGTCGTGATCCCCGGCTTCTCCCGCGGCGACTTCCTGCTCACGCTCGTGTTCGTGGTGGACGTGGCCGCGGTGCTGCTCGGCGCGCTCGCCACGCTTGCCGGACCGGGTGGCCGCGCGCGCGTGGTGGGCTGGGCGATGGCGGGCGGCTTCTCGATGGCCGCGATCGGCGACGGCCTCACCTCGGCCGCCGCCTCCGACCAGCTGCGCACGCTGGTGCCGGTCACGGCACTGCTCTGGGCCGCGGCGGGGCTGCTCATGTCGCTCGCCGCCACGCTCGACCGGCAGGAGCCCGGGCCGGAGGCCCCCGAGATCTCCCGCGGGCGCTGGATGATCATCCGCGTCGTCCTGCCGCTGGCCGCCGTGCTCGCCCTGCCCGCCGCCGCCGCCATCGTCTCGCTCAGCCGCCCGCTCGCGAGCTGGGAGGTCGCGTACTTCGCGCTGTCCTTCGCCTTCCTGCTCGTGTTCACGTTCACCCGGCAGAGCTACCTGCTGCTCGAGAACCGGCTCGTGGTCACGCGCGAGCGTGGCCTGCGCGAACAGGTGATGCGCCGCAACGAGGAGCTCGAGGCGCTCACCCGGCTCGCCTCCACCATGACCGAGACGCTCGAGGAGGGGCCGATCATCGAGCGCGGCCTCGACGTGCTCCGGCTGGCCGCGCGCACCTCGGCCTCCGCCCTCTACCTCGACGAGGGCGGCGAGCTCCTGATCGCGGCGATCACGGGCCACTGGGTGAAGGAGGGCGAGTATGCGGGCGATCCCGACGCGCCCACCGGCATCGACCTGCGGGACGGCCACCAGGTGGTGCGGCTGAACCTCTCGGCGCGCGAGCGCAGCATCGGCCGTCTGGTGCTCGTGCGCGCGGCCAGCGACCCCGTGGACGACGAGGAGCTGAAGCTGCTGCGCCTGCTCGCCGACCAGCTCGCGATCGCGCTGCAGAACGCGCGCGACTACCGCGAGAAGCTCGAGCAGGCGATCCGTGACCCGCTCACCGGGCTCCTCAACCACCGCGCCTTCCAGGAGCGGCTCGGCGTGGAGCTCTCGCGCGCGCGGCGCGAGGGCTACGAGGTGGCGCTCGTGGCGCTCGACCTCGACCACTTCAAGCAGATCAACGACCGCTGCGGCCACGGGACCGGCGACCAGGCGCTGATGGCGCTCGCCCGCACGATCTCCGCCTCGCTGAGGCCGACCGACGTGGCCGGGCGCGTGGGCGGCGACGAGTTCATGGTCGCGCTGCCCGGCGCGGGCGTGTTGGAGGCCGAGAGCGTGGTGGCGCGCCTGCGGGCGGCGCTCGCCGAGGTGGCGGTCGGGCCCACGCGCGAGACGCTCACGCTCAGCGCCGGCATCGCCGTGTACCCGCGCGCGGCCGAGTACCAGGCAGACCTGATGCGGTTCGCGGACGGGGCCATGTACTGGTCGAAGTCGCGCGGCCGCGACCGCGTGTCCGTGTACTCGTCGGAGAGCAGCGAGGCGCTGTCGCCCGAGGAGAAGGCCGAGCACGCCCAGCGGGCCAGCCTGATCCGCACGGTGCACGCGCTCGCGCGCGCGGTGGACGCGAAGGACGGCTACACGCATCTGCACTCTCAGCGGGTGGCGTTCTACGCCGCCACGCTGGCGATGAGCCTCGAGCTGCCGGCCGAGCGCGTGGACATGATCCGCACCGCCGGCGTGCTGCACGACGTCGGCAAGATCGGCATCACCGACGGCATCCTGCTCAAGCCCGGCCGGCTCACCGAGGACGAGTTCGCCGAGATGCGCCGCCACTCCGAGCTCGGCCGCGACATCATCGCCGGCGCCGGCATGACCGAGATCGCCGAGTGGGTGCTGCACCTGCACGAGCGCTACGACGGCGGCGGCTACCCGCACGGCGTGGCCGGCAGGGACATCCCGCTCGAGAGCCGCATCCTCGCGGCGGCCGACGCCCTCGAGGCGATGACCTACCCGCGCGTGTACCGCCCCGCGCTGACGATGCACGAGGCGCTCGCCGAGCTCGAGCAGGCCGCGGGCACGCAGTTCGATGCCCGGGTGGCGCTCAGGCTGGTGGAGCTGGTGCGCTCGGGCGAGCTCGTGGTGGGCAACAGCGCCATCGACCCGGTCGAGGCCACCGCCGCGGGCTGAACGAGCGCACTGCGGGCTGCGCACTTCAAACGACGAAGGCCCGCCGAAGCGGGCCCCCGATGACTGCGGTTACTCCAGGCCTAGATGGCCTGTACGTTGACCGCCTTCGGTCCCTTGTCGCCGGCCTCGGCGTCATAGGAGACCTTGGAACCCTCGGCGAGCGAGCGATAGCCCTCGCCCATGATTCCGGTGTGGTGGACGAAGAGGTCCTTACCACCGTCATCGGGCGTGATGAAGCCGAAGCCCTTCTCGTCGCTGAACCACTTGACTGTGCCGTTTGGCATTCCGTGTTCCTCCACGGTTTGTGTGCTGCGCTTCCGCGGAGGTGATCCAGCGACTACGCCTGCACTGCTTTAGCCGAGTCCAATCCCGGCCCTGCAATCCGGAAGGTAGCAGCGAATTGCTCTCGGCGCGAGTCAGAAAGGCCGCTTGGAACGAGCGGTCGGCTGGGCGCGGAGGCCGTCGAGCAGGATCTGCAGATGCCGGCGCCAGTCCTGCTGGTCCGGGAAGGGCCCGTTCATCGATGCACAGAGCCCGCCCATCAGCATCCCAAGCTCCTCGACCTTGAAGTCCTTGCGCAACGCGCCCTGGCGCTGCGCGCGCTTGATCAGCTGCTCGAGCGCCTTGTCCATCTCCCGCCGTGCCGGCTCGGCGTACTCGAACGCGGCGCTCGTGGTGCGCAGCGCATCCTGGAGCGCGGCGTTCTCCGACATGTGCTCGCCGGTGCGGTAGAGCAGGCCGCAGAAGCCCTCCCAGGCGTCGTCCTCGGCAAGCGCCTCGCGAGCGTGTTCGGCGAACGACGTGAACTTCTCTGTCACGAGCTCGCCCATCAAAACGTCCTTGTTGGGAAAGTGCCTGTACACCGTCCCGACGCCCACCCCCGCGCGACGCGCGACATCGTCCATCTGAGCGTCCGCGCCCTGCTCCCCGAACACCTCGGCGGCAGCCGTGAGGATGCGCTCGCGGTTGCGCCGGGCGTCGGCTCTGAGCTGTCTGACGGCGGTTTCCTCGGTTGTTCTCATTGGAGTAAGTGGTGGCCTCAGGGCGACTAAGGGGTCCGGTCCCGAAGGTCGCGGCGTATGCCCGATGTGAAGCAAGAGATCACGTGTGAGGATTGTAGTTGACAAACGGAACCATGGTTCCTATTCTTCGGCGGAACGTAAACGGAACCGGATCTCGACTTCCAAATTAGTGATCAGGAGCACAAGATGAGTCCCCTCGCCCTCACCCCCAAGCGCAAGGATCTGGCGCTGGTCCTGCTGGCGGTCACGCAGTTCGTGATCGTCCTCGACGCGTCGATCGTCAACGTCGCGCTGCCCTCAATCGGCCGCGCGCTCGACTTCTCCCAGGGCAACCTGTCCTGGGTCGTGAACGCCTACACCCTCACCTTCGGCGGCTTCCTGCTGCTGGGCGGACGGCTCGCCGACCTGCTCGGGCGCCGCAGGATCTTCATCGGCGGCCTCGTCCTGTTCTCGGTGGCATCGCTGCTCGGTGGTCTCGCGCAGTCCGACACGTGGCTGATCGCCGCGCGTGCCGCGCAGGGACTTGGCGCCGCGCTGATCTCGCCGGCGGCCCTCTCGCTGATCACCACGATCTTCCGCGAGGGCGCTGAGCGCAACCGGGCGCTCGGCGTCTGGGGCGCCGTGGCCGGCTCGGGCGGCGCGGCGGGCGTGCTGCTCGGCGGCATGCTCACCCAGTGGGTCGGCTGGCAGGCCGTGCTGTTCGTGAACGTGCCGATCGGCCTGATCGCCGCGGCCGTCGCCCCGCGCCTGCTCCCGGAGAGCCGCGACGCCGACCATCGCTACTTCGACTTCCAGGGCGCGGTGCTCGTGACCTCGGGCCTGGCACTGCTCGTGTACGCGCTGGTTGACGCCAACAGCGCCGGCTGGGGCACGCTCCACACGATCGGACTCGGCGGAATCGCACTCGGGCTGATCGGGGCGTTCATCGCCTGGGAGGCTCGCGCTCCGCACCCGCTGATGCCGTTCTCGATCTTCCGCCTGCGCACGCTGCGGGGCGCGAACGTGATCGGACTACTGCTCGGGCTAGCGCTGTTCGCGATGTTCTTCTTCCTGTCGCTCTACATGCAGCAGGTGCTCGGCTTCGACGCGCTCAAGACGGGCGTCTCGTACCTGCCGCTGGCGCTGATGATCGTCGCCTCGGCGGGCGTGGCCTCCCAGCTCACCACGCGGATCGGCTTCAAGCCGGTGCTGGTCAGCGGCATGCTGATGCTCACCGTCGGCCTCGTGTGGTTCAGCCAGGCGAGCGCGGGCGGCTCGTACCTCGGCGACGTGTTGTTCCCCTCGATCATCGTCGGGTTCGGACTCGGCCTCGCGTTCGTGTCGGTGATGATCGCGTCGGTGATGGGCATCGAGCCCTCCGAGGCGGGCCTGGCATCCGGGCTGATCAACACCTCGCAGCAGGTGGGCGGCGCGCTCGGCCTGGCGATCCTCTCCGCGATCGCCACCGCGCGCACCAACCACGTGATCGCGGGTGGCGGTCACAGCCAGGGCTATGCCCTCACCGCCGGCTTCCAGACCGCGTTCCTGGTGGGAGCCGCCTTCGCCCTTATCGCCGCGCTGCTCGCGGCGGTGATGATCTCGTCCGCCGACAGTCGCGCTCACGCAGAGGCGGCGCAGGCGGGAGAGGTGGCGCCGGTCGCGGCCTAGCCAGCCGCACCCCCGCTCCGAGATCACGGGGCCCGGGTCTCCACGTGAGGCCCGGGCCCCTTTTACTTGTGCAATATCAGCCAGGCGAATAAAGGACCCGTTTGAGGTATGGGCTCGGACATCCGTCTGTCCGAGAACAGACATGTCCCCTCCGTACCTCACAGGCTTGCCGCAAGGACGCGGAATCCCTCGAAGTGAGCTGCGGTCCCTCACGCAACTCAACCCTCAAGGAGTTCCAGTGTCCAAGACCAAGAAGCTTCTGGCTTCCCTTTTGCTGGTCGGCGTGACAGCCAGCCTCGCCGCCTTCGGCGTGTTCTCCGCCTTCTCGACCCAGACGAGCAACCCCGGCAACAACTTCAGCGCCGGCACCGTCAACATCTCCGACAACGACGCCGGCGCCGCCGCGTACAACGTCACGAACGGCAAGCCCGGCTCGACGCAGAGCGAGTGCGTTCGTGTGGTCTACACCGGCTCGCTCGACTCGGACGTGCATCTGTACACGCCCGAGGCGATCGGCGCCCTCGGCCCGTACGTGAACCTCACGATCCAGCCCGGCACGCAGGCCACGCCGAACACCAACTGCTCGGGCTTCACCGCCTCGGGCAGCGCGGCCTACTCCGGCACGCTCGCGGCCTGGAGCTCGGCCCACAACAGCTATGCGACCGGCCTCGGCGTGGTGCCGAGCACGAGCGCGACCAAGTGGTCGACCAACGACGCGGTCGTGTACCAGATCACCGCGACCCTGGCGGACAGCAACAGCGCCAACGGCGTCGGCAGCGCGCTGACCACCGGCACGCACTCGTTCGTCTGGGAAGCCCACAACCAGTAGGGGACTCCGCCGACTGAACCGGCACGTGGAGTTGCCGCTCCCCTGCGAGGGGAGCGGCCGCTCCGCCCTTCCTGCGCACCTATGACCATCACGCTCTCGAACAACCGCGCCGCTCGCATCCTCGGCATCGGGCTCGGCATCGCCCTCGCGGCGGCCGCGCTTCTCAGCTGGCGAGTGCCCGGCGGTGAGCACACGCTGGGCGCCGATGTGCGCTTCGAGGCGCTCCAGACGGGCCCCGTCGGGGTCGCGCCGATCCAGCCATTCGCCTCCAGTCCCTCGCTGCTCCCGGGCTCGGCCGTGTCGGGCGACGTGTCGCTCCGCAACCAGACCGGCACGCCGCTGGCGCTGCGCCTGCGCGCCCTTCCCTCGACGTCCGACCTGAACTCGCTCCTGCGGGTGCGCGTGAGCGCGGGCGCGAGGAGTCTTTACGACGGCAGCCTCGGCGGGCTGCGCAGCGCCGGCACCTCGCCGCTGCGGCTGGCGCCCGGCCGGTCGGCCGCCGTCCATGTGACCGCGGCGCTTCCGGCGAGCGTGCGCTCCGGCTTCGAGGGCCGGATCGTCGACGTGAGCCTGCAGGTCGACTCGAGCCGGGCTCGATGAGCCTCACGCGCAAGCTGCTCGCCACGCTGCTCGTCTGCGGACTCGCGGCAGTGAGCGTGGCGGCCGCCACGTGGTCGAGCTTCTCGACCACCACGGCCAACCCCTCGAACAGCTTCAGCGCCGGAACCGTGAACATCTCGGACAACGACGCTGGTAGTGCGATGTCGATGTCCACGCTCGCGCCCGGCGCGAGCTCGAGCAACTGCATCAAGGTCACCTACACCGGCTCGCTTGCCGCGGCCGTGCACCTGTACGCGAGTACGAGCGGCTCGCTCGCGCAGTATCTGAACCTCACCGTCACGCGGGGCACGCAGACCTCGCCCACGTTCCCGTCCTGCACCGGCTTCAGCGCGGACTCCACGAACTAC
>DASXCV010000398.1:0-1900 GCA_036491015.1 Thermoleophilaceae bacterium | reverse complement strand
GCCGTCGGCGTTCGGGTAGGCGCCCGGGCCCGCGCTGGGCGTGAGCGCGGCCGTGGCGCGAGCGACCACTCGGATGCGGGCAGTGTTGCGCCGGCCGGGCACCCGGATGAGCACGCGGTCGGTGAGGGCGACGCTGACCCGTACGGGCGCGAACGACGTCGCGTCGGGGAAGGTGACCTGACCGGGGACCAGCGTCGCGCCGTTGCGCTTCGCACCGTCCACGGCAGCGGCGCGGCCGAGCGCCAGGTAGGCGGCGCGGGAGAGGTGGCGCGGGTTCGGCAGCCCGCGCCGCAGGGTCGCTGGCTCGAACAGGCGCGGGTAGGCGTCGCGCATCGCCCGGGCGGCGGACACCGCCGCGAGGTCGGCCGCCCGCTGCTCGTGCCCGCGTGCGCCGAGGGCCTGCCCGAAGGCGCCGAGGATCAGCGTGCCGAGGACCAGGGCCGCCATCGCGCCGATGACGAGGACGAGCGCCTGGCCGGACTCGGCGCGTCGGGAGCAGCTGCGCGTCATTCGCACGCCGCCTCCTCGCAGGCATCCGCGATCCGGGCGATGGCCGCGCCGAGCGGACCGCGCGCCTCCCAGCCCGCGGCGGCGAGCCGGGCCCCGACGTGCGACGCGGGCAGCAAGAGGAACGCGCGCTGCTGCCAGCGCTCGGGGTCAGCCGCGCGGGTGACGACGGTGAGCGGCTGGCGGCCCACCCGTCTGAGGTTGCGCGCGGCGAGCTCGGCGAGGGCCGGCTCGGCGTCGCCCGGAACGACCAGGACCGTGACATGGGCCAGCTCGATCTGAGGGTGCTCGCCCGGCGGAAGGTCGAGCACGACCGGGGCGAGACGGACGAGAGCTTCGGGCTGGTCCGCGTTCGTGATGCAGAGGCGGCCGGCGGCTCGGGCCTGGGCGCCGCCCGAGCTCACGCGGGCGGCGAGCCGCGTGGCGCTTCGCACCGCGAGGTTGCTGGCGGCGCCGGGCGCTTGGCTCGAGACGATCGCGGCGCCCGAATGGTCGCGGCGCGCGAGGGTGGCGGCGAGGGCGCGGGCGAGGGTGGTCGTTCCGCAGCCGGCTGCCAGGCCGATCACCGCGACGATCGGGCGGGCGTTTACAGCCGCCGGCGAGGCAAGCGGCACCGCCGGGGGCGCCGAAGGAGCTTCACCTTCCTGCTTTGTACGGCCAGGAGCCGCACGATCCAGGAAGGTGGCGGGCGGCGCCGGCTCCACCAGCCACTCGGCCACGCGGGCGAGCATGCTCACGAGCCGCTCCCGAGCGCGGCGCTCGCGTGCACCTCGAGCCGCCGCCCCACCACGGCGAGCGCCGACGGAGGCCGCAGCGCCACGCGCACGGCGCCGCCGCTCACGGCCACGGTCATCCGCGCGCGCGACCAGCCTGGCACCGCGCCGCGTGCCGCCGCGCGCGCGTCCGCGCCGCCGGCCAGCGCCAGCGCACCCGCCTCCGCGGCATCGCCCGCCAGCACCGCCGAGTAGCCGACCGCGAGCAGCTGGAACACCACGAGCGCGAGCAGCAAGAGCGCCGGCACCGCGGCGACCACCTCCACGCTCGCCTGGCCGCGCTGGCTCACGATCCAGCGCCCAGCCCAGCGGTAGCCGACACCCTCACCGCGCTGTTCCAACCAGGCACGAGCAACGGCACGCGGGCGCGCACCCGCACCCGGCCGCCGCCGATCGAAGTGACCGAAGCGCCGGACAGCACGCTACGAGCGGCAACCTGCGGATCCGCCCCCACAGCGGCAGCCCGCGCTCCCGCCCGCGCGGCATGCGCCGCGAGCCACGCGGTGTCACCCGCCAGCGCCAGCTCCCACGCGATCGCGCAGGCAAGCACCACGGCCGGCAGGATCGCGACCAGCTCAACCGTCGCCTGACCGAGCTGTTCGCGGGCAATTCGCATTGCA
>DASXCV010000397.1:0-26558 GCA_036491015.1 Thermoleophilaceae bacterium | reverse complement strand
GCGCCGAAGTCGATCTTCCACCGCAAGAACTACTTCTATCCGGACCTGCCGAAGGGCTACCAGATCTCCCAGTACGACATCCCGCTCTGCTCGGGCGGGACGCTCGGCGACGTGCGCATCCACCGCGTGCACCTCGAGGAGGACGCGGCCAAGCTCGTGCACGCCAGCTCGAGCGGCCGCATCCACGGCTCGGAGGCGAGCATCGTGGACTTCAACCGCGGCGGCACGCCGCTTGTGGAGATCGTTAGCGAGCCCGACATCCGCTCGGCCGGCGACGCCGCAGAGTGGGGGAGGCTCCTGCGCGCCACGCTGCGCCGCCTCGGCGTGTCGGACGTGAACATGGACGAGGGCTCGCTGCGGATCGACGCCAACGTGTCGATCCGGCCGGTCGGCGAGGTGGGCCTCGGCACCAAGGCCGAGCTGAAGAACATGAACTCGTTCCGCTTCCTCGAGCGCGGCATCGAGGCGGAGATCGCGCGGCAGACCGGGATCGTGCGCGACGGCGGCCTCGTGGAGCAGGAGACGCTCCACTTCGACCCGCAGTCGGGCGACCTCACCTCCCTGCGCTCCAAGGAGGAGGCGCACGACTACCGCTACTTCCCGGAGCCGGACCTCGTGCCCGTCGTGCCCACCGAGGCGATGCTCGAGCGCGCGCGCAGCGCGATCCCGGAGCTGCCGGCCCAGCGAGCCGAGCGCTTCGAGGGCGAGCTCGGCCTGCCCGAGGAGACGGCGCGGATGCTCGCCTTCCGCACCGAGCTGGGCGACTACTTCGAGGACGCGCTCGCGGCCGACTCGGGCGATGCCCGCACGCTCGCCAACTGGGTGCGCAACGAGCTCGTGAAGCGCATCGGCGAGACCGACCCCGCCGAGTCGAAGGTCACGCCGGCGGCACTCGCCCGGCTCGTGGGCATGGTGGGGTCCGGGACGGTGTCGCGCTCGGCCGCGATGACGGTGCTCGACGCGCTCGTCGAGAGCGGCGGCGATCCGCAGGAGATCGTGGAGGAGAAGGGCCTCGCGGCGATGGACTCGGGCGGCGAGCTCGACTCGATCGTGCAGAGCGTGATCGACGCGGACCCAGAGGCAGTCGAGCAGATCAAGTCCGGCAACCAGAAGGCGATCGGCGCCCTGATGGGCGCGATCATGCGCGAGACGAAGGGCCGCGCGGACGGCAAGGAAGTGCAGCGCCTGATCCGCGAGAAGATCGGCGCGTAACCCGACGGCTCAGGACCGGCTCAAAGTGGGCCGATAACAGGGGAAACCCTCCCTCGAGCCGTGCGCACACCTTCGATCAGCCCCGCGCGGCGTGATGTCGCGATCACCGCCGCTCTGCTCCTGGCCGCAGCCCTGCTGGCCGCGCTGCTCGCTGCGCGCACGCCGCTGGGCCTCGACTACAGCGGCCCGGCGAGCACGCTCTGCGACTGCCCCGGCACGCCGATCCGCGCGCTCGCGCACGGGCGGCTGCACGAGTTCCTCGTCACCCAGCCGGTGATGGGCAGCTTCTCGCTGCTGCTGCGCGCGCCGTTCGCTCTGCTCGGCCTGCACCTCACGCGCGGCACGGAGCTCGACCTCTACCGCCTCGGCGCTTTCCCCTGCCTGTTCGCGGCGGGACTGCTCGCCGCCTACCTCTTCGGCCGGCTGCGTGAGCTGCGCCGCCCGTGGCTCACCGTCGTGCTCGTGCCCCTGCTCGTGGCGGTGAACCCGCTCACGGGCCGCGCGCTCCACTACGGCCATCCCGAGGAGATCCTCGCCGCGGCGCTCTGCATCGGCGCGCTACTCGCCGCCGGGCGCAAGCGGCCGCTCCTGGCCGGTGTCCTGCTCGGCGCGGCCTTCGCCACGAAGCAGTGGGCGCTGCTCGCGGTGCTGCCGGTGATCATCGCCGCCGGCGAGCAGCGAGCGCGCGTCGCGCTATCCGCGGCGGCCACCGCCGCGCTCCTGATCGTGCCGATGGCGGCCGGCGACATCCATCGCTTCCTCCACGGCAACCATGGCGCGGGCGTGGTGGCCGGCGGTTCGGTGATGCCCACGAACATCTGGTTCCCGTTCGGCACCGACGTGCCCGTGCTGATCGGCGCGAACGGCTCGAGCACGCCACCGCGCGCGCTGCCCGCGCACCTCGCGGCGATCACCCACCCACTGATCCTCGGCACGGGCTTCCTGCTCGCCCTCCTGTGGTGGCGCCGGCGGCCCGACGCCGTGCCCGAGGACGCCCTCCTCCTGCTCGCGCTGATCCTGCTCCTGCGCTGCCTGCTCGACCCGATGACCAACAGCTACTACCACCTGCCGTTCCTGATGGCGCTCGCCTCCTGGGAGGGGCTCCGCCGCCGCGGCGCACCGCTCCTCACGGTGGCCTCCACGCTCATGATCGGCCTCACGATCTCGACGGCAAACAGCGGCGTCACGCTGGTACAGCTGAACCGGCTGTATCTCGCATGGGCGCTGCCGCTCGCGGCAGTGCTCGGGCTGCTCGCATTCCGCCCGCAGCCGGCGTCCGCGAGCATCGCCGAGCCCGCGTAGCGGCGGCGTATCATCGGAGCCAGGACGTCTCCCGACGAGGAGGTTCCCCGATGGGCCGACTGATTCGCATGGACCGCAGCGGGCACTCGACGCTCGCGGACTGGACCGCCACCGACGAGAAGGCCTACGACGCCGCGATGGAAGCCTTCCGGCGCGAGCTCGACGAGGGCTACATCGCGGTGATCAGCGAGGGCGAGGGGCACGCGACGCAGGTCACCGAGCTGCCGATCGAGGCAGAGCTCGTGATCATGCGCCGCCCGATCGCCGGCGGCTGAGTCGATGGAGGCAGCCACCGCCTCGCTCCCCGAGCTCGCCTCGGTGCCGTGGCGATCGCGTGAGGACGCGGGCTCGCTGCGCCGCCGGGCCCAGCTCTGGACGTTCTTCACGACCGTGCACGTGGTGCCGTTCCTGGCGGCCGCCGCCGGGCTGATGTGGCTCAACCCGCTGGCGGCGCCGGTGGCGTTCGTGGCCGCCATGCACGCGTGGATCATTCCCGAGCTGTACGCGTTCAGGGGAGCGAGCGTGGTGCGGCCCAAGGGCGGCAACGAGGGCGGCGAGAAGGTGGCGCAGGGCTTCCTCGGCGACCTGCTCGGACACGACGCTCGCGAGCTCCAGCGCGCCACCGGGCTGGTGGTCGAGCGCGGTAGGCTCGGCGTGTGGCTCGTGGGCGAGTCGGGCGCGCTGCTCGTGACCTCGCACCGCCGCCGGGTGCACTGCTTCTGCGTGCGCGCGACCGATCGCGAGCTGCCGCCGTCTGACCGCATCGCGCACCTGCTGCTGGCGCTGCGCAGCGACGAGGAGGGCTTCGCAACCGTGGCCAACCACGCGTTCGCGGGCGCCTCCTGGCGCGTGCGACGGCGGCTCGACCGCGAGATGCGCCCGGCCCTCGCCAGGGCGCTGCAAACATCCGTCCGCTCCCTACCGCAACCTTCGACATCGGTTTAGGGTTCTTACGTAAGGAACTCGCGAAACCGGCACACATCAGGGGTCGCGACGTAGAGGGAGAGCAATGGAAGCGTCGGTCCTAAGCCAGCCCGCGAAGCTCACCGCGATCGGCGTCCGCGCGCCCTTCCTCCGCCTGCAGTCGGACGAGAAGCTGATCGACCTGATTCGCGCCGGCGACGAGGCCGCCTTCGAGGCGCTCGTGCAGCGCTACCGCTCCCGCCTCCTCTCCTTCTGCCGGCACATGCTGCGCTCCCAGGAGGACGCGGAGGACGTGCTGCAGGAGGTGTTCGCCGCCTCCTACCGCGCGATCGTGGCCGACGAGCGCGAGATCTTCGTGCGCCCGTGGCTCTACCGGATCGCGCGGAACATGAGCCTCAAGCAGCTCGGCAAGAAGCGGCCGCTCACGGATGGCGGGGTGGAGGAGCTGGACATCGCCGCCCACTCAACGACGGTCGACGCCGTGCACATGCGCGAGGACCTGCGCCAGGTCGTCGGCGACGTGCAGGAGCTGCCCGAGACGCAGCGCACGGCGCTGCTGCTGCGCGAGATCGACGGCCTTTCCTACGAGCAGATCGCCGGGGCGATGGACACGAGCGTGCCGGGCGTGAAGTCGCTGCTCGTGCGCGCGCGGGTGTCGCTCGCTGAGGCGGCGGAGGGCCGGCTCCTGAGCTGCGAGGTCGTGCACCTCGAGCTGCGCCAGGCCTCCGAGGGGCTCGCCAAGCTGGGCGGCCCGGCCCGGCGGCACGCGCGCAACTGCGAGCTGTGCGGCGCCTACCAGTCGGAGCTCGGCCTGGGCCGGCGCGCCGCCGCGGCGGCATTCTTCCCGCTGGCGCCGATCGCGCTGGTCAAGTCGCTCGTGAGCAGGCTCACCGCGGGCGCGGCCGGCGGCACGAGCGCCGGGCTCGCGGGCGGCGGCTCCGGGGCCGCCGCTGCCGGGAGTGCGGCGGGTGGCGCCGGGAGCGCGATCAGCGCCACGCTCGGCGCCGTGGGCACGAAGGCGGCGGTGGCTGTCGCCACGGCCACCCTCGTTGCGGCGGGCGCCGCCGACATCCACAAGGCCGCCACGCATCACGGCCACCACACCACCACGGCTTCGCAGGCGGCCACCGCGGCTCCGGTCGCCGTCGCGGCGCAGCCGATCGCGATCTCGCCGAGCAGCGTGCGACCTGCCCAGGTGATTGCCCGGCGCACCCGCGGGTCGGCCGCGACGGTCAAGCACTATCGTCACCATCACGCCGCCGCCGGGAGCGGCTCGGCCGGCGCCGGCTCGACGAGCACCAACGCCCTGCCCGCCACCACCGGCGGGGGCCGCGGAACCTTCGCCGACACGCCGCCGCCGGCCACCCCGCCCACTCCGACCGGACACGACTCGCCCCCCACCGACCCGGCCAGCCAGCCGATCGCCGGCAAGGAACCGGTGCAGGTGCAGGGCTTCAGCCTGGGCGGCGACGGGGGCGACGGCTCGGTCACGAGCCCCTAGCCACCTCCCGGCGGCGGGCTGGATAGCCTGCGGGTCATATGGGTTCGCACGTCGTCATCGCCGGGGGCGGCTTTGGCGGCCTCTACGCGGCTCGCCGCTTCGAACGCGTGCTGCCGCGGCAGAGCACCCGCCTGACGCTCGTCACCGACGTCAACTTCATGCTCTACACGCCGCTGTTGCCCGGCGCCGCTGCCGGCACGCTCGAGCCGCGCCACGTGGTGGTGCCGCTGCGGGAGGAGCTGAAGAACACGGAGATCCACCTCGCGCACGTGACCGGCGGCGACCCCGACGCGAACGAGCTGCACGTGCGCACGATCGACGGCCGCGAGGAGACGGTCGAGTACGACCAGCTGGTCGTGGCGCTCGGCTCGGTGTCGCGAGTGCTGCCGATTCCCGGCCTCGCCGAGCACGGGCTCGGCTTCAAGACGATCTCCGAGGCGGTAGCGCTGCGCAACCGCGCGCTGCTCAACCTCGAGATCGCCGAGACGCTCGAGGACCCGGACGAGCGCAGCGCCTACCTCACGTTCGTGTTCGTAGGAGCCGGATACGCGGGGCTCGAGGGCATAGCCGAGTTGCAGGACTACGTGGTCGACATGATGGATCGGTACCCGCGCTGCCGCGCCCACGGCACCCGCTGGATCCTGGTGGAGGCACTCGACCGCGTGATGCAGGAGACGCCGGTGAGCCTGGCGGACTTCGCCGCCCGCGAGCTGCGCGGCCGCGGCCTCGACATCAGGACGAGCACGCGCGTGGACGAGGTGGAGCAGGACGCGGTCACGCTGTCGAGCGGCGAGCGGGTTCCGTGCCGGCTCGTGTGCTGGACCGCGGGCGTCAAGCCGGCGCCGGTGGTGCGCGAGCTGGGCCTGCCGCTCACCGACGCCGGGCGCATCGACGTGGACGAGACGATGCGGGTGCGCGGCCACCACAACGTGTGGGCGATCGGCGACGCCGCCGCGGTGCCGGACCCCGCCGCAAACGGCGAGCGCGCCTGCCCGCCAACGGCCCAGCACGCGCTGCGCCAGGGCCGCCTCGTGGCGGACAACGTGGCCGCGGTGCTCGGCAACGGGCAGGTGAAGCCGTTCCGCTACAAGACACAAGGCGTGTTCGCGGACCTCGGCCGGCACAAGGCGGTGGCCGTGATGCGCGGGGTCAAACTGCGCGGCTTCCCCGCCTGGTGGGCGGCGCGTACCTACCACGTGCTCGCGATGCCCGGCGTGGGGCGGAGGGTGCGGCTGATCGTCGACTGGACGGTCGGGCTGTTCTTCGGACGCACTGACGCAGAGCTCGGCCAGCTCGGCCACCCGCCGTCGCTGAAGGGCTACCTCGAGACCCCGGTGCCGAGCGGCGACGAGGGGGAGTCGGACTGACCACCGCGCCGCCAGACGCCTCTTTCCGCGATGGCACGACGGCCGATCTCGAGGCCACCTTCGCGCTGTCCGAGCGCGCGATCTACGACGCCGCCGTAAAGCGCGGCGTCTTGCCGCCCGGCCGCCAGCCCACCCCAGGCCAGACGCGCGCGAGCTGGCGGCGGCACAAGGGCCTGATCGAGTTCCTCGGCGCGCAGCCGAACGCGCGCTACCGCATTTGCGAGCGCGCGGGCGAGCCCGTTGCCTACGCGCGCGTGGTCCAGTTCGGGGCGATGGAGGAGCTCACGGAGCTGATGGTCGATCCCGACCACCAGGCGAAGGGCATCGGCCGCGCGCTGCTCGAGCAGTGCTGGCCCGGCGATCCGACGCCGGAGCTCGGGCGCGTGGTGGTGGCCACCGGAGAGCCCACCGACCTCGGGCTCTACATGGAGTTCGGCGTGATGCCGGTGGCCGGGCACTGGCACATCCGCCAGCGCACCGACCGCTACCTCGAGCGCCGCTCCCACGAGACCGAGCGCGTGGAGGCGGCCGTGCATGTGCTGAAGGCAGACCGCGCGGTGGCCGAGTGGCAGCGGCTCGAGCCGCCGGTGGTTGGCCACGAGCGCCCGGCGCTGCACGAGTTCCTCTGCCGCGACCGCACCTGCCTCGCCACGATCGACCCGGACAGCCACGAGGCCACGTCGCTCTGCTGGGTGAGCGGCGAGGGGGAGATCGGCCCGGCCGTGGGGGCCACCGCCGCGGACATCGTGCCGGTGGTGCTGGCCGCCTTGGACCGCGTGGCGGCCACGGTGGAGCCCGAGTACCTGAGCCTGTTCAGCACCACCATCGCCTGGTGGCTGCTCAAACGGCTGCGCGGGCTCGGCTTCGAGATCTGGTGGCCGAGCTGGATCATGTGCTCGGTGCCGCTGCCCGGGCTCGACCGCTACGTGCCGACCCGCCCGCCGCAGCTTCTGTGAGTCCGCAGGTCGAACTACTCTTGATTTATGCGTGAAGCTGCCGGTGATGTCGGCCGCAAGGCAATTGCACTGCTGGTCCTTCTGGTCGCAGCTTGGATCCTGTTCAAGCTCGTGCTCGGCGTCGTCGCTGTCGTGGCGTGGATCGTCGTAGTGGTCGTCGCCATCGCCGCGATCGTCTGGGCCATCAGAGTGCTCTGAAGTTCATAGTCCCGTGCCACAATCGGGGGCGTGGCCTATCTCGTGACGATCTTCTTCACGGGCCTGTCCGCGGGCATCGTGGCGAAGTACCGCGGCAACAGCTTCTGGATGTGGTTCGTGATCGGCTTCGTGCTCCCGGTGTTCGGGACCGTGGCTGCCGCGCTCTACAGGCGCGATAGGGACGTGGAGAAGCACGACTGCCCCGAGTGCGGCCAGAGCGTCGCGGTCCACGACCAGGTGTGCATGAAGTGCGGCCGCGACCTCGAGTGGTCGCCAGACCTGACGCTGCCGGCCAGGCCCTAGCTTCTCCGCCGGCCGCGCGGGGTTGCGGCTTGAACTGCAGCAACAAGGGCTGGGCGCTGACGCCCGGGGCGATCCGAGGCGTGATCGAGTTGATTGCAGGATTTGGGTCCTATGAGCCGCCAAACCCTGCAATCGACAACCCGAGGTGAGCGGCGCGGCCGTCAATCGCGCTTCGCCACGAACAGGTAGCGGTTCAGGGTGAAGAAGTAGTTGTCGCCCAGGCCACGCAGGTCCGCCTTCCAAGCCTCGGCCTCCTCGGCGGCGATTCCCTGCCTGCCTGACACGAACTCGGCGATCATGCCGAGCACCTGCGCGCTGTAGGTGGCGCGCTGGTAGCCGACGTTCACCACGGGCACGACGTCCAGCCGCTCGACCGTGAAGCCCGCGCCGGCGAGCAGCTCCGGCAGCACGCGCGGCAGCCGCGGGTGCGCCAGGTGCTCCTCCCACGCGCGCAGCACGCGCTCCATGCGCGCGTCGTCGCTCGAGCGCCACACGATCGAGTCCCAGTCGGTGTCGAGCACGAGCAGCCGCCCGTCCGGCCGCAGCACCCGGCGGGCCTCGGCCAGGGCGGCCGCCATGTCGGGCACGTACTCGTAGACCTGGGTGGCGATCGCGGCGTCGAAGCTCTCGTCCTCGGCGGGAAGCGACAGCGCGCCCCCTTCCGCCAGCTCCATCCCGGCGGTCGCACGCCGGGCCGCGAGCGCCAGCATGCTCTCGCTCGGGTCCACTCCGAGCACGAATCCGGAGTCGCCCACGACAGCGGCCATCTCCGCCGCCAGGTACCCCGGCCCGCAGCCGATGTCCACCACCCGCTCGCCCGCGCGCAGAGCCAAGGCCGCGAGCGTGATCCGCCGCTGCTCCACGATGTCGGCCGTCGCATAGGTCTCCTCGACCGCGCGCGACTGCCGTTCGTCGAAGTGGAGCTGGTCGCTCATGCCGCGGGCGAGTCTCTCAGAACCCGCAACGACGCTCCCGGAGGGCCAGAATTCCGCTGGTAGACTCGCTTTCCCGGCCGGGAAAGCCGGCCAAATCACCACTTTTCGGAAGGAGGTTCGCGATGCGAGCGGTTGAGGCGATCATGGAATGCCTGAAGGCTGAGGGTGTCGACACGGTATTCGGCATCCCAGGTGGCGCGAACCTTCCGACCTACGACGCGCTCTACGACGCCGGCATTCGCCACGTCCAGTGCCGTCACGAGCAGGGAGCCGGCCACGCGGCCGAGGGTTACGCGAAGGCGAGCGGGCGCGTGGGCGTCGCGCTGGCCACGTCCGGCCCCGGCGCCACCAACCTCGTCACGCCGATCGCCGACGCGATGATGGACAGCGTGCCCACCGTGTTCCTCACCGGGCAGGTGCGCACCGAGCTGCTCGGCACCGACGGCTTTCAGGAGGCCGACATCAGCGGCATCACGATGCCGATCGTCAAGCACTCGATCCTGATCCAGGACCCGCGCGAGATCCCGCGGGCGATCCACGAGGCCTTCCACATCGCCCGCACGGGGCGGCCCGGCCCGGTGCTCGTGGACGTGCCGCAGGACCTGTCGCGGGCCGACATCCCGTACGAGCCCGTCGACTCGATCAGCCTGCCCGGCTACCAGCCCACCGTCGAGGGGAACGCCAAGCAGATCCGCCTGGCGGCGAAGGCGCTCGCCAATTCGCGGCGGCCGGTGATCTATGCCGGCGGCGGCGTGGTGAACGCGGACGCCGGCAAGGACCTGGTCGAGTTCTGCACGTCGGACCGCTTCCCGGTCACGTGCACGCTCATGGGCCTCGGGGGTTTCCCCGGCACCCACGAGCAGTGGCTCGGGATGCTCGGCATGCACGGCCTGCGCGCGGCCAACTACGCGATGGACGAGGCGGACCTGATCTGCGCGATCGGCGCTCGCTTCGACGACCGCATCACGGGCAAGCTCTCCGAGTTCGCCCCGCGCGCGAAGTTCATCCACATCGACGTGGATCCGGCCGAGATCTCGAAGAACGTGCCGGCTCACATCCCGATCGTGGGCGACGTGGGGAAGGTGCTGCCCAAGCTCACGCGCGAATATCGTGCGCTCGAGGCCGACGGCAGCCGCCTCGAGGCGTGGTGGCAGCGCATCCAGGGCTGGCAGGAGAAGTACCCGCTGCGCTATGACGACAGCGAGGACTCGGAGATCAAGCCGCAGCGCATGGTCGAGGCGATCTACGAGGTCACGGGTGGCGAGGCGGTCATCACCTCGGACGTCGGCCAGCATCAGATGTGGGCCGCGCAGTACTACAAGTTCCCCGAGGGGCGGCGCTGGATCAACTCCGGCGGCCTCGGCACGATGGGCTTCGGCCTGCCGTCCGCCATGGGGGCGAAGGTGGCCCGCCCGGACGACGCGGTGGTGTGCCTGGCGGGCGACGGCTCGCTGATCATGAACTGCCAGGAGCTCGCCACCTGCGTGACCGAGCAGATCCCGGTGAAGGTGTTCCTGATGAACAACGGCTACCTCGGCATGGTGCGCCAGTGGCAGGAGCTGTTCTGGGACCGCCGCTACTCGTCCGTCGAGATGGGGGCGAGCCCGGACTGGGTCAAGCTGGCCGAGGCGTTTGGCGCCGTCGGAATGCGCGTGACCGACAAGGGCGAGCTCGTCGACGCGATGAAGACCGCGCTCGACACCGACGGTCCTGTGGTGCTCGACGTCCACGTGACGAAGGAAGAGAACTGCTACCCGATGATCCCCGCCGGCCAGGCCGCGCGGGACATGGTGGGCTGAGCGATGGGTGAGCCAGGCACGAAGGAAGTCCTGAACCTCGAGGACCTCGAGGCGAGCGGCGGCATCCACACCGGCCGCAAGCACGTCCTCTCGATCCTCACGGAGAACAAGCCGGGTGTCCTCGCCCGCGTCGCGGGGCTGTTCGCGAGGCGCGGCTTCAATATCAACTCATTGGCCGTAGGCCCGACGGACGATCCGTCGATCTCGCGCTTCACCCTCACCGTCGACGGTGCGCTGCACCCGATCGACCAGGTGACGAAGCAGCTGCACAAGCTCGTGAACGTGATCAAGATCCGCGACCTCGATCCCGAGGACACGGTGTCGCGTGAGCTGGCGCTGTTCAAGATCTCGGCGGACAGCGAGTCGCGGCGCGAGATCCTCGAGTTCACGGAGATCTTCCGCGGCAACGTGGTGGACGTCTCCAAGCGCTCGGTGACCGTGGAGATCACCGGGCCGGACGAGAAGATCGCGGCGTTCGAGCGGAACATCCGCCCGTTCGGGCTGATCGAGATGGTGCGCACGGGCGAGATCGCGGTGTCCCGCGGGCGCAGCGCGACCTGAGCGCGGTTTGACCACTCGCACCGAAGCGGAGAGCGGGCCCTTCCGGCTCGGCGACTCCGCATGGGCGCAGCTCGAGCGGCGAGTAGAGGCGGCCCTCGGGCGTGCCCGGCGCGAGCGCAGGCGGGTGATCGCGAGCGTGACGGTGCGCGTGCCCGCCGACCTCGACCTGTCGGCGGCGGTGCTCGCCGCGCGCCGGGCCGACGACCGCTTCTTCTGCCTGGAGCAGCCCGAGCGCGACAACAGCACGCTCGCCACGCTCGGCGAGGCCGCCCTCGTGGAGGCGAGCGGGCCGGAGCGCTTCCGCGCGGCGGCCGACGCCTGCCGTGAGCTGGCGCGCGGCGCTGAGGCCGCCGGCGGCGAAGGCGACCCGCCGGGCAGCGGCCCGGTGTGGGTGGGCGGGTTCGCGTTCGCCCCCCGCGGCGGCGCCACCCCTGAGTGGGGCACGCTCGCTCCCGGGCAGCTCGTGCTGCCAGAGCTCTCGCTCGCGCGCAAGGCCGGCGAGGCGCGCCTGAGCGTCACCGCGGTGCTCGACGGCGACGAGTCGGCCGACGCCGTGCTGGAGCGCCTGCGCGCGCGAGTGGCGAGCCTCGAGCCGGCAGCGATGCCGCTGCTCGACCCCGATCCCGTGACGAGCGCGCGGGTGTCCGCCGCCGCGCCGCCCGAGCACTACGAGTCCGCGGTGGCCCGCGCCGTCGAGCACATCAAGGCGGGCGAGCTGACGAAGGTCGTGCTCGCGCGCGAGGTGCGCGTGCACGCTCCCACCGACATCGACCCGGCGCCGCTTTACGACGCCCTGCGCGCGTCCTTCCCCGCCTGTTACTGCTTCCTCGTGGGCACCCCGGAGCTGTCCTTCATCGGCGCGAGCCCCGAGCTGCTGATGCGGCGCGACGGCGCCCGCGCGCAGACCGTCGCGCTCGCCGGCACCACCCGCCGCAGCGCCGACCCGTCGGTGGACGACCTGCTCGGCGAGCAGCTTCTTCAGGGCACGAAGGAGCGGGAGGAGCAGGCGATCGTCGCGCGCCGGATCGAGCGCGTGCTGCGCCCCGTGAGCGTCTGGGTGGCCGCCGCCGATCAGCCAGTGCTCGTAAAGGTGCAGAACGTGCAGCACCTGGCCACGCCGATCAGGGCCCAGCTGGCCGACCCGGTGCCGTGCGTGGAGCTGGCCGGCCTGATCCATCCGACTCCCGCGATGGGCGGCGAGCCGCGCGACGTCGCCTACCGCCTGATCCCGGCGCTCGAGGGGCTCGACCGCGGCTGGTACACCGGCCCGGTGGGCTGGACCGACCTGTCCGAGGACGGGGAGTTCTTCGTGGCGATCCGCTGCGCGCTCGTGCGCGGCAAGGTCGCGCACCTCTACGCGGGCAACGGCATCGTGCGCGACTCGGACCCCGCCGCGGAGCTGGCGGAGACCGAGGTCAAGTTGCAGGCGCTCCTCCCGCTACTCACCTGAGTCGTCGAGCCCAGCCTCCCGCAGCGCCTCCGCGCGGGTGTTGTACTCGCGCCCGCGCACCATCTTGCCGTCGCGGAAGGTCCATACGACCGACATCTTCTGCTGCACGACGTTCTCGCTGCCACGGATCTTGCCGCCGAAGCGGATCACCGCGACGAACATGCCGTCACCGGCCTCGATGATCTCTTCCGGCCTGAAGTCGAACTCATCGAGGGTGTCGACCCAGTCGGCCACGTACTCGCGCATCGCCTCCCGGCCGATGATCGGACCACGGTCGTCGAGGGCGCCTTCGATGGCGCGGTAGTCGATGTCCTCGGCCCAGACCTGCTCGTACCAGTAGTCGAGCCGACCCACGGGATCGTCGATGCGGCCTGCCTGTTGGAATGCCTCGTGCATAAGGGGAGTGTCCCTGCGCGGACCGGCGCGGGCAAGGGGGCCATTGCGGTTCCGCACGGAATCGGGTTACGATGGCTCCGATGAGGCGGGTTCTGGTCCTCCTTGCGCCGCTTTCGGTGCTGATCCTCGCGATGGCGTTCGCCATGGGCGCGTTCGGCGCCGGGCGTCCGGTCTGCGGCGTCTTCACGAACGGCGACGATCCGGCCTGCCAGCTCACCGAGGGCCCGGACAACGTCAACGCGCTCGGCGGCAACGACGACGTGGAGGGTCTCGGCGGCGACGACGTGCTGAACGGCGGCGACGGCAACGACCACCTGATCGGCGACGACGGCAACGACACGCTCATCGGCGGCGCCGGGAACGACACGCCCACGGGCCTGAACGGCAACGACCACGTGTCCGGCGGCGACGGCGACGACAACATCCTGCTCGGCCAGGGCGATGACACGGCCGACGGCGGCACCGGCAACGACGTCATCTCCGGCGACATCGGCAACGACACGATCACCGGTGGCGACGGCAACGACCGCGTGGACGGTGGCGACGGCGACGACAACTTGAGCGGTGGCGCGGGTGACGACACCGTGGCGGGCGGCAACGGCAACAACACCATGGACGGCGGCGACGGCAACGACAGCCTCGCCGGCGGCCCAGGGGTGGACAAGGTGACCGGCGACGCGGGCAACGACACGATCACGCTGCTCGACGGCAACGACACGGCCGACGGCGGCACGGGCAACGACTCGCTCACGGGCGGCAACGGCGACGACAACCTGAGCGGCGGTGCCGGGCGCGACCGCGTGTCCGGCGGCGACGGCACGGACGTGCTCGACGGCGGCTCCGGTCCCGACACGCTCACCGGCGGGACCGGCAACGATCGGCTGACCGGTGACTCGGGCAACGACAACCTGAGCGGCAACGAGGGCAACGACAAGCTCGACGGCGGCTCCGGCAACGACTCGATCCACGGCAACGACGGCAGCGACGCGATCGTCGGCGGCATCGGCACGAACAGCCTGTTCGGCGACAACGGCAACGACCGCCTCACGGGCGGCTCGGGCAAGGACCACATCGTCGGCGGCGCGGGCAACGATCGCATCAGCTCGGGCGCCGGCAACGACTTCGACGTCGGCAACTCGGGCAACGACACGATCAACTCCGGCCCCGGCAACGACGTGGTGAACGGCGGCAGCGGCACCGATCACATCAACGCCGGCAGCGGCAACGACAAGATCAACGTCCGCGACGGCCGCAAGGACTTCGTGAACTGCGGCTCCGGCAAGGACGACGTGCTCGCCGACCGCTCCGACGTGCTCGTCGGCTGCGAGACCAAGCGCCTGCCGTAGCGGGCTTCTAGGCCGCGACCAGCGCGGCGTCCACGGCTTCGAAGAGGTCGCGGTGGATGCGCACGTTCGCGTCGCGGTCCGTGCGCACCTCGATCAGGCCAGGCTCGCCCGCGGCGGCGCGGATGTCGTCGGTGGACCGCGCGAGCGTGTGGGGGAGGCCGGCGAGGTCGGCCAGCGCCTCGAGGTTGACGCCGCTCGGCGTGACCACGTGCTCGAGGTAGAGCGCTCCCTCGGCGTACTCGGACACCGGCAGGAAGTCGAAGATGCCGCCGCCGCCGTTGTTCACGCACAGGATCGTGAGCTCCGCGCGCCGGCGCCTGAACGCGAGCAGGCCGCCGACGTCGTGCAGCAGCGCCAGCTCGCCCGTGAGCAGGAACGCGCGCCGCCCGGCGGCGATCGATGCCCCGAGCGCGGAGGAGACGGTGCCGTCGATGCCGTTCGCCCCGCGGTTGGCGAGGAAACGCAGCTCGCTGCCTGTCTGCGGGAAGAAGCTCTCCACGTCGCGGATCGCCATCGACGACGCCACCCACAGGAGCTCGCCATTGCCCAGCACCTCGGACAGCGCGGCGTAGGCGCGCGGCTCGCTCGGATCCGGAGTGGCGGTGAGCGCCTCGGGCACGAGCGCGTCGGCCATCCGCCACGACGCGGCCCAGTCGGTCGGCGACGGCGGCAGCGACTCCTCGAGAGCGGCCGCGAGCATCTCGCAGGTGGAGTCGGGCGCGGTGGTAACGATCCGCTCGGCCTCGCGGGTGGGCTCGTGCCAGGCCGAGTCCGGGTCGATGACTATCTGCCTCGAGCCGCCGAGCCACATGCGCAGCGGCTTCGAGGCCGGCGTGTCGCCGATCCGGATCACGAGGTCCGGCCGGTGGTTCTCGGCGAACTGCTCGCTGCGCAGCAATACGTCGTAGTGGGCGATCACGTGCGAGCGGTCGTGCGGGCCGCAGCGCACGCCCGAGGTGGGCTCGGCGAGCAGCGGCCAGCCGGTGGCGGCGGCCAGGCGGGCGGCGGCGTGGGCCACGTCATAGCGGGTCGAGCCGGCCACGATCGCACCCCGGCCCGCCTCGCCCACGTCGCGTTCGAGCAGCTCGATGATCGTGGGCGTGGCGTCGCGCGGCGCGTCCGACACGGTCACCCACGGACGACCGTCTTCGCGGCCCTCCCAGTCGGCGGGGTCGAGGTCCGGCTCCTCCACCGGCGCGAGCGGCTCGCGCAGCGGGAAGTTGAGGTGCACCGGTCCCGGACGGCCGTCCTCGGACGTGAACCAGGCGCGGCACGCGAGCGAGCGCAGGTGCACGGCGGCGTCGCGCCCGGGCGCCTGGTTACCCACCTCGCAGAACCACTTGACTGTCGAGCCGTAGAGCTTGAGCTGGTCGATCGACTGGCCGGCGCCCACGTCGCGCAGCTCGGGCGGCCGGTCAGCGGTGAGCAGCAGCAAAGGCACGGACGCCTCGCGCGCCTCGACCACCGCCGGCATCAGGTTCGCCGCCGCGGTGCCGGAGGTGCAAGTGACCGCCACCGGGCGGCCGCCCGCCTTCGCGATCCCGAGCGCGACGAAGCCCGCGGAGCGCTCGTCGATCACGGATACGCACTCGAGCCGCTTGTCGGCCGTGAGCGCGAGGATCAACGGCGCGTTGCGCGAGCCCGGGCAGGTGACCACGTGGCGCAGCCCGCAGCGGGCCAGCTCGTCGACAAACGCCAGGATCGGGGCGTAGGTGCTGTTGATCGGCATCATGGGGAGGGTGGACCCGCTCGTCGCCTTCCTACCGGGCTTCGCCCAGCGCGCTGATGCGTGGGCTTCCGTGGCGGACCAGGTCGCGCAAAAGTACCGGAGCCTGCCCATCGAGTTCGCCACCTGGAGCTTCGACGGGCGGCTGCGGGAGATCGCGGACCGGGTGGATGACGGCGATGTGGTGGTCGGTTACTCGATGGGCGGGCGGCTGGCGCTGAAGGCGGCGCTGCGGCGACCGGGGAAATTCGGCGCCCTCGTGCTCGTGGGGACGAGTGCCGGAATCGAGGACGCGGACGCGCGCGCCGAGCGCCGCACCGACGACGAGGAGCTGGCCGACTGGATCGAGCGGCACACGATCGAGGAGTTCGCCGAGCGCTGGGAGGCGCAGCCGGTGTTCGCCAGTCAGCCACCGGAGCTCGTGAGCGCCCAGCGAGAGGGGCGGCTCTCGCACCAGCCCGCACGGCTCGCCCAGCTCCTGCGCAGCGCCGGCCAGGGGATGTTCGAGCCGGTGTGGCACGAGCTCGAGTCGATCGACTGCCCGGTGCTTGCCGTGGCGGGCGAGCTCGACTCGAAGTACGCGGACGCCTCCTACCGGATCGCCGAGCGCGTGAAGCACGGCCGCGCGCGCCTGATCGCCGGCGCCGGGCACGCGGCGCAGCTCGAGCGCCCCGGCGAGTTCGCGACCGTCCTACTCGACTTCCTCGACGAGCACTTCGCCAAGCGCTGAGCCGCTCGGCTCGACGCCCAGGCCCGGCCCCGGCGGCACCGCGAGTAGGCCGCCCCTCGGCGGTGCAACCGCCTGCGCCAGCTCGGCGTCGAACAGCTCGAGCGTGGCGAGCCCGCAGGCCAGCGACAGCCGCTCGCCCGCGGCGAGCTGGAGGGCCGCGGCGATTCCCCATGGCCCGTCGAGCGTGCTCGAGAGGAACGGCGCGATGCCCAGCTCGGCCGCGGTGCGCAGCGCCTCGCGGGCGGACTCGAAGCCGCCGCTCGGGGCGAGCTTGACGTTCACCACGTCGCAGGCGCCGAGCTCGGATGCGCGCCTCACGTCCTCGGCACTGGCCACGGACTCGTCGGCGCAGATCGGGGCGGACACACGCGCGCGCACCTCCGCGAGCTCCTCGAGCGTGCGGCAGGGCTGCTCCACGAACTGGAGGTCGAAGCGCTCGAGCTTGCGGATCTGGGCGATCGCCTCGTCCGCCGACCAGGCGCCGTTGGCGTCGATCCGCAGCGCGGGCCAGGAGCCGAGCGCCTCGCGCACCGCGCCCACGCGCTCCTCGTCGTCCGGCAGCCCGACCTTGAGCTTGAAGCACGAGTAGCCCTGCTGCACGCCCTCCGCCGCCCGCGCCGCGGCCTCGTCGGGCGGCCCGGCGCTGAGCGTGCGGTTCACGGGGATCGCGTCGGCGCCCAGGTCGCCCACCGCACGGCCGTCGCGGCGTGCGTCGAGGTCGAGCCGCGCCATCTCCACCGCCGCGCGCGCCTGGGGCGGACGGCGGCCACGCGACCGGCGCGTGAGGGTGGCGATCGCCCGCTCGAGCGGGATGCCGTCGTAGGGCTCGAACGGCGCGGCCTCGCCGTAGCCCACGTGCCCGTCCGCGCTCTCCACCCGCAGGAGCAGCAGCTCGCGCTCGGTCACCACCCCCGCGGAGGTGGTGTAGGGCTCGCGGAAGGGCAGCGACAGCCGCAGCAGGCTGCGCTTCACGACAACAGCTCGCCGGCGGCGAGCAGCAGCGAGAACACCGCCACGAGCCGCCCGGTGTCGGCGAGGGCGCGGTTGAGGGCTGGTCCGTCGGAGCGCGTGTTCACGGTTCGCACGAGCGGGGGCACGAGCGGCAGCGCCGCCAGGGTGAGCAGGAGCCAGGCGCTAAGGCCGCCGGCCAGCCACACCACCACGGGCACGACGAACGCGACGCCCACCATCGCCATGAACAGGATCCGCGTGCGCTCGCGGCCGAGCCGCACCGCCAGCGTGCGCTTGCCCGCGCGGCGGTCGGTGTCGATGTCGCGGATGTTGTTCACCACCAGGATCGCGGACACGAGCAGGCCGACCGGCACCGATAGCGCGAAGGCGATCCACTCGAGGTTCTGGATCTGCACGTAGTAGGAGCCCACCACGGCCACGACGCCGAAGAAGAGGAACACGAACAGCTCGCCGAGACCCTCGTAGCCGTAAGGGCGCGGTCCGCCTGTGTAGAGCACCCCGGCGAGGATCGACGCCGCGCCCACCACGAGCAGCTGCCAGCCCGCGATCGCGATCAGGTACGCGCCGGCGCCCACCGCGATCCCGAACGCCACGTAGGTGCCCACGAGCACCTGCTTGGGCGGCATCAGCCCGCCGGCGGTCACGCGCACGGGGCCGAGGCGGTCGTCGGTGTCCGCTCCGCGGCGCGCGTCCGAGTAGTCGTTCGAGAGATTCGTTCCGATCTGGATGAACACGCTGCCGATCAGCGCGCACACGAACGCGAGCGGGTGGAACACGTCCTCGGTGCCCGCGAGCGCGGTGCCCACGAACACGGGCGCTACGGCGGCCGGCAGCGTGCGCGGTCGAGCCGCGGTGATCCAGAGCCGCAGCGCGCCTGCGGGAGCTGCGACTGCGCGGCCGGCGGTCACGGGCGTTTGGGGAACCTTCCGTAGTCGGGCTTGCGCTTCTCCATGTACGCGGTGCGTCCCTCGCGCGCTTCCTCGCTCGCGTAGAAGAGCAGGTTGGTGTCGTGCGCAAGCTGCTGGATGCCCGCGAGGCCGTCCTCGGAGGCGTTGAAGCTCGCCTTCAGGAGGCGCAGCGCGAACGGCGAGAGCGCGAGCATCTCGCGGCACCAGGCGACCGTCTCCTCCTCGAGCTTCTCGACCGGCACGACCGTGTTCACGAGGCCCATGTCGAGCGCCTGCTGGGCGTCGTACTGACGGCAGAGGAACCAGATCTCCTTCGCCTTCTTCAGGCCGATCTGCTTGGCCAGCAGGCTGGCGCCGAAGCCACCGTCGAAGGAGCCCACGCGCGGGCCGGTCTGGCCGAAGCGCGCGTTGTCGGCCGCGATCGTGAGGTCGCACACCACGTGCAGCACGTGCCCGCCGCCGACGGCATAGCCCGCCACCATCGCCACGATCGGCTTGGGCAGGCGGCGCATCTGCACGTGCAGGTCGGTCACGTCGAAGCGGCCGACGCCCTCGCCCTCGCCCACATAGCCGGTGTCGCCGCGCACGCGCTGGTCGCCGCCCGAGCAGAACGCGAGGGGTCCCTCGCCGGTGAGGATGATCACGCCCACCTCGGTGTCGTCGCGCGCCCGCTCGAACGCGTGCGCGAGCTCCCGCACGGTCTCCGGCCGGAACGCGTTGCGCACCTCCGGGCGGTCGATCGTGATCTTCGCGATCCCCTCGGCGGTGTCGTACCTGATGTCCGTGTACTCGCCAGCCGGCTGCCACTCCAGGGCCGGCTCGATCCGTTGCTCCACTGCCACGCGCTGCCTTTCTCTTTGCTGGTCCGCGCCTACGATAAATCCCTTGGACGATTGGCTTACCCGACGGGTGGCGTCGCACCCCGCCGCGGCGGCGCTCATCACCGTCGCCGGAACCACCAGCTACGCGGAGCTCGGGGCCGGCGCGGCGCGCACCGCGCGGCGGCTGGCGACCCTCGACGTGGGGGAGGGCGAGCGCGTGGCCACCACGCTGCCGCCCGGCCTCGCGTTCGCCGAGCTGCTGCACGCGCTGCCGCTGATCGGGGCTTCGCTCGTGCCGCTCAACACGCGGCTGACCGGCGCCGAGCGGCGCTGGCAGCTCGAGGACTCGGGCGCGCGGCTATGCGTCGAGGAGCCGCTCGCGGGCGACGAGGCGGATGTCGAGCTGCGCACGCGGGTCGAGCCCGACGCCGAGCACTCCGTGATCTACACATCGGGCACCACCGGCACGCCGACGGCCGTCTCGCTCACCCACCGCAACCACACGGCCAGCGCGCTCGCCTCCGCCTGGAACCTCGGCGTGGACCCGGAGGACCGCTGGCTCTGCGTGCTCCCACTCTTCCACGTCGGCGGCCTGGCGATCCTGCTGCGCTCGGCGATCTACGGCACCGCGGCCGTCGTGCACGAGGGCTTCGACGCGGGGCGCGTGGCGCGCGCGCTCGGCGCCGGCGAGATCACCGTCGCCTCGCTTGTGCCGACGATGCTCCGCAGGCTCGTGGAGGCCGGTCTCGAAACGGCGCCCGCGCTGCGAGCTGTGCTGCTCGGCGGCGGCCCGGTGCCGCGCGACCTGCTCGAGTGGTCCACCGAGCGCGGCCTGCCCGTGCTCCAGACCTACGGGATGACACAGACCTCCTCGCAGATCGCCACGCTGACCGCCTCCGAGGCGGTGCAGAAGACCGGGTCGGCGGGGCGGCCGCTCCCGGGCGTCGAGCTGTCGATCTCGGACGAGGGCGAGATTCTCGTCCGCGGCGAGATGGTGTCGCCCGGTGCGCTCGACCCGGGCGACGGCCGGCTGCACACCGGCGACCGCGGCCGGCTCGACACCGAGGGCTTCCTCTGGGTGGAGGGCCGGCTCACGGACGTGATCGTCACCGGTGGTGAGAACGTGGCCTGCGCCGAGGTGGAGCGCGCGCTCGAGGAGCACCCGGCCGTGGTGGAGGCCGCGGTGGCGGGCACGCCCGACCGGGAGTGGGGCGAGCTCGTGACCGCCTACGTGGTGCTCGACGGCGGCGAGCTCGACGAGCAGGCGCTCATAGCCCACTGCCGCGAGCGGCTCGCGGGCTACAAGGTGCCGCGCGTCCTCCACGTGGTGGACGCGCTGCCGCGCAACGCGGCAGGCAAGCTGCTCCGCCGCGAGCTCCTCAGGTAGAGAAGCTCGCGATCGAGCGCTCGAGCTGTGGGGCGAGCCGCCCCCAGTCGCCCGGGAGCGCCGCGCCGACGATCACCGTGCTCGCGCGCGCGCCGCGCACGAGGCAGGCGATCTCGCGGTAGTGCGCCCGCACCGTCGTGTAGCGGTCGATCACGCACGAGCCGCTGCCGGTCCTGAAGTGCAGTCCGGTGGCCGCGGCCTCGCTCACGAGCCTGAAGTCGCCCTCGTCGCGGTTGTGGGCCGTCCGGAAGTGCGCCCAGTCGGCGAGCGTCTCCTGTCCCTGGCGGGGCGTGGCGTTCAGGTACCCGCGGATCAGCCCGTGCGCGCCCACCAGGGCGGCCGAGAAGGTGCCGGGGTCGGTCTTGATGGCACGCCAGCCGGGCGGGTAGGCGAATGCCGCACGCCCGGATGGGAGCCGGGCCATCGTCCACCCGGAGGGGGCCGCGGCGGGGCTCAGCCAGGCGAATGGACCGGCCGATCGAACTGCCGCGCCGCCCGTGCCGGTGGAGCCGGACCCGGCGCCGCCGCCGCAGCCCGCGATTGCGAGTGCCGCGACGAGCGCCAGGCCCAGGAGTCCGAGGTGCCGGCGGCTAGATGTTGCCGTCGCCGTCACTCGGGCCGCCGTTGTTGTCGGAGTCGTGATCGCCGCCGTTGTGCTGCGGGATCTTCGAGTGGTGCTTCTTCTTGTGGTGCTTCTTGTGGTGAGCGGCCGAATGGGCATGGCCGCCGTCCGTGGCCTGCGCGACGCCAACCGTGGCGCCGCCAAGCAGGGCCGCAAACGCGAGCAGGCTTGCGCCCGCCCTGCGTGCTCGGGTCCTCATGGGGTCGATCCTTTCGCGTTGAGGATGTGGGTCTTAGGTGAAGACGCGGGTGGAACCCGGTCGCTTCCCCTCGGCGCGTGAGGAATGCCTTAGCCGAGGGACGCCAGCCGGCGAGGCGGCGCGGCGGGGACTCGGGCGGGTCAAATGAACCCGCCCGAACGGGATGCCGCGCCGCCATCGCTGGCGGGCGCTCAGGCAGCCGCTAGGAGCAGGCGCCTGGCTCTCGCCGCCGCAGTCGGTACTCCGCGGGCGAGTGGCATAAATCCACGACAGCGCGTGGCATTTCGAGTTTCATGGGGGCCAGGTCCTTCCGTGTCGAGTGCGAGTGCATCTCCGGGAGAGACGCGCCCGGACACGAAAGCCTGCCCCGGCCGGTCAATTTTTACCGCTTAGGTGTCAGCGAGCGGTGCGGCTTATGCGGCGCGGAGTACGCCCCGGATGCGGAGAATGAGCGCGCCGCGGGGCGGCGTGTGATTCTGGTCACGCAACTGCCGTGCGCGCACCTTCAGCAGCTCCACGTACTGGGCGCTGGGGCGGAAGGGGTCGGCGAGCGGCCGGCCACCGTCGAGCGGCAGCGCCGCGACGACCTCGTGGCCCACCTGCGCCACCAGCAGCTGCCCGCGCGGCATGGTCACACCCTCGAGCGCGGCCAGAAGGCGAACAGCCTCACCGTCCGCGCCACTTGCGGCGCGGACCGTGAGGCCGTCATCGTCCTCGACCCAGTCCGCGGGGACCCGGCTGGCGCGAGCCTGGCGACGGAGGTCTCCGATGTGCTCCTGAGCCAATTCCCTGCTGAAAAACGGGTTCATCTCTCTCGCTCCTTCCGCTGTAACCACCGTCACGAGTATAGCAGTTACGTAACCACCAAACAAGCTAAAGCGGTTCGCGTCGTCGGTGTCGTACGCAGAACGTCCCGGCGGCCGCTTTCGTGAGGTGGCTAGAGTCCTGCGCCGTGATCTACGACAACGATGCAGACCTCTCCAAGCTGGACGGCAAGACCGTCGCCATCCTCGGCTACGGCTCGCAGGGACACGCGCACGCGCTCAACCTCAAGGACTCCGGCGTGAAGGTGGTCGTCGGGCTGCGCGGCGACTCCGCCTCGGCGCCCAAGGCGCGCGACGACGGGCTCGAGGTGCTCTCGCTCGCCGACGCCGCCAGTGAGGGCGACGTGGTGATGATCCTGCTGCCCGACGAGAAGCAGGCGGAGGTCTGGCAATCGGACATCCAGGACGGGATCGCGCCCGGCAACCTGTTGATGTTCGCCCACGGCTTCTCGATCCACTTCAAGCAGATCGAGCCGGGCCCCGAGGTGGACGTGGGCATGGTCGCACCCAAGGGCCCCGGCCACCTGGTCCGCCGCCAGTTCGTCGAGGGCAACGGCGTGCCCGGCCTCGCCGCGATCCACCAGGACGCCACAGGCAACGCGCGCGACCTCGTGCTCGCCTACGCGCGCGGCATCGGCTGCACCCGCGCCGGCGTGATCGAGACGACCTTCAAGGACGAGACCGAGACCGACCTCTTCGGCGAGCAGGCCGTGCTCTGCGGGGGGCTGTCGGAGCTCGTGCGCGCGGGCTACGAGACGCTCGTCGAGGCCGGCTACGACCCGCGTCTCGCCTACTTCGAGTGCCTCCACGAGCTCAAGCTGATCGTGGACCTGATGTACGAGAAGGGCATCACCGGGATGCGCTACTCGATCTCCAACACCGCCGAGTACGGTGACCTCACCCGCGGCAAGCGCGTGGTGGACGACCACACTCGCGCCGCGATGAAGCAGATCCTGGCCGAGATCCAGTCCGGCGACTTCGCCCGCGAGTGGATCGCCGAGAACAAGGCCGGCCAGGAGAACTTCCAGCGCATGCGCGAGGAGGAGCAGAACCACCAGGTGGAGCGCGAAGGCAAGGAGCTGCGCAGCCACATGCCGTGGATCAATCAAGACTGGTGAGGTGCCGGGTGCAGGGTCTCGGGTGTCGGAAGTAGGACCCGACACCCGACACCTGACACCCGAGACCCTCCGTCCCCGACTGATCCCTTCGCTATCTTGGGCGGCCCTTCATGACCGAGCCTTACGTCAAGGACTATTTGATGACGGCGGGGCCCACGCCTCTGCCGCCGGCCGTTTCGCAGGTGATGGCGGAGCCGATGCTCTACCACCGCGCGCCCGCCTTCGTGGAGGTGTACTCGCGCTGCCTCGAGCGCATCAAGCAGGTCTTCCAGACCGAGAACGACGTGCTCGCGTTTGCGTCGTCGGGGTCGGGCGCGATGGAGTCGGCCGCGGCCAACCTCGTGCGCCCGGGCGAGCCCGCGCTTGCCGTGTCGTGCGGCAAGTTCGGCGAGCGCTGGGCGGAGCTGTGCGACGCCTTCGGCGCCGAGACCATCCACCACCAGGTGGAGTGGGGCACGAGGATCGAGCCGGCCGAGCTCGACCGCGTGCTCGGCGAGACGCCCGCCGAGGTCGTCTTCCTCACGCTGTCCGAGACCTCCACCGGGGTGGTCAACGACATCCAGGGTCTCGCCGAGGTGGCGCACAGGCACGGCACGCTGATCGCGGTCGACGCGGTGTCCGCGCTCGGCGCGATCCCCGTCAACCAGGACGAGTGGAACGTCGACGTCGTGGTCGCCGGCTCGCAGAAGGCGCTCATGTGCCCGCCGGGCCTCGCGTTCGCGAGCGTCAACGAGGCGGCGCTCAAGCGCGCGTCCGAGTCGCCCGGCCGCCGCTACTACTTCGACTGGGAGAAGACCGCAAAGGGCCAGCGCAAGGACCCGCCGGACAGCCCGTTCACACCGGCCGTCGGGCTGTTCATGGCGCTCGACGTCGCGCTCGAGATGATCCTCGAGACCGAGGGGCTCGAGAACGTGTTCGAGCGCCACGCGCTGCTCGGCCGCGCCACGCGGGAGGCCGCGAAGGCGCTCGACCTCGAGATCTTCGGGCCGGAGGACGAGCACGCCAACGTGGTCACGGCGATCAAGGTTCCCGACGGCGTCGACGGCGGCAAGATCCCGAAGGTCATGCGCGACCGCTACCGGATCACGATCGCGGGCGGCCAGAACCAGCTCAAGGGCAAGATCGTGCGCATCGCGCACTGCGGCTACTTCGGCGCCTTCGACATCCTCACGGCCATCGGCGCCCTCGAGATGGCGCTCAGCGAGCTGGGGCACGACACCGAGCTCGGCGCGGGCGTTGCCGCCGCGCAGCGCGTGTTTCTAGAGGCGGGCGTACCGGCCGCCACCCCGGCGTGAACGACAACGGCTTCCGGGTCCTCGTAAAGGAGAAGATCGCCGACTCGGGCGTGGACCTCCTGCGCGCGAAGTTCGACGTGGACGTCGGCACCGACTGGGAGGACGCGGAGCTCGCCGAGCGCATCGGCGACTACGACGCGATCCTGATCCGCTCCGCCACGAAGATGGGCGCCGAGCTGATCGAGAAGGGGTCGCGGCTGAAGGTGATCGGACGCGCGGGCGTGGGCGTGGACAACGTCGACGTGCCGGCCGCCACCAAGCGCGGCATCATCGTGGCCAACGCGCCCGAGGCCAACACGATCGCGGCCGCCGAGCACACCCTGGCGCTGCTGCTCGCGGTCTGCCGCAACATCCCGCAGGCGCACGCGTCGCTCACCGCCGGCAAGTGGGAGCGCTCCAAGTTCGGCGGCATGGAGGTCTACGAGAAGACCCTCGGCATCCTCGGCTTCGGCCGCATCGGCACCTACGTGGCCGAGCGCGCGAAGTCGTTCGGGATGCACGTGATCGCGTTCGACCCGTTCGTGTCGGCCGAGCGCTACCGCGAGCTCGGCGTGGAGAAGGCCGAGACCTCCGACGACGTCTACGCCGCGGCCGACATCATCACGCTGCACCTGCCGAAGACCCCCGACACCGCCGGCTGGCTGAACGACGACGCCTTCGCGAAGATGCGCGACGGAGTGAAGATCATCAACGTCGCGCGCGGCGAGCTGATCGACCACGAGGCGCTCCAGCGGGCGCTCGAGTCGGGCAAGGTCGGCGGCGCGGCGCTCGACGTGTTCCCGCAGGAGCCGATCACCGAGCACCCGCTGTTCGGGATGGAGGGCGTGATCGTCACGCCGCACCTGGGCGCGTCCACCGCCGAGGCTCAGGACCGCGCGGGCGTGATCACGGCGGAGCAGGTGGCCGCCGCGCTCGAGGGCGGACTGGTCACGAACGCGGTCAACATCCCGCGGCTGAGCCCGGAGGACATGGAGCAGCTCGGGCCGCTCATGCCGCTCTGCACGAGGCTCGGGCGGCTCGCGATCGCGCTTGGCGAGGCGTCGTCCGTCGAGCGCATCCAGATCCGCTACGAGGGGCGGCTCTCCGAGTTCGACACGCGCCTGCTCACGATCTCGGTGCTGAACGGCGTGCTGTCGGGCCACACCGAGGAGCCGGTGAACTTCGTAAACGCGCACACGCTCGCCGAGGAGCGCGGGATCGCGGTGGCCGAGCAAAGGGAGCCGGAGTCCGACAACTTCACCGAGCTGGTGCGCGTCGAGATCGTGTCCGACTCGGGCTCGATCGAGGTGGCGGGCACGGGCTTCGGGCCGAAGCAGGTGCCGCACCTCGTGTCGGTGTACGGGCAGAGCTTCAACATGGAGCTGGCAGACCACCTGGCGTTCTTCCGCTACCGCGATCAGCCGGGCATGATCGGCCGCGTGGGTGACGTGTTCGGGCGCCACGGCGTGAACATCCACTCCGCTGCCGTCGGGGCTCAGGAGGGCGCGGACGATGCCGTGATGGTGCTCACCACCAACGCGCCCGTGCCGCTGGCGCTGATCGACGAGATCATCGGTCTCGCCGACTTCCACACCGGACGCGCAGTAAGCCTCTAGCGAAGCCGCCTGGCGCGGGTGTAGGGTCGGCTCGAAGCCACTTTCGCAACTCCGGGAGGCCCCCCGATGACCCGCCGACTCGCGCTCGCCGCCTCGATCTCGCTCGTCTGC
>DASXCV010000396.1:0-3481 GCA_036491015.1 Thermoleophilaceae bacterium | reverse complement strand
GCGGAGATCGAGTCGCTCGCGCCCGAGGAGGGCGAGGAGGAAGGGCTGCTGGGCGAGCGCGAGCGGCTGCGGGCGCTCGACGGGCTGCGCTCCGCCGCGGGCGGCGGTGCGGAGGCGATCGCGCCGGAGGGCGGCGAGGCGGGCGTCGGGTTGCTGCTTGCCGACGCGGAGCGGCTGTGCGAGGCGGTCGCCGGCGCCGACCCGGAGCTCGACACGCTGGCCGCGCGACTGCGCGAGCTGCGGATCGAGACCGAGGATCTCGGCGCGGAATTGCGGCGCTACGAGGGCGGGCTCGAGGCGGAGCCCGGCCGGCTCGAGCAGGTCGAGGAGCGGCTCGACCTCTACGACCGGCTCGAGCGCAAGCACGGCGGGAGCCTGGCCCGCGTGCTCGAGCACGCGGAGCGCTGCCGCGCGGAGCTGGCGCTGCTCGAGGACACCGGCGCCGCGCTCGAGGCGCTCGACGGAGAGCTGGCGCAGGCGCGGGCGGACGCCGACGAGCGCGCGACCGCACTCGGCGCCGCGCGGCGCAAGGCGGCGCCCAAGCTCGCCAAGGCCGTGCTGCGCGAGCTGGCGGATCTCGCGATGGAGGGCTCGAGCTTCGAGGTGAAGATCGAGCCGCGCGAGTCACGCACCCGAACGGGCGACGAGCGTGTGGAGTTCCTGATCTCCCCGAACGCCGGTGTCGCGCCGCAGCCGCTGCGGGAGACGGCGTCGGGCGGCGAGAGCTCGCGCGTGATGCTTGCCCTGATGACCGTCGCGAGCGGCGGCGGGGCGGGCCGCACGCTGGTGTTCGACGAGGTGGACGCCGGCATCGGAGGTCAGACCGCGCGCGTGGTGGGGGAGAAGCTGCGGGCGCTGGCGGAGGGCGGCCAGCTCCTCTGCATCACGCATCTGCCTCAGATCGCATCGCTCGCTGGGCGGCATTTCTCGATCGACAAGGAGCAGTCGGGCGAGGTCGCCACGGCGAGGGTCGCGCAGCTCGACGCCAAGGGCGTGGTCGAGGAGCTCTGCCGCATGCTCGGAGCAGATAGCTCGGATACGGGTGCGCGGCGGCACGCGAAAGAGCTGCTTGCGGCGGCATAAGAGCGGGTACACCCGACTCCGCGGTCGCTGAATCCCGCGTAGACTGGCACGCGGCTGACGCCGCGCCCAGCCCTTATATGGCCGCCCCACGGATCACACGACGTGCGCCGCGAACCGGCGCTCCGCGCGCGTCCGCGAATGGGCGCAACGGTCGGCTGCCCGAATTCGAGGGGCCGGCGAAGCTCGGCAAGCGCACGAAGCGGCTCGTCAAGCGGCTCGAGGCGGGCGACATCGCCATCGTCGACCACGAGGACATCGATCGCGTATCCGCCGACGACCTCGTGGAGTGCGGGGTTCGCTGCGTGGTGAACGTCGCCCACTCGTCCTCGGGCAACTTTCCCAACAGCGGTCCGCTGACGCTGGCCGAGGCGGGCATCCATCTGCTGGACGTGCCGGGCGCGCCGCTGTTCGACGAGCTCAAGGACGGCGAGCGCATCCGCGTGGTCGGTGACACCGTGCTGCGAGGCGGCGACGTGCTCGCCGAGGGCGACGTCCAGGATCTCGAGACGGTCCGGCGCATCCACGAGCAGGCGCGTCGGCTGATCGGCGAGGCGATCGAGACCTTCGCCGCCAACACGATGGACCACATCCGCGAGGAGCGCGACCTGCTCGCGGGCCGGATCGAGCTGCCGGACTTCGAGACGCGCTTCCGCGACCGCCCGGCGCTCGTGGTGGTGCGCGGCGTCGACCACCAGAAGGACCTGCGGATCCTGCGCCCCTACGTGCGCGACGTGCGGCCCGTGCTGGTGGCGGTCGACGGCGGGGCGGACGCGATCCTCGAGGCGGGCTTCAAGCCGGACATGATCGTCGGGGACATGGACTCCGCCACGGACGCCGCGCTCAAGTGTGGCGCCGAGCTCGTGGTGCACGCCTACCCGGACGGGCGGGCGCCCGGTCGCGAGCGGCTCGACGCGCTCGGGCTCAGCTACAAGCTCGTGCCCGCGCCCGCCACGAGCGAGGACGTGGCGATGCTCGTGGCGGCGGAGAAGGGGGCGAACCTGATCGTGGCGGTCGGCTCCCACTTCAACCTCGTCGAGTTCCTCGAGAAGAACCGCTCGGGCATGTCGTCGACCTTCCTCACCCGGCTGCGGATCGGCGAGATCCTCGTGGATGCCAAGGGCGTGAGCCGCCTCTACCGCCCGTCCGCCGGCCGCGGCCCGCTGCTCGTGCTCATCGCCGCCGCGCTCGTCGCCCTCGTCGTGATCATCGCGTTCTCGCGCAACCTCGGCCCGCTCTTCGACCTCCTGTGGCTCAAGCTGCAGATCCTGCTTGGCTTGAAGTAACGGATGTTCGACTTTCGCTACCACGCGCTGTCGCTCGTGGCCGTATTTCTCGCGCTCGCGATCGGGATTCTGCTCGGCGCGACGATCGGCAACTCGCTCGTGTCCGACGCTGACAAGGGCCTGCGCTCGTCGCTCCACACCGATGTCCTGAACGCGCGCAGCGCGGCCAGCCAGGCCCAGGGTCAGCTCAGCCAGCGCGACAAGATCATCTCGAGCGCGCTGCCGATGCTCGTCCAGGGCGAGCTGGCCGGTCAGCGGGTGGCGATCGTGGCCACCGGCTCGCTGCCGAGCAGCATCGAGAGCGAGGTGCGGCAGACGGTGGAGACCGCCGGCGGGTCGGTGGACTCGGTCTCGACCTTCGACGTGCCCTCCCAGCTCGACTCGATCGAGAAGGCCGCCGGGGTGCGCGGCAAGGATCCGGAGGTGGTCCAGGGCTTCGCGCGGCGGGTGGCGCGCTCGATCACGAACGGCTCGGGCGTCGCGATCCGCATGCACCGCGCGCTCACGGACACGATGCGTGGCAACTACCGCGGCGCGAACGCCGTCGTCTTCTACCGCTCGCCGCCGCCCGACCAGGAGAGCGACCAGGACAAGGCGCTCCGGGAGGCGTTCGAGAACGGGCTCGCCGACGGTGTGAGCCAGCCGGGCCTGCCGACCGTCGGCGTGGAGGAGCAGGCCACCAACCCGGACCAGGTGAGCTGGTACAAGGACAACAAGATGTCGACGGTCGACAGCGTCGACCTCCCGGGCGGCCAGATCGCTCTCGTGTACGCGCTCGTCGGCGAGAAGGGCAACTACGGCAACCGCGGCGGCGCGACCCCGCTGCCGAAACTCCCCGTCGGCTCGGGCTGAGCGGAGCGTCCGGGCGCGTCCATACCAAGCCGGGCAAGGACGCAGGGTCGAAGACATGCAAGGCATGTCGAGACACGAGGACGCCGCCCGGCGCCGGTATGGCGCGTCCGGACGGGGCGCTAGGGTCGGTTGGTGCAGTCATTGCCGTTCCTGGTTTCCCTGGGGGTGGCGGTCGCGATCGTGCCGGCCGCCGTGCAGGGCCTCCGAAGCCAGGGGTTCGTCCGGCAGAACTACCGCGGCGTCGAGGTGGCCTTCCCCGCGGG
>DASXCV010000395.1:0-6393 GCA_036491015.1 Thermoleophilaceae bacterium | reverse complement strand
TTCCCGATCGCGATCGCGTCCTGGAAGCTCGGCCCGTCGCTCGCCGCCGGGAACACGATCGTGCTGAAGCCTGCCGAACTCACGCCACTCACCGCGCTCGAGCTCGAGAAGATCGCGCTCGAGGCGGGCATTCCCGAGGGCGTGCTGAACGTGGTGGTCGGCCCCGGGCGCGTGGTGGGCGAGCGGATGGTGCAGCACCCGGACGTGGCGAAGATCGCGTTCACCGGATCGACGGAGGTGGGCCGCCGCATCGGCGCGCTCGCGTCGGAGTCGATCAAGCGCGTCACGCTCGAGCTCGGCGGCAAGTCGGCGAACATCGTGTTCGCGGACGCGGACCTCGACAAGGCCGCGGCGTCGGCGCCGGGCGCGGTGTTCGGCAACGCCGGCCAGGACTGCTGCGCGCGCTCGCGCATCCTCGTGGAGCGCTCGGCGCTCGACCGCTTCATGGACGCGCTCGAGGAGGCGGTCGAGGCTCTGCGCGTGGGCGACCCGCTCGACCCCAACACGCAGATGGGTCCGCTCATCTCGGCCCAGCAGCGCGAGACGGTCGCCTCCTACGCCGACGGCGAGGCACCGATCGCGATCCGCGGCAGCGCGCCCGAGGGCCCCGGCTACTGGTTCCCGCCCACGGTGCTGTGCCCGGTGTCGAACGACGACCGCGCCGCGCGCGAGGAGATCTTCGGTCCCGTGGCCGCGGTGATCCCGTTCGACGGCGAGGAGGAGGCGGCGCGGCTGGCCAACGACACGGTCTACGGGCTGTCGGGCTCGATCTGGACGCGCAACGGCGCGCGGGCGCTGCGGATGGCGCGGGCCGTGGAGAGCGGCGCGTTGTCGGTGAACAGCAACAGCTCCGTGCGCGTGACCACGCCGTTTGGAGGGTTCAAGCAGTCGGGTATCGGTCGAGAGTTGGGACCACACGCGCTCGAGCACTACACCGAACTGAAGAACGTGTTTATCGCCACGTGAGAGCTGTTCAGGTCACTGAGTTCGGCGGGCCGGAGGTGCTCGCCGTCGTCGATGTCGACGCGCCCAAGCCGATTCCCACTGAGCTGCTCGTTGAGGTTCATGCGGCTGGGGTGAATCCGGTGGACTGGAAGACGCGCGAGGGGCGCGGGGCCGCCGGCGCCTCCGGGCCGCCGCCGTTCATCCTCGGCTGGGACGTGGCGGGCGTGGTGACCGAGGTGGGGCGCGGCGTGACCACCTTCGCCCCCGGCGACCACGTGTTCGGCATGCCCTGGTTCCCACGGGCGGCGGGTGCGTACGCGGAGCTCGTCACGGCGCCGTCGCGCCAGTTCGCGCACATGCCCGACGGGCTGTCGTTCGAGCACGCGGCCGCGCTGCCGCTGGCCGCGCTCACCGCCTGGCAGGCGCTCGTGGACACCGCCCATGTGAGCGGCGGCGACACCGTGCTCGTGAACGGCGCGAGCGGCGGAGTCGGCCACCTCGCCGTGCAGGTTGCGAAGACGCGCGGCGCGCGGGTGATCGGCACGGCGCGCGCGGCCAACCACGACTTCCTCGGCTCGCTCGGAGCCGACGAGTGCGTGGACTACGAGTCCGTGGCGCTCGAGGACGCCGCGAGGGACGTGGACCTCGTGCTCGACTTCGTCGGCGGCGAAGCGTCGGTGGCCGCGCTCGACACGCTGCGCGAGGGCGGCCTGCTCATCTCCGTGCCGAGCGGCGCGAGCGAGGAGGCCGCCGCGGAGGCCGGCAAGCGCGGGATTCGCCTCACCGGCATCCTCGTCGAGCCCGACGGCCACGCGCTGGGCGAGCTCGCGGCGCTCGTGGGCGAGGGTCGCCTGAAGGTGCACGTGGACGGCGCCGCGCCGCTCGCGGAGGCCGCCGCGGTGCATGAGCGACTGCAGGCCGGCGGCGTGCGCGGGAAGCTCGTCTTGACCGTCAAATAAAGAGCCGGGGCCCCCGGGTCAGTGTTCTGACGAGGACCTCCGTACGATCCCCGGCGATGACGAGACGCGAGATCAAATCGTGGCTGATGGACATGGACGGCGTGCTCGTGCGCGAGGAGCACGCGATCCCGGGCGCCGGCGAGTTCGTCCAGAAGCTGAAGGAGAACGGCACCCCGTTCCTCGTCCTCACGAACAACTCGACCTACACCCGTCGCGACCTGGCGGCGCGGCTGCGGTCGAGCGGGCTCGAGGTGCCAGAGGACGCGATCTGGACATCCGCGCTCGCCACCGCGGGCTTCCTCCACGACCAGCGGCCGGACGGCACCGCGTTCGTGATCGGCGAGACGGGCCTGACCACGGCGATCCACCAGGTGGGCTACACGCTCACCGACCGCAACCCGGACTACGTGGTGCTCGGCGAGACCCGCACCTACAGCTTCGAGCGCATCACGCAGGCGATCCGCCTGGTGGAGCGCGGCGCCCGCTTCATCGCCACGAACCCGGATCCCACCGGGCCCTCTAACGAGGGGCCGCTGCCCGCCACCGGCTCGGTCGCCGCTCTCATCAGCCATGCCACGAACGTCGCTCCCTACTTCGTCGGCAAGCCCAACCCACTGATGATGCGCTCGGCCCTGAACGCGATCGACGCCCACTCCGAGTCCACCGCCATGATCGGCGACCGGATGGACACCGATGTGGTGGCCGGGCTCGAGGCGGGACTCGAGACCGTCCTCGTTCTGACAGGCGTGTCCACGCGCGAGAGCGCCGAGCGCTTCCCCTACCGGGCGTCGCGAATCGTCGACTCTGTAGCGGATCTGGTGGCCGAGCTCGGGTGACTTAATCCGCCTCTGTACCCTCGGAGGCGAGCGATGGCCCACGCCGACCCCAGCGAGCAGGCGACCTCGACTGGCGCCGTACTGACTGCCCACGGCGTGTCCCGCCGCTACGGCGAGGGCGACGCCGCGGTCGACGCGCTGCGCGATGTCGACGTGGCGATCGAGCGCGGCAGGCTCACCGCTGTGATGGGCCCGTCCGGCTCGGGCAAGTCCACGCTGATGCACATCCTCGCCGGGCTCGACCGTCCGACGGCCGGCACGGTGCTGATCGAGGGCACCGACATCACGAAGCTCGACGACGACAAGCTCACCCGCCTGCGGCGCGACCACATCGGCTTCGTCTTCCAGTTCTTCAACCTGCTCCCGATGCTCGACGCGCGGGAGAACATCGAGCTGCCGCTCGCGATCGCCGGGCACCATCCCGAGCCCGCCTGGTTCGACGAGGTGGTGCAGCGCACGCGGCTCGGCGACCGGCTGACCCACCGGCCGTCGGAGCTGTCGGGCGGACAGCAGCAGCGCGTGGCGATCGCCCGCGCCCTGATGAGCAAGCCGAGCGTGCTGTTCGCGGACGAGCCGACGGGCAACCTCGACTCCGCGGCGAGCGGCGAGATCCTCCAACTGCTCCGCGACGCGGTCGACGACGCCGGCCAGACCGTCGTGATGGTCACCCATGACCCCTACGCGGCGGCGATTGCCGATCGGATCCTGTTCCTCGAGGACGGTCAGGTCGTGCGAGAGCTGGTGGGCGCGGACGCCGACGACATCATCGCCGCGATGAAGGAGCTGGGCGCGCAGTGATCCGCTTCTCCCTGCGCGGGCTGATGTCTCGCAAGTTGCGCTCCGTCCTCACCGCGGTGGCGATCGTCTTGGGGGTCGCGCTCGTCAGCGGCACCTACGTGCTCACCGACTCGATCACGCACGCGTTCAACGCGATCTTCCAGACCGTGTACCAGGGCACGGACGCGCAGATCACCGGCCGCAACGCGCTCGACACGGGCGCGAACGACGTGGGCGGGGGCACCAACACGCCGTCGTTCGACCAGGCGCTGCTGGCGAAGGTGCGCGCGCTGCCCGACGTCAAGGCCGCCATCGGCGGGGTGGCCGGCCAGCCGCACCTCGTGAAGAACGGCAAGGCGATCGCCTTCGGCGGCTCACCCAACCTCGGCTTCAGCGTCGATCCGAAGTACCCGCAGTTCCAGTCGCTCAAGCTGTCGAAGGGCGCGTGGCCGGGGCCGAATCAGGTGGTGGTCGACACCGGCACCGCGAAGCACAAGAGCATCCATGTGGGCGACACGATCGGCGTCCAGGCGCAGGGACCGATTCGCCAGATGAAGGTCGCCGGACTCGTGAAGTTCGGCTCGGCCGCCTCGCTCGGCGGAGCGACGCTCGCGGGCTTCACCGTGGCCACCGCGCAGACGCTGTTCGACAAGAAGGGCAAGCTCGACGACATCCGCGTGGCCGCCCGGCCGGGCGTGTCGCCGACGCGACTCGTGGCCCAGATCCGCGGCATCCTGCCGCCGGGCACTCAGGTGAACACCGGCGCCGAGGAGGCCCAGAAGTCGGCCGACTCGACAAACAGCTTCCTGAAGTTCTTCAAGACGTTCCTGCTCGCGTTCGCCGGCATCGCGCTGTTCGTGGGGAGCTTCGTGATCGCCAACTCGCTGTCGATCACGATCGCCCAGCGCACGCGCGAGTTCGCCACGCTGCGCACGCTCGGCGCCAACCGGCGGCAGATCCTGCGCGCGGTGCTGGTGGAGGCGTTCGTGGTCGGGCTGCTTGCGGCGGTCGTCGGGCTGTTCGTCGGCTTCCTGCTCGCGAAGGGCCTGTTCTCGCTGTTCGACTCGGTGGGCTTCACCCTGCCCAACAGCGGCATCGTGTTCGAGACGCGCACCGCGGTGGTGGCGATCCTCGTCGGCGTGATCGTGACCGTGGCCGCCAGCCTGAGGCCCGCGATCCGCGCCACACGCGTGCAGCCGATCGACGCGGTGCGAGAGGGCGCCACGCTGCCCGAGACGAGCACCCCGCGCCGGCGCACGTTGCGCGCCGCCGGTCTCACCTTTGTCGGCTTCGCGGCGCTCGTGTTCGGGCTGTTCGCGCCGGGGCTCGGCACCGGCGGTGTGCTGATCTGGATGGGCGTCGGCGCGCTGACGATCTTCGTGGGCGTGGCGCTGCTGTCCGCCCGCTGGGTGCCCACGCTCGCCGAGATTCTGGGCTGGCCCGCGGTGAGGATCGGCGGCGCCGTCGGCCGCATCGCGCGCGAGAACGCGCGCCGCAATCCGCAGCGCACCGCGTCCACCGCGTCGGCGCTGATGATCGGCCTCGCCCTCGTCACGCTCGTCTCGCTGCTGGCCGCGGGCCTCATCAGCAACTTCAAGGGCGCCGTGAACCAGCTGTTCGTGGGCAACTACGTGGTCACGGCGCAGAACAACTTCGACTCGCTGCCGAAGAGCGTCGGCCAGACCGTCGCAAAGACGCCGGGCCTCACGGCCGCCGCCGGCGTCCGCAGCGACGAGGCGCGCATCCTCGGCAGCAAGGATCAGCTCACTGCCGTCGACCCCGACATCGGCAAGACGCTTTCGCTGCACTGGAAAGAGGGCTCGCAGGCGGTGCTGGGGCAGCTGGGGAACAACGGCGCCTTCACCGATGACGGCTTCGCGAAGTCGAACCACCTGCATGTCGGCTCGCCGGTGGCGTTCCTCACGCCCACGGGCCACACGGTCCATGTGGTGATCAAGGGCATCTTCAAGCCGCCCGCCGGCGGCTCGCCATTCGGCGCGATCACGATCTCGAGCGCGCTCTTCGACCGCTCCTACCAGCAGCCGGAGAACCTGTTCACGTTCATCAACATGCAGGGCGGCGAGACGGCCGCGAACCAGGCGGCGCTCGAACGCTCGCTGCGCGGCTTCCCGAACGCCAAAGTGCAGAACCGGCAGAAGTTCATCGACAACCAGATCAGCGGGTTGAAGAGCACGCTGAACGTGCTCTACGTGCTGCTCGCGCTGTCGATCATCGTGAGCCTGTTCGGCATCGTGAACACGCTTGTGCTGTCGGTGTTCGAGCGCACGCGCGAGATCGGGATGCTGCGCGCCGTCGGCATGACCCGGCGCCAGACGCGCCGCATGATCCGCCACGAGAGCGTGATCACCGCACTGATCGGCAGCGTGACCGGCATCGGCTTGGGGATCGTGCTCGGTGCCCTGCTGGCAGCCCGCGTGAACGAGATCAACTTCTCGGTGCCGGTCGGCCGGCTGCTCATCTTCGTGCTCGCGGCCGTGATCGTCGGCCTCCTGGCCGCGATCTTCCCCGCCCGCCGGGCCGCGCGGCTGCGGCCGCTCGAAGCGCTGTCGTACGAGTAGTGCCCAGTGCCCAGTGCGCGGTGCGCGGTGCGCGGTGCGCAGCGATCTCCCGCCCGCGGCAGTTCCCTCACGAGCGCTGGCGAATTCGTCAAGAAAGTTGACGCCTGGTCACAGAGATTGACCACGGGTCAAATCTTTTGACAAGGAATGTGACCCGGGAGCAAGGTTCTTGCCGGGGGAGCAAGTTCGTTGCCGAATTCGCCAGTGCGCGCGTCGGGGTAGTGCGCGTGGGATTAGTCCGCGTGGGGGTTGCGCGCGCGTAAAGGGCTAGTCGGCGCTTGCCAAGTCGAGCACGAC
>DASXCV010000394.1:0-8836 GCA_036491015.1 Thermoleophilaceae bacterium | reverse complement strand
GTGCACGACCCGAGCGGATAGAAGCCCGTGTCGAGATCGAAGTTCTTCTTCGACAGCCCGTTGTAGTGCCGCACGATCTCCGGCTCCGAGATCTCAGGCAGCTCAGGCGGCTCAGCCCGAATCGCATCCGCAGGAAGCAGCGACTCCACGGAGACCTCAGGCACATCGAGCTCAGGCGACACGAAAGCCCTACGCCCCTCCCGCGACTTCTCGAAGATCGTGAGTGTCTGCTCGGCGCCGATCACGCGTGCACTCCTTCGCGCACCGAGGCGATAACGCCGGCGAGCCGGTCGATGTCCCGCTTGGTGCGCCGCTCGGTGATCGCGACCAGCAGGCAGTCCTCGTACTCGGGGTAGTAGTAGCGCAGCCGGTGGCCCGGGTTGATGCCCTGCGCGCGGGCGCGCTCGCACACCTCGTCGAGGTTCGGCAGCCGGATCGCGAACTCGCGCACCACGGGCCCGGGGTTCACCAGCTCGGCCCCCAGCGCCTCGCGCGCGTACGCGGTGCGCCGCAGCATCAGCTCGCCCAGCTCGACGATGCCGTGCTTGCCGAGCCATGACAGGTAGATCACGCCCGCGAGCGCGTTCAGCGCCTGCGCGGTGCAGATGTTGTGCGTGGCCTTCTCGCGGCGGATGTGCTGCTCGCGGGTCTGCAGCGTGAGGACGAAGCCGCGCTTGCCGTCCACGTCCACCGTCTCCCCCGCGATCCGGCCCGGCATGCGCCGCAGGTAGCGCTCGCTTGCGGCGAAGAAACCGAACGACGGCCCGCCGAAGTCGAGCCGGTTCCCGAGCGACTGCCCCTCGCCCACGGCCACGTCCACGCCGAACTCCCCGGGCGGGCGCAGGATGCCGAGAGTGAGCGGATCGACCGCGCACACGAGCACGGCGCCGGTGCGCTTGGCCGCCTCCGCCAGCGGTCCCAGGTCCTCGACCGTGCCGAGGAAGTTGGGCTGTTGCAGGATTACCGCGGAGGTGTCGTCGTCGACGGCGTCCGCCAGCGCCTGGAGGTCCGTCGCGCCCTTGTCGTCGAGCGGGACCTCCACCACGGTCGTACCCCAGCCCACGGAGTAGGTCGAGAGCGTCTCGCGCGAGTTGGGGTGCACGCCGCGCGACACGACGAAGCGCTTGCGGCCGTTGTCGAGCTTCGCCATGTAGCCGGCCGAGGCGACCGAGGACGGCCCCTCGTACATCGACGCGTTCGCCACCGGCAGTCCCGTGAGCTCGGAGATCGCCGTCTGGAACTCGAACATCGACTGGAGCCCGCCCTGCGAGATCTCGGGCTGGTACGGCGTGTAAGGCGTGAGGAACTCCGACCGTTGCAGGATCGAATCGATCAGCGCCGGCACGTAGTGGTCGTACATGCCGCCGCCCGCGAACGTCACCTCGTCGTCCGCGCTCCGGTTGCGCGCCGCGAGGCGGCGCAGGTGCTCGTACACGTCCTGCTCGGCCATCCCGTCGGGCAGCGCGATCGGCTCGCGCTGGCGCACATTCTCGGGGATGTCACGGAACAGCTCCTCCACCGAGCCGACGCCGATGGCGTCGAGCATCTCGCGGCGGTCCGCGTCAGTTGCAGACGTGTAGCGGCTCATCGAATTACTTCCCGAGGGACTCCTTGTACGCGTTCACGTCCATCAGCGAATCGGCCTCGGACGGATCGCTCAGCTTCACCTTCACCATCCACCCCTCACCATAGGGGTCGTCGTTGATGCGCTCGGGCGTGTCCTTCAGCGCCTCGTTCACCTCAGTCACCTCGCCGGACATCGGGGCGAACACGTCGGACACCGCCTTCACGGACTCCACCTCGGCATACGCCGAGTTCGCGCTGATCTGGGCGCCCACCTCGGGCGGGTCGAAGAACACGACCTCGCCGAGCTGGTCCTGGGCGTACCAGGTGACCCCGAAGGTGGCCGTGTCCCCGTCCAGCTTGGCCCAGTCGTGCTCCTGGTGGTACAGCAGCCCGTCGGGGTAGCTCTCGTCTGCCACGCTCACTGCTCCTTCCGGTAGAGCGGCCTCTCGCGCACCTCGGCGGGGCGCAGCTTGCCGCGGACGTCCACCTCGATCCGCGTGCCCGGCTCGCGCGCCGCCACGGGCACGTAGCCCATGCCGATGCCGAGCTCGAGGCACGGCGACATCGTCCCGCTCGTGACCACGCCGGCCGGCTTCCCGTCCACGAGGATCGGGTTGCCCTGCCGCGGGATTCCCTGCCCGGTGAAGGCGAACGGCACGAGCGTCTGCATCGGACCTGCGCCGCGCAGCGCGTCAGCGCCGATGAAGTCGGTGTCGAGCTTGCACACCCAGCCGAGGCCGGCCTCGATGGGGTTGTGGTCCTCGGACAGGTCGTTGCCGTAGAGGTGGAAGCACACCTCGAGCCGCAGCGTGTCGCGCGCGCCGAGCCCCACCGGCGCGGCGCCGTCGCCCGTCAGCGCATCCCAGACGGCCACCGCGCCATCCGGCGCCATCAGCAGCTCCACCCCGTCCTCGCCGGTATAGCCCGTGCCGCAGACGAGGCAGTCCACTCCGGCGACCCGCGCGCGGGTGGTGCGCATGCGCGCGGGAGCCTCGCCCTCGATGTGGCGGCCGAGGATCGCCCGCGCCTCCGGCCCCTGGAGCGCGAGCATCGCGTAGTCGGCTGCCGCATCGGTCACGGTCGCGTCGAAGCCGTCGGCGTGGCGCGCGAACCACTCGTGGTCGCGCTCGTGGTTTGCCGCGTTCGTGACGGTGAGGAAGCGGTCGGGCGCGAGGCGATAGGTGAAGAGGTCGTCGAGCACTCCGCCGTCCTCGCGGCAGAGCACCGAGTACTGCGCGCCGCCCTCGGGGATCTTCGTCACGTCATTCGACAGGAGGCGCTGAAGCAGCGCCTCGGCTTCCGGGCCGCTCGTCTCGATCTCACCCATGTGCGAGACGTCGAAGAGCCCGGCGTGGCGGCGTACCGCCAGGTGCTCCTGGCGGATGCCCTCGTACTGAACGGGCATCTCCCAGCCGGCAAATGGAACGAGCCTTGCCCCCGCTGCGGCGTGTCGGTCGTGAAGCGGGGTTTCGCGCAGGGTGTCGGCGGCGCTCGTCAGGGCGCAGAGACCCTAGCAACGCCTCCCGCCGTCGGCGCGGGCTAGAGGACGTCCGCGGGGGCGACCGGCATGGGTGCGCGATCGCGCTGGGCGGCCTGCACCAGCGCCTCACAGATCTCGCGGCGCGAGCGGTCCTTGGCGACGAAGCCGTCGGCGCCGAGCTGCTCGATCTCCTCGATCACGTCGGCCCCGCCGTGCGCGCTCATGAGGATCACGCGGGTGGACAGGTCGGGATTGCGGTCGCGCAGCGTCGCGCACACCTCGGTGCCGTTCATCCCGGCCATGCGGACGTCGACGAGCGCGACGTCGGGCTCGACGGACTCGATCGCGTCGAGTGCCTCGTCGCCGTCGCGCGCAACCGCGACCAGGTCGAGGCGGCAGTGGCGTGTGATGGCCCGGGCGAGTCCTTCCCTATATGCCCGCTGATCGTCGGCCAGGACCACCGTGATCGGCTGAGGTAACTCCATGAATAGCGGATGGTGAAGCGCCCGGGAGCTTCTTCCATCCCCTGCCCGCACAAGATGCCCGCTAGCCCCAGTCCCCCGACCGCAGGTCCTCCGATCGGGGGACCTCAGTACGGCAAAACCCCTGAATTGGCGCGAAGAAGCCCCTTATGTGCGGGATTTGTGTACGCAATGCGAACCGAACTACTCCGATCGGAGTAGTCGGACTCCACCTGGATACCCACCGCGCGGGGGGTGGGACCTCTGCACAGGAAGGGCAGCATTCCCTTCGCAATGACGTTTCCGTCCACAGCCACAGCCAGAAGGCCCCGCGCCGGCACGCTCTCAGAGCGTGAGTGCGAGGTTCTGGAGCAGATCGCCCGCGGACACTCCATCGAGGACATCTCGGGCGATCTCTTCCTGAGCCCCCACACCGTTCGGACCCATATCAAGAACATCCTTCGCAAGATGGGGGCGCGAACTCGCGCTCACGCCGTTGCGATGGCTATTTCTGAGGGTCTGATCGACCGGGCACGCGTCGGCCTCCGCTGAGACGCAAGAGCCGCTTCGGCCGGTCGGCCCGGTGAGCCGCAGCTCTGCGCGCGGGTAGAACCGCGCGGGCATGCGTGCCCCGTCCCGGCCAGCCGTCGACCTCGAAGCGTCCGGCGAGCGCCTCCACGCGCTCGGTGCTCGACGCGAGGCCCACGTGGCCCTCGCGCAGTGCCGCCTCCCGGCGGCCGGTCTCGATCCCGCGGCCGTCGTCCTCGACCTTGAGGACGATCCAGGCGTCGTCGCGGCGCACCTCCACCTTCACGTTCTTCGCCTCGGCGTGCTTTGCGACGTTCGTGAGCAGCTCCCTGGCCAGCGAGAGGATCAGCTCGTCGTGGACGCCCGTGGCCTCCTGGTCGACGTCGATCTCGCAGTCGAAGCCGCCGCGCCGCCCCTGGTGGTCGGCCACCGCGCGTATGGCTGACGCGAGCCCGGCGTGCTCGAGCACCACCGGGTGCAGGTTGAAGACCGCCTCGCGCAGAAGCTGAACGGCTCGCTCGATCCCCTCACGGGCGCGCACCGCGCGCTCCGGGTCGCCGTCCGGCTCCTCGATCACCTCGACCAGGTCCTGCCGGCTTGCCAGCAGGTCCTGGAGCGCGTGGTCGTGCAGCACCTCGGAGATGCTGCGCCGGGCGCGGTCCTCCGCGGCGAGCGTCTGAGCCACGAGCCGGCCACGGGCGGCGGCCAGCTCCACGATCTGGTCCTCGGTGCGCTTGCGGCCGATCGCCGTGGCGAGCACGTTGGCCACGGCCTGCAGGAAGTTCACCTCGTCCGCGGTGAACGAGCGGCGGCGGACGCTGTGGCAGCAGAGCGCGCCGAAGGGCCGCGACTCGCCTTCGATCGTCACGCAAACGCCACTGCGCGCACCGACCTCGCCGAGGAGCCCTGAGCGAGCGAACCTGCGCTCGGAGTCGAAGTCCTCTACCACCACCGGCCCGTCGAGCTGGATCGCGTACGCGGCGTGCGAGGAGTCGGGGTTGGCCGGGATGGGCAGCTCGCCGGCGCCGGACGGCCAGCCCGTGCCCGCGTGGAGCAGCAGCCGCTCCTCGCCCGGCACGAACTCGAGCACGGCGCTGTACTCGAGGCCGAGCGCGTCGACTACGAGCCTTACGGCCGCCTCCGTGATGTCCCCCAGGGTGACGCCCTCGAGCGCGCGCCTGCCGAGCTCGGCCACCGCCGCCTGGCGCGTCTCGAAGCGCTTGCGGTCGGTCACGTCCGTGGCCGTGCCCGTTGCGCCCAGCGTGGCGCCGTCGTCGTCGCGCAGGACGATCGCGTTCACGCTGAGGTCGACGGGGCGGCCGTCCTTGCGGATGTGCCGGGTCTCGTAGTTGAACAGCGGCTTGTCCCTGAGCACGCCGCGGAACGCGTCCTCGTCCTTCAGGCGCTGCTCGTCGTTCTCGAAGTCCGCGATCGGGCGCCCGAGCATCTCCTCCGGCTCGTATCCGTAGATCCGCCGCGCCGCCCGGTTCACGAACGTGAAGCGGCCGCCTCTGTCGACCGACCAGATCAGGTCGCTCGAGGTCTCCACGAGGTCGCGGTACTTGCGCTCGGACTCGCGCAGCCGCTCCTCGGAGCGCTTGCGGTCGGTCACGTCCTTCCCCACGCCGTAGATCAGGCCGTCCTCCTCGCTGAGGTACGCGCTCCAGAGCAGCCAGCGCAGCGTGCCGTCCTTGTGCAGGTAGCGGTTGTCGAAGTCGAGCGTGAGGGCGCCGGCCGCCAGCTGGCGCTGGAACTCGCGGCGCGTGCGCGGGCGATCCTCCTCGGCCACGAACTCGATGAACGGCTGCGACATGAGCTCCGCCCGCGTGTAGCCGAGGGCGCGCTCCCAGGCAGGGTTGATGCTCTTGAAGTAACCGTCCTCGCCGACCGTGCAGAAGAGGTCGCGCGTGAGCGAGTAGAGGCGCCCCGTGGCCTCCTCGAGGCGGCGCTGCTCCGTGAGGTCGATCGCCTGGACGAGCGTGAAGCGCGGCTCGTCGTCCGCGCCGCGGACCGAGGCGCCGAGCAGGCGCGCCCAGACCGTGTGGCCCTCCTTGTGCAGGAAGCGCGTCTCGAGCGTGGAGAACTCGCTCTCGCCGGCCACGTGGCGGTCGCGGCGGGCGCCCGCAAGCTCGCGGTCGTCCGGATGGATCACGTCGGGCCAGCCGAGCTTCGAGAGCTCCTCGTTCGAGCGTCCCAGGAAGCGGCAGAAGGCGGGGTTGGCCTGCACGAACTCGCCGTCCGCATTCATCAGCGCCATGCCCACGGCGGCGTTCTCGAAGAGGCCGCGGAAGCGCTCCTCGCTCGCGCGCAGCGCGGCCTCCGACAGGTGTCGCTCCGTGACGTCCGTCGACGCGCCGGTGATCGCGATCACCTGGCCGCTGTCGTCGATGATCGGCAGGGCGCGGTAATGCACGAAGGTCACGCTGCCGTCCTTGCGCAGCAGCTCGGTCTCGCCCTCGAGCACCTCGCCGGTCTCGCCCGCCGCGATGCGCCCGAAGCGCTGGACGTTCTCGGCCCGCTGATCTGGGGCCACGAAGTCGAGGAACGGCTTGCCGATCAGCTCCTCGGCCGAGTAGCCGTGCATTCGCTCGACGGCGCCGCTCACGAAGTCGAAGACCCCGTCGGGTCCTACGGTCCAGACCATGTCCTGGGTGGTCTCGACGAGCGTGCGGTAACGCTGCTCGCTGCGCTCGAGCCGCTCCCTGGCTTTGCGTTGGTCGGTGACGTCCACCACCATGCAACCGAGCCCGCGCACCCCGCCCAGGTCCACCGGGTAGTAGCTCACGAGCCAGTGCCGGGTCCCCCCGCCGGTGGCCGGGGTGGCGCCGCTCACCTCTACCGGCGTGGCGGGCGTACCGCTGACGAGCACGCCGCGGAGGAACTCCTGCACGTCGGGGGCCAGGTCGGGAACGACCTCCGTGATCGTGCGCCCCACGTGATCGGCCACCGGGATCCCGTTCATCTCGGCGAGCGCCTCGTTCACGCGCAGGTAGCGGAGGTTCTCGTCGAACACCGCAAAGCCGACGGGCGCCGCCACCTGCACCGCGTCGAGCAGCACCTGCGACTCGGCCGCCTCGAGCCGCACGCGCGAGCCCTCGACGGCCAGCACGGCGAGCTGGGCGAGGTGCACGGCGAGCTCCTCGTCCTCGGGGCTGAAGTCGCCGTCGAGCTTGTCGGAGAGCTGGATCAGGCCGATGCTCGTGCCGTCGGCCGCGAGCAGCGGAGCGGCGAGCCAGCCGCGCAGCGGCGGATGCCCCTCCGCGGCCTTGCCGAAGCCCTTGAAGGCCGGGTGCGCCTCGAGCTCCTCCTGGGTGAGGCGCATCGTCCTGCCGTCGCGGACCACCAGCGAGTAGATGCCGCCGCCGTCGGGGGGCGCGTCGTACTCGCGCCAGGCCGCGTACTTGTCGGACAGCGAGATCGCCGAGATCGACTGGGCGGCGCCGTCCCCGATCGTGAGGCTGATCACCGCCTGGTGGGCGCCGATCGCCTCGCGCGCACAGTCGGCCAGGCCCTGGAGGAGCTCGTCCTGGGGCAGCTTGGCGTTGATGCCCCGCGCGGCCTTCGTCAGCACGCTCAGGCGGCTCGCCAGGTCGCCGCGCGCGCCCTTGCCCGCGCGCGGACCCTCCCAGCTATCGGCAGTCGATCGGTGCTGCCCCCGCAAGCGCATCCCTCGGCCTCCAGTTCAGGGACAGTGAACTCTAGGCCGGTTCACTCGAGCAGGCCGCGCCGCATGGCGGCTGCCACGGCCGCCGCCCTGTCGGATACGCCCAGCTTCTCGTAGAGGCTCTGCAGGTGGGTCTTCACCGTGGCCGGGCTGAGGTGGAGCTGACCGGCGATGTCCGGGGCCGAGCGCCCGTCCGCTGTGAGGCGCAGGATCTCGCGCTCGCGCGGAGTGAGCACCGGGCGCGCGCTTGCCTCGCGCATGCGGATCTGCGCCGTCAGGCCGGTCTGGATCTCGGGCGAGAGGAACGCCTCGCCGCGGGCCACGGCGGCCACGGCGTCGAAGATCGCGGCGCGGTCCGCCTCCTTCGACAGGTAGGCGCCGGCGCCCATCGCAATGGCGCGGTACACGAGGTCGCTCTCCACGTAGGCCGAGAGGAACACCACGCGCGTGGCGAGCTCGTCGCGCTTGATCGCGTTCAGGACCTCCATGCCGTCGAGCCCGGGCATGCGGACGTCCAGCACGGCGACGTCGGGCTCGAGCTTCGTGATCTCGGGGAGCGCCTCGCGTCCGTCCGACGCTTCGCCCACCAGCTCGAGGTCTGGGCGCTCCCTTATCGCGCGGACCAGCCCCTCCCGGTAGACGGGGTGATCGTCCGCCACATAGACGCGCACCCTCTGATTACCCCGTGCCATCGACCACCCTTTGTAGCACCCCGCGCTAGCGGGGCTCACCATTCAGCGCGGGGGCTGGGCCGCATCGCCGATCTCGACGAGGCGGTCGCAGATCTGGGTGCGGGTTGAGTCCTTGTTCAGAACCGCGGCCAGGCCCATCGCCCTCACGCTGGCGGCAAGGGTCTCGTTGGCCTCGCCGCTGATGAGCACGACCCTTGTCTTCACCGGCCGCTCGAGCCCCGCGAGGATGTCGCACACCTCGAGCCCGTCGAGCTGCGGCATGCGGACCTCGATCAGCGCCAGGTCCGGCTCGAGGGCCAGCAGCTCCTCGAGGGCGCGGCGGCCGTCCGAGGCCTCGCCGGCGAGCGTGAGCCGCGGGTGTGCCGCGATGGCTCTCGCGAGCCCGTCTCTGTATGCCTCGTGGCTGTCCGCCAAGAGGACTGAATAGGTTTGCACCGGTTTAGTA
>DASXCV010000393.1:0-13585 GCA_036491015.1 Thermoleophilaceae bacterium | reverse complement strand
CGCGACCGCCTCGTCGTCGGTCACCGCCAGGTAGCTGGCGCGGCCGCTGTCGCGCAGGTAGGCGTGCTCGGGCCCCGAGCCGGGGTAGTCGAGCCCGGCCGAGATCGAGTGGGCCTCGAGGATCTGCCCCTCCTCGTCCTGCAGCACGGCCGACATCGAGCCGTGCAGGACGCCGCGCGCGTTGGTGGTGAGGGGCGCGCCGTGGCGCCCGGTGTCGATGCCCTCGCCGGCCGCCTCTACGCCGATCAGCTCCACGCCCTCGTCCTCCACGAACGCCACGAACGTGCCGAGCGCGTTCGAGCCGCCGCCCACGCAGGCGATCACGCGCGCGGGCAGCCGGCCCGTGCGCTCGAGGAACTGTTCGCGCGCCTCGTCGCCGATCACGCGCTGGAGGTCGCGCACGAGCGCCGGGAACGGCGCGGGGCCGACCACAGAACCGATCACGTAGTGGGTGTTCTCCACGCTCGCCACCCAGTCGCGGATGGCTGCACTCACCGCCTCCTTGAGCGTTCGCGCGCCCGCCTCGACGGGCGCCACGGTGGCGCCGAGCAGCCCCATGCGCTCCACGTTCGGCTTCTGGCGGCGCATGTCCTCCGTGCCCATGTACACCACGCATTCGATGTCGAGCAACGCGCACGCGGTGGCGGTGGCCACGCCGTGCTGGCCTGCGCCGGTCTCGGCGATGATGCGCGTCTTGCCCATGCGCTTGGCGAGCAGCACCTGGCCGAGCGCGTTGTTGATCTTGTGAGCGCCGGTGTGGTTGAGGTCCTCGCGCTTCAGAAAGAGATCGCGGCCGGCGGCCTCCGACAGTCGGTGCGCGTGGTAGAGCGGGGTGGGCCGACCGACATAGTCGCGCAGGAGGTTCGACAGCTCGAGCTGGAAGCCGGGATCGTCGCGGGCCTCGAGCCAGGCGGCCTCGAGCTCGTCGAGTGCCGGGATCAGCGTCTCGGGCACGTAGCGGCCGCCGTAGGGGCCGAAGCGCTGCTGGATCTCGCTCAAGCCGGGACCTGCTGGTCGAGCGCGGCGTCGGCCTGCTCGACCGCGCGGAAGAAGGCCTCCACCTTGACCGGATCCTTGTGCCCCGGCGAGGCCTCGGTGCCGCTGGCGGTGTCGACGGCGAACGGCCGCGTGGCCGCGATCGCGGCGCCGACGTTCTCCGGCGTCAAGCCCCCGGAGAGCAGGATCGGCACGTGGCGCCCGTGCGTCTTCACGAAATCCCACTCGAACGTCTCGCCCGTCCCGCCCACCTGACCCATCTTGTGGGCGTCGAGCAGGTGGTAGTCGGTCTCGAACGCGTGGAGCGCCTGGATACTGCCCGCGTCCTTCACGCGCGCCGCCTTGATCACCTTGCAGCCGGTGCGGCGCCCGACCTCGCGGCAGAACACGGGACCCTCGTCACCGTGGAGCTGGACGATCGCGAGCGAGCAGCGATCGGCGGTGTAGGCGATCTCGTCGAGCGTGGCGTTCACGAACACGCCGGTGGGCTCGAGCCGCCGGCGCAGGTCGGCGGCGATCTCCTCGGCGGCGTCGAGCTCGCAGCGGCGCGGACTGCCTTCCCAGAAGATCATCCCGATCGCCCAGGCGCCGAGGTCGGCGGCCTGGCGGGCGTCGTCGAGCGTCGTGATACCGCAGATCTTGACCTTGGTGGCCACGGCCACCAATGGTGGCAGCTACCCCGCTACGGCAGCGGGAAAGTGCGCCTACAGGTGCACGGGCGGCACCGCGCGCAGCGCCCTCAGCCGCCCGACGGTGCGGGCGAGCGCTCGCCGCAGCGCCCGGCGGTCGTGCGCTCCGGGCGCCGGGGAGCCGGCCGCGCCGTAGCGATACTCGCGCAGGAGGCGGGCATAGCTCGCGGCATCCGGGCCGGCGCGCCGCTCGAGCGTGCGCTCCACCCCCATCAGCGTCGTGTGGCCGTTCACGGGGGCGCCGAGCCGGGTCAGCGCCGCGCGCAGGTCCTCGAGCGCGCGCTCGTCCGGGCTCATGTGAGAGCGCCGGACCGCCGCGCGCCGGATGCGCCACGCGAGGGCCAGGACGGCGAGCAGCACGATCACGACGACGGTGACGAGCCACCAGGAAACGCTCGACCCGCCGTGGCTCGCGGTGGGCACGCCGATCGTGTCCGCCTTGCGGACGTTGGACTGCGGGCCGCCGAGCGTCGGCGCCTTGCGCGGGTCGCCCGTCGTCTTTGCCGTGTGGTCGTCGATCTGGGACGAGGCCGGCGACGCCGCGGGTGTCGGGTCGAACGTGACCCAGCCGACGTTGTTGAAGTAGACCTCGACCCAGGAGTGGGCGTCGAAGTCGCGCACCCTGTAGACCCCGGGCGCGTCGGGCTGGGCGACGCCGGGCGCGAAGCCGGTGGCCACCCGCGCCGGGATGCCCACCATCCGCAGCATCATCGCCATCGCGCCGGAGAACTGTTGGCAGTAGCCGATCCTGTCCTTGAACAGGAAAGACTCGAGCGGGTACTTCCGGACAGGCGGGTGCTCGTCGTAGGCGTAGTTGGTCGTGTTGAGGTACTTCTCGACGTTGGCCGCCATGTCGTACGCCGTCTCGGACTTCGCGGCCAGCCGCTTGGCGAGGTGGTACATCGGCGCGTAGGGCGAGCGCTCGACGATTCCGGCCGCCGCCGGATCGCCGAGGTTCGCGCTCTGCCACAGCCCTGGGTCGAAGCGCACGTTCTGCGTCACGCCGTGGCCGACCCTCATCGGCAGCACCATCTTCGTGTAGCTGCCGAAGTAGTCCTCGTAGTTGCGTCCGCCGGACTGCATCTGCGCATGCGTGGGCGTGGGGATGTAGCTCACCACCGAGTAGTTCTCGCCGTCGCGGAGTGTGTGGTCGAGCGCTGTCATGGTGCCGTCGCTGAACAGCTCCGCGTCGCCCGCGCTGGAGCTCACCGACTGTGGCGTGCCGGCGCCGATGATCTGGTTGCCGCGCAGGCCGGCGATCGTGAACTTCAGCTGGTGGAACCACTTGCGGTTGGGGTTCGGCGGCAGCTCCGACGCGGCGTTCACGCCCGTGTTGGCGGTGGTGCGGATCCAGCCGCGGCCGTCGAAGTCGTCGAGGGTCTCGGCCTTCCAGTAGAAGGGCTGGCTCGCCTGCACGTACATCAGCGTGGTGCCGCGGCGCGTCCAGGTGATCGGGCCGTAGTTCGCGTTCCACCGGTAGCTCACGCCCGGCGTGTTTCCGAGCACGCGCCAGTTCTTGTAGTCGAGCCAGCCGCGGTGCGAGTCGAGGATCGCGGCCACCGGCATCGCCACGAGCGCAGCGCACAGCACCACCCACACCGCGCCGCCCGCGTCACGCAGCTTCACCCGTGGGAGCCACAGCCAGGCGGCGATCAGGAGCAGGAGCGCGAAGCCGCGTCCGACCTGCGCGCTCGGCGAGCGCTCCGCCAGCGCCATTCCGTAGAAGACGATGAGGACGACCAGCGACAGCGTGCGCCGCGTGCCGGCGCGCCTGCCGGGCCAGAAGGCGAGCGCGGTGGCGGGCACGAGGAAGGCGGGCGCGCCGAGCTGCAGTGTGAGCCGCTCCCAGAAGTCGTGGCCGCTGTACGGATAGGTCGTGGACTGCGCGGCGAGCAGCCCGTGGTTGAGGTGCGTGCCGAAGGAGCCCCAGTGGTGGATCCACAGATAGTGCGGCCGCAGACCCGACACGACGAGCCCGAGGAAGAGCAGCAGGAGCACGATCGCGACGCGCGCGAGCCGCGCGACGATGGACGGCAGCTTCACCCGCCCGCTGGCCCACAGCCCGACCCCGGCCACGGCGCAGAGCACCAGCAGGAGGAAGCTGCGACCGAGTGGCGGACGGCGCATCACCTCCTCCCAGTGCCCGAGCGCGAACGCCGCGAGGGCGACGAAGGTGGCGAGCTGGAAGAGGAACTCGACGACGGCGTCGTTCACCGCGATGCGCACCCGCGCCCGCGAGCCCGGCGCGCTGGGAGCGCCCACGCGTGCCGCGAGGCCGCTCACGCCACTCTCCTCTCGCGCGCGGCGCCGAGCCGGTAGCCGGCGCAACCCGCGACTGTGAACGCCGGCACGCGGCCGCCCACCGGGCTCGGGGTGATGAAGTAGGAGCCCGAGCCACGCTTCACCCCGGGCGGCGCGCTACCGCCGCTCGCGCTCACCCAGTAGACGGCGCCGCTGCGCTCGAGCCGGCGCGAGCGCGGCGCGCCCTCGCTCGCCTCGAGCAGGGCGAGGCGCGCATGCAGCGCGGGCCAGCCGCGCAGCTCGCCGTCGAGGTCGATCGGGCGCCGCTGACCGGGCAGGAGCAACGAGCAGCCGTGCGCACGTCGCGCGAGGTGCACCACGAGCGACGCCGCCGCGCGCACGGCGCGGTCGAGGTCCTCGGTGGTCGCGGGATTGCTCGGGTCGAGCACCACGAGCGGGCGAGCGTCCGACTCGGCCACGAGCCGGCGCTCCATCATCACGCGCGTGCGCGCGACCGTGGGCCAGTGAATGCGCGACGCCGGGGCGCCCGCGCGGTACGGCCGCAGCGAGTGGAGCTCTAGCTCGGCCGCCGCCTCGGTGAGCGCCCCGGTGACGGCCTCGAGGCCGGCCATGCCGGACGTCGCGCCCACCGACACGGGTTCGATGCGCGGCAGCACGAGCACCTCGGCGGCATCGCTCGAGGCCTCGCGCACCGACAGCGACAGCGGGTCGCGGATCACGAGTCGCGCCGGCTCGATGGCTCGCCGCCCGCGGCGCTCGAAACGGACGTTCACCTTCACCTTGCGCGAGCGCGGGTCGTTCGCCGAGAGCTGGCGGCGGAGCAGCGGCTCGACGAGCTCGCCCGACGGCGGGGGCACCAGCCCGCGCTTCACCGTGATGCGCAGCGGATAGGGCTCCTCTTCCTGCACCGTCGCGGGCGCGGTCTCGCGCACCACCTCGGCGCCCGTCGCGGCGAGCCAGACCCAGAACGAGGAGCCCAGCCCGAGCAGCATCAGCCCGACGCCCGGCACGTAGAGCGACGGCAGGTCGAAGGCGGCGCCGCCTATGCACAAGAGCACTCCGAAGCAGGTGGCCCGGAGTGCTCGGCTCACAGCGCCGGTACTCGTTCGAGCGCGTCGCGCACGATGTCCGCGCGCGCCACGCCCACGGCGTCCGGCGCGAGCAGCAGCCGGTGGGTGAGCACCATCTCCGCGAGCGCCTGCACGTCGTCGGGAAGGGCGTGGTCGCGGCCGTCGAGCGCGGCGAGCGCCTTCGCGGCCTTCAGCAGCATCAGGCCCGCGCGCGGGCTGGCGCCGAGCTCCGTGCGGCCGTCGGCACGCGTGCGCTCGAGTACGGCCACCACGTAGCGGCGCAGGGCCTCGCTCGCGTTCACGTTCGCCACCACTGCCTGGGCGGCGAGCACCTCGGCCACGTCGGTCACGGGCTCGAGGTCCATCACGCGGTCGCTCGCGGCGTGGTCGCCGAGCATGTCGGCCTCGTCGACGGCGGAGGGGTAGCCCAGCCGCAGCAGCAGCATGAAGCGGTCGAGCTGGGCCTCGGGAAGCGGGAAGGTGCCCTCGTACTCGATCGGGTTCTGCGTGGCGATGACCATGAACGGGCGCGCGAGCTCATGGGTGGCGACATCCACCGTCACGTGGCGCTCCTGCATGCACTCGAGCAGCCCCGACTGCGTCTTCGGAGAGGCGCGGTTGATCTCGTCCACGAGCACCACGTTCGCGAAGATCGGGCCGGGCCGGAACTCGAAGCGGTTCTCGCGCTGGTTGTAGACGTTCGTGCCCACGACGTCGCCCGGCAGCATGTCCGCGGTGCACTGAAGGCGCGCGTACTCGGCATCGATCGAGCGCGCGAGCGCGCGGGCCAGAGCGGTCTTGCCGACGCCCGGGTAGTCCTCGATCAGCACGTGACCCTCGGCCAGCAGCGCCACGGCCAGGTTGCGCAGCGCGCTCTCGGGAACCTTCACCGCCCGCGACACGTTTTCGGCAAGGCGGGTGCCGAGAGCAGCGACAGCCGTGGGGTCGGGAACGGTGGCCACTAAGTGCGATCTTAGAGGGCGGGGCAAGGGGGCTTCGCCGGTAGGGAGTCGGCGGTAGGGGGTAGGGAGTAGGGAGTAGGGAGCTGCCGAGAGAACCCACTCCCTACCCCATACTCCCTACTCCCTACTCGACCAACGTGTCTTCGCCGCCGACGAGCTCGCGACAGGCGAACTCGGGATTCGCTGCGCGCATCAGGGTCTCGCCCACGAGCACCGCGTCGACGCCGACGCGTTCGAGCTCTTCGATCTGCTCGCGGTGGACGATCCCGGACTCGGAGACGACGGTCTTGCCGGCGGGCACGTCGGCAAGCAGCTCGAAGGTGTGCGTCAGGTCGACCGTGAAGTCCTCGAGGTTGCGGTTGTTGATCCCGATCACGTCGGCGTCGAGGTCGAGCGCCACCTCCAGCTCCGCCTCGTTGTGGATCTCCACGAGGGCGTCGAGGTCGAGCGAGTGCGCCTCCTCGTAGAGGTGCGCGAGATCGTCCGGGTGAAGGGAGCCGACCACCATCAGCACGGCGTCCGCGCCGGCGGCGCGCGCCTCATAGAGCTGGTACGGGTCGAGCGTGAAGTCCTTGCGCAGGATCGGCAGCGAGCTGGCCGCGCGCGCCTCGCGCAGGTCCGCGAGCGAGCCACCGAAGTGGTCCTCCTCGGTGAGCACCGACAGCGCGGCAGCGCCGCCGCGCTCGTAGGCCTGCACCACCTCGGTCACGCTCGCGCCCTCGCGGATCACGCCGGCCGACGGCGAGCGGCGCTTGTACTCCGCCACGAGCGACGTGCCCGGATGCGCGAGCGCCTCGCGGAACGGCAGACCCTCGCCGCGCTCGGCCACCTCGCGCTCGAGCTCCGACAGCGGGTGCGCGGCCTTGCGCTGGTCCACGCGCTGGCGCGTGGCGTTGATCAACTGTTCGAGGCGGACCGGCATCAGGCGGGGCTGAGCTCCCGGGTCCGTTTCACGTAGCGCTCGAGCACGTCGGACGCTGCGCCCGAGTCGATCGCCTGGGCGGCCTTGAGCACGCCGTCGGCGATCGAGCCCGACTTGCCGCCGACGTAGATCGCGGCGCCCGCATTCAGCAGCGTCAGCGAGCGCTCGGGGCACTTCTCTCCACTGAGGACAGCCCGTGCGATCTCGGCGCTGCGCTCGGGGGCGCCCGCGCGCAATGCCTCGAATGGCACCGGCTCGACGCCTAACTCGCCGGGGCTCACACTGAAGCCCTCGACACCGTCCTCTCCAACCTCCATCACGCGCGTTTCCGCTGACACGCTGATCTCGTCAAGCCCATCCGTGCTCGACACTACCAATCCGCTCCGGCAACCGAGCGCAGCGAGCGCCTCCGCGACCGGCTCGAGCTTGGTGGGGTCGGAGATGCCGATCACCTGGCGTGTGGCGCCCGCCGGGTTGGTGAGCGGGCCGAGGAAGTTGAACAGCGTGCGCACCGCGAGCTCCTTGCGCACCGGGACCACGTGGCGCATGGCGCTGTGATGGTGCGGCGCGAACATGAAGCCGAAGCCGATCTCGTCGATGCAGTCGGCGATCGCGCCGGGTTCGAGGTCGAGCCGCGCGCCGAGTGCCTCGAGCAGGTCGGCCGAGCCGGACTGGCCGGTGTTCGAGCGACCGCCGTGCTTGGCGACCCTGCAGCCGGCGCCGGCGGCGACGATCGCCGCGGTGGTGGAGACGTTGAACGTGGGCGGGCCGCCACCGGTGCCCGCCGTGTCGAGCAGGTCGTCGTGGCTGACCTCCACGCGGCGCGAGAGGTCGCGCATCGTGCGGGCGAAGCCCGTGAGCTCCGCGACCGTCTCGCCCTTTGTCCGCAGCGCGATCAGAAAGGCCGCGGTCTGCACCTCGGACGCGTGGCCCTCCATCACCTCGCGCATCACGGTGGCCGACTCGTCGGTGGAGAGGTCCGCGCCCGAGGCCACCTTGTCGATGGCCTCGGTGAGCACGGGGTTCGACATCAGCCCTCCGCCTCGAGGAAGTTCCGCAGCAGGCCCTTGCCGGAGTCCGTGAGCACCGACTCGGGATGGAACTGCACGCCCTCGGCGGGCAGGGTCTTGTGGCGAATGCCCATCAGCACGTCGCCGGAGCGCGCCGAGGCCTCGAGGCAGTCGGGCAGCTCCGGATCGACCACGAGGGAGTGGTAACGGCCGGCCACGAGCGGGCTTTCGAGCCCTTCGAAGATGGTCCTGCCGTCGTGCTCCACCTGGGCGGTCTTGCCGTGCACCGGCTGGCCGCGCACCACCTTGCCGCCGAACGCCTGCGCCAGCGCCTGGTGGCCGAGGCAGACGCCGAGCACCGGCGTGCCGTCCTCGGCCAGCGCGCGGATCGCGTCCACCGAGATGCCCGCCTCGGTGGGCGAGCACGGACCCGGCGACACGATCACCTTGCCGCCCCGCGAGCGCTCGACAACCTCCTCAACCGACGCGGCGTCGTTGCGCACCACCTCGAGCTCCGCCCCGAGCTCTCCGAGGTACTGAACGAGGTTGTACGTGAACGAGTCGTAGTTGTCGATGAGAAGCACGCGCATGCCCTATGCCCAATCTCTCTGCCTGCACGCCAGCTCCACGGCCGCCCTTACCGCCCCGGCCTTCGCCTCGGTTTCGCGCACCTCGTACTGCGGTTCTGAGTCAGCAACTATTCCCCCGCCCGCCTGCACGTGGATGCGCCCGTCCTTGACGACAGCGGAGCGGATGTAGATGCAGGTGTCGAGGTCCCCGGTGTAGCTGAGGTAGCCGATCGCCCCGCCGTACGCCCCGCGCTTCACGGGCTCGAGCTCGTCGATGATCTGCATCGCGCGGATCTTCGGCGCGCCCGACAGGGTGCCGGCGGGAAGCGAGGTGCGCAGGGCGTCCATCGCGGTCACGCCCTCGCGCAGCGTGCCCGCCACCGAGCTCACGATGTGCATCACGTGCGAGTAGCTCTCCACCTCCATCAGCTCCTCGACGCGGACCGTGCCGTACTCGCACACGCGCCCGAGGTCGTTGCGGGCGAGATCCACGAGCATCACGTGCTCGGCGCGCTCCTTCTCGTCCTCGAGCAGCCCCTTCGCGCGCTCGAAGTCCTCCTCCACGCTCCCCGAGCGCGGGCGCGTGCCGGCGATTGGGCGCTGCTCGGCGCGCCGCCCCGTGACCTTCACGAGCGCCTCGGGTGAGGCGCCCGCGATCTCGAAGTCCTCGAAGTCGAGGAAGTACATGTACGGGCTCGGGTTGACGGTGCGCAGCCCGCGATAGATCGAGAAGGCCTCCACCGGGGCGTCCGCCGACCAGCGCTGGCTCGGCACCACCTGGTAGATGTCGCCCGCGCGGATGTACTCCTTGGCGCGCTCGACCGCGGCCGCGTAGCCGTCCGAGCCGATGTTCGAGCTGAACTCCGGCGCGTCGCGGATACCGGCGCTCGCGCGCGGAATCGGAGCGGCGAGCCGCTCGCGCACGTCGGCGATCGCGCCGACCGCGTCGTCGTAGCGGGTCTCGAGGTCGCCGCCGCCCGGCTCCGTGAACACGTTGGCGAGCACCGTCACCTCGTGCTTGAGGTGGTCGAACGCGAGCAGCACGTCGGACACCATCAGCGCCAGCTCCGGAAGGCCGACATCGTCGGGGTTCGGCTCGCCGACGCTCGGCTCGAACCAGCGCACGAGGTCGTAGCCGAACATGCCCACGGCGCCGCCGGAGAACGGTGGCAGGTCGGTGAGCGGCGCCACGCGGTAGCGCTCGAGCTCCGCCGCCACCGCGGCGTACGGATCGTCGAACTCGCGCTCCTCCCCCCCGACCGTGAGCACGCCGTCCTGCAGGCGGATCACCGAGCGCGGCTGCACGCCGAGGAACGACCAGCGCCCGAAGCGCTGGCCCTGCTCGGCGGACTCGAGCAGGAACGACGGCCCCTCTCCGCGCAGGCGCAGGTAGGCGGACACCGGCGTCTCGGTATCGCTGATGAAGGTGTGGCGCAGCGGCACCACGCTGTGGTCGCGAGCAAGCTCGCGGACCTCGCTCAGGCTGGGCTGGACGTCTATGTCAGCGGCGACGGGCATTCAGCTCCTCGAACGCGTCGGCGAGCGTCATGTCGCGCGAGGCGAGCAGCACGGTGAGGTGGTAGAGCACGTCGGCGGACTCCTCGCGCACGCGCTCGTCCGACTCCTCGCGCGCCGCGCGCGCCACCTCCTCCGCCTCCTCCTGCACCTTCTCGCCGATCTGCGGCCGGTCGGCGAGCAGCTCGGCCGTGTAGCTGCCGGGGTCCGGGGCGGCCTTGCGCTCCGCGATCGTGCGCTCGAGCGTGGCGAGCGCCTCGCCGGGCGTCGGCTCCATGTCGCCGCGGTAGAAGCAGGTGCGCTCGCCCGTGTGGCACGCCGGACCGGCCGGGTCCACGAGCGCGATCAGCGCGTCGGCGTCGCAGTCGTAGCGCATGCGAAGCACCTTCTGAACGTTGCCGGAAGTCTCGCCCTTGTGCCACAGCTCCTGGCGCGAGCGACTCCAGAAGTGGGTCTCCCCCGTCTCCCGCGTCCGCGCGAGCGCCTCCGCGTTCATGTAGGCGAGCGTGAGCACCTCGCCGGTGCGGGCGTCCTGGACGATGCAGGGCACGAGGCCCTGGTCGTCAAATGTCGGCTCGGCGTCCAAGCCGTGAATCTTAGGTTCAGGCCGCCGCTAGGCGCTGACGACGCGGAACGACTTGTGCAGCTTCTTGCTCCTCAGGCCGTTCTCGCGCGCGAGGACCTCGAAGCGGTAGCGGCCCGGATGGAGCGGCCGGCGCCTGATTCGACCGGTGAAGCGGAAGCTGTTTCTGCCCGCCTCGTCCCTGTGCGTGAAGCTGCCGACCTTCTTGTAGAACGTGCAGCGCCTGGCCTTGCCGTGCTTCGGCCGTCTCGAGACGCAGCGCCTGCCCGAGCGGAAACCCCGGTGCGGTTGCTGCACGGTGAAGGTGCTCGTGGCGGCCGTGTTGTCCGTGTAGCTGATCGTCGCGCCGCGCTTGCGGGCGCTGACGCTTGGCCCGCGGCCCGAGCTCGCCACGAGCGTCGATGGCTGCATGCCGATCCTGCCGAGGTTCGGAGTGATGGTCGTCTTGAACGTCTGGTCGGTGCCGACCGCCGTGCCGTCGGGGTTCGAGGCCACCAACCGGAAGTGGTAGAGCGTGCCGGGCTTGAGGCTGGCGAGAGCTGCTGAGATCGGCCGGCTCGTCTGGGCGTCTTCGGCCTCCGCCACGGTCTGCGAGCCGTACGAGGTGGTCGTGCCGTACTGGAACAGCGCGCTGCCGCCGACGACGTCGGGGTTGGCGACCGTGCCCGCGAGCCTGGCGGAGGTGGTGTCGACGGAGCCGGCGGCGCCGGTGACGGGGACGGGCGGCGCGAGCTCGTAGGCGCCGACGTCGCAGGCGGCGCCCTGGGGCCGCGCCACGCCGCGCGCGTCCGTGCCCGCGCAGCCGTCGCCGGCGTTGATCGCGGGGCTGCCCGCCAGCAACCGCTGCGTCCGGATGGGGCCGCCGTTCAGCGCCAGCGGGCCGAGCAGCGGGTTGACTCCCACCTGGTCGCCGGGCACGCCGAGACCGCACTGGCTAGGCGATGTGTCCTCGATGTTGTGGCCGCCGGAGCTGAGCGCGCCGCGGCAGTTCTGGGCGCCTCCGTGAGCGGTGTTGCCCGCGAGGATGGTGTCCTTCAGCGTGATTGCGGTCGTGCCGCCAGTCGTCCCGTTGATGCCACCGGAGCTCACAACGCCGGCGCCGCCGACATTGGAGTCGATCGTGTTGCCCAGCAACGTGAAGGTGCCACCGGAGAGGTCCATCGCCGCCCCGAAGCTCGCGCCGGAATTGACTCCGGTGCCCGCCGTTCCACCCGCCGTGGTGCCGGTGATCGTGTTGTTCACGACGTTGACGGTGTTCGACTGCGCGCTGCCGGACAGCTCGACGGCGCCGCCCGACACCTCACCGCTGCCGTTGCCGGACCCGCCGTTGCCGCCGGCGTGAATCCCGCTGAACGTGTTCCCGGCCAGCGTGACATCCGTGGCCGAGCCGAGCTCGGCGAACAGCGCCCCGCCGCTCACGCTGCCGCTTCCGATGCCGGCTCCGCCGGAGCCGCCGGCGGTGGTGTCGGAGAACTCGTTGCCGGTGACCGCCAGCGTGCCGGTGGTGCCGGAAAACGACGCGTCGATGCCGCCGCCTTCCCCCGAGCCGGTGCTGTTTCCCGTGGAGCCGGAGCCGCCCAGCGTGTTGCCGCTGAACGTGCTCCCGTCGACGCTGAGACTGCCGCCGCCCTCTAACAAGGCGTCGATCCCGCCGCCGCCGCCAACCCCGCTGGCGGTTCCAGCCGCGCCGTCGCCGCCGAGTGTGTTGTTCGTGAACGCGCTGTCGTCGACCGTCACGGTGGTCGGGCCGGACGCGTCTATGAAGAGCCCCCCGCCCTCTCCGATCCCGCTGTTGTTGGTCGCGCTTGCGCCACCACCGAGCGTGTTGCCGTCGAAGGTCGAGCCCCGGACGGTGAGGCTCTGTGCCTGCGAGCTGGTGCTGCCGAAGTCGACCGTTCCGAACGCGAAGCCCCCGGCGCCGAGCGAATTACCGGTGAACGTGTCGGACTCGAGATCGACGCTGGGAATACCGAGGGTCGGCGTCGTGTCGAGTACTCCCCGCGCGTCGCCGCCACCGCCCCCGACCGTGTTGCCGGTGAAGTCCGTGTTCGTGATCGTCACGATGACCGTCCCGAGGCTCGGGCTCACATCCACCACACCGAAGCCGTCACCGCTCGGGCCGCCGCCGCCCACGTGGTTCGAGCTGATCACGCTGCCCGTGATCGTGAGCGCCGATGGATCTGGGTCGATCATGCTGATCACGCCGAAGCCGCTCGTGTTGGAGCCACCCGATGTGTTGTCGGTGACGTGCACGTCGCTGAGGGTCAGGTGGCCGCCGCCGCTGCGCACCGCGGCGCCGAACGGATCCTTCCCGTGCGTGAGCGTGAGCCCTGAGATCGTCACGGTGTGCTCGTCCGTTATGTCGAACAGGCCGATGCTGTCCCCGCCGCTGATCGTGTTGACGGTCGCGCCCTGGCCGCTGATGGTGAGGTCCTTGGCGATCGCCAGCGGCCCGTTGCCGGACACCAGCGCGATCGTGGGGACGTCTGCGGGAATCTCGATGTTGTCAACGCCCGACAACGCCTTGTCGAGCGCGCGCCGCAGGGAGCAGTCGCCGGCCACGCCCTGGCATTCGCCGGCGGCGGGCGTTGTGTCAGTGCCGGTGTTGACGGTGATCGTGGCGGCGCCCGCGGGCGCGGCAAAGGCCAGGGTGGCGGCCAATCCGGCCGCGACGACGAGCGGGTTCATGTCGCGCAGCTTCGAGCGCGCCGCTCACGTAATGCTCACGGGAATAGGGGATAGGTCATAGGGAATAGGTCATAGGTCATAGGGTCGTAAGGTCTCGACCATGCGCTCTAGGACGGGTTCCATTTCCTTGCGGGCCGTTTCTGGGTCGTCTGCTTCGGCCACGTAGAGGGCCGCCGCATCCAGCGCGCCCATGATGGTGTGGGCGAGTGGCATCAGGGGCTGCTGCTCGATCACTCTGGCCTCCATCGCCGCGCCGAGCGCGGCGGCGAGCACGCCCAGGCCGTAGCGCGCGGCGATCTCGCGCCACTCGTCGAAGCCG
>DASXCV010000392.1:0-2939 GCA_036491015.1 Thermoleophilaceae bacterium | reverse complement strand
ATGCGAAGCGGCGTGCGAGTGATGAGCATGACGGTGAGGCGCCGCGGAACCCTTGCCGGACCGACCGAGAGCTAGGTGGTCGCTACGCGGTCGCGGCGGCGCGCCGCAAGCCTATCGACCGCCAGCTTGACCATCACCGCGGTGACCATCAGGGCGATCACCACCGGACCGTGCTCGAAGCGGTAGGCGGTGCCCATCGCGGCGAGGTAGAAGCCGATCTGGATCGTCAGCGCCGACAGCGCCAGTCCGCCGACCACGAGGAGCGCCGGCCCGCGCGTGCGGCGCAGCAGCACGACGCACGCCGCGATCGTGATGAGCAGATAGACCCACACGGTGAACACGATCCCGCCGTCGAGGTTGGCGTTGGCGAACGACTTCACGTAGTTGTCCGCCGCGTTGTCGAGCTTCGGGAACTTCGTCTGGTAGCCGAAGGTGTTCGGGTCGATCACCGGGTGGAAGATCCACATCGACTTGCGCGTGATCGCCAGCTCGCGGAGGAACAGCGTGGTGCGCACTCCGAGGTAGCTGCCCGGGTTGCCGGCCACGTCGCTGATCCACTTCTTCTGAAGCGCCTTGTACTGCGCCTCGGGGAGCGGCACCGGCACCAGCGGGTTCGCCACGTGGTCGAGGCTGTCCACCGAGTCCACGTTCCAGTTCGCCTTCAGCACGGCGAACTTGGATGGCGGCAGGATGCTCTTCGGGAACAGATCCTTGTTCTCGCGGACGGAGAGGCCCGCGACGTCGTAGAGCATCCCGTACTGCTGCGGGTTCGCGTTCTCGATGCCGATCGCGTCGCTGAGGCCGGTCTGGGTGCCCATCAGGACGATCGTGAGGAGACATCCCGCCAGGCCGGCCAGCACGCCGCGGCGAATGCGCGTGCGCCGGTCGCCGGCGGGCGTGCGCCAGCGGCTGTGCACGAGCACGAGCCAGGCCACGCCGATCAGCGCGATGAATACAGTGGACGCCGCGTTCTGGCGCGCCGCGAGCGTGAGCCACGCAAACACCACCGTCGCGCCGAGCCACCAGCCGCGCGTCGGCCACGGCCGCTGAACCGCGCGCACCAGGCAGCCGAAGGTCATCATGTTGAAGCCGAGGAACCACATGTCGCGCCCCACGTGCGCGAGCTCCCCGAACACCGGCGGCGCGAACGACACGAGCGCCGTGAGGATCGCCGCCCACAGTGGCGAGAAGATGGCCCTGAAGATCAGATAGACGCCCAGGCAGAAAGCGAGCAGTTGCCCGAACAAGAGCCATCCCGGACCCACGCCGAGCGGCCACAGAATGTGCCAGCCGTACACGAGCAGGCCCGCGTGGATGTTGCTGATGTTCCCGGACATGGCCTGGGCGGCCTCGTCTAGCGTGTCCGCGCTCATGTGGCCCGGCCAGAAGACGAGGGCGGTTCCCAGGATCGGCAGCGCGAGTATGAGCGCCGGCAGGACGTGCGTGGTCAGCCCGATCCGTGGAACGGCGAGGCGGCGCCGAGCTTGTACCCCAGTGGGCGCGGCGGGAGTGGAACTGGCCACGCCATTCGTGCTCGGCTCGAGGACGGCAGTGCGCTCCGAGTTCGGCGTCACGGGGTCGAAGGATACGCATGGCTAACGAGCCGTCGACCCGTACGAGCGGAATTACCGCCACTGTGCGCGACGTGATCAGCCCGCACGGGCGGCGTCAGCTGATCCGCTACGCGATGGCCGGCGCCCTCGTGGGCGTGGTCTACATCGGCACCACGCTGCTGCTCTCGGGGCCGGCGGGCATGCCGATCCAGGCGGCCATCCCGATCGCGCTCGTGTGCGCCGTCTCGCTTCATTTCGTGTGCCAGCGCTGGTTCGTCTTCCGCGAGGCTGAGGCGTTCGAGCTGGCCATGCACCACCAGGTGGGCCGCTACATCCTGCTCGGCCTGATGCAGTACGCGATCGCCGCGCTGTCCACCGGCATCCTGCCTGGGGTGCTTGGCGTGCCCGAGCGCGTGGTCTACGTGTGCACGGTCTGCGTGTCCTCGGGCGTCGGCTTCATCCTGTTGCGGACGAGCATCTTCCACGCGCCGAGCGAATAGCTTTCGCCGGGTGCGAAGGATCGACACCAGGCTCGCGGGTCCGGTTCTGATCGAGGGCGTGCTGCACGGCGACGCCCGCGGCTTCTTCACCGAGACCTACAGGCGCGACGCGTTCGCGCAGCTCGGGGTGGACGCCGAGTTCGTGCAGGACAACCACTCGCGCAGCTCGCGCGGGGTGCTGCGAGGCCTCCACTACCAGGTCGGTCAGGCCAAGCTCGTGCGCTGCTCGCGCGGCTCGATCGTCGACGTGTGGGTGGACCTGCGGCGCGGCTCGCCCACGTTCGGCGAGTGGGAGTCCGCCGAGCTGAGTGACGAGAACGCGCGCCAGATCTTCATCCCGGACGGCTTCGCCCACGGCTTCTGCGTGACGAGCGACCTCGCCGACGTGACCTACAAGGTGTCCACCTACTACGACCCCTCGGCGGAGGCTGGCATCGCCTACGACGATCCCGACATCGCCATCGGCTGGCCCGACATCGAGCTGAGCGTGTCCGAGCGCGACGCGGGGGCGCCGCGGCTGGCGGACGTGGCGGACAGCCTCCCGTTCGTGTATTGAGATGCCGTCGCTCGTGTTCCCCACTCGGGAGCTGTGGCCGTTCGTGACGGGCGGCGGGATCGGCCGAGCTGTGCACGCCACGCTGGGGCTGGTCGCGCCCGAGGCCGACGTCACCGTGATCACGCGCGAGGCGTTCCGGGAGCGCTACGAGGAGATGAGAGCGAGCGGCGACCCGCGGCTGCCCCAGCGGTCCGTCCGCTTCGAGTTCGTCGCCGATCCCGAGGGCTTCGAGCTCGGCCCGTTCACCTCACACCAGCACTGCTGGAGTGCACGCATCTACGAGCGTCTGTGCGAGCTCTATCCGACGGACGGACCGGATCTGGTGGAGTT
>DASXCV010000391.1:0-4220 GCA_036491015.1 Thermoleophilaceae bacterium | reverse complement strand
TCGCGCGCACGCGCGAGCTCGAGGGGATGGGAGCGGCGGCATGATCGCGCCCGAGGACGACCGCACGCTCGATCCGGACGAGGATCCGACCACGCAGGAGCTGCGCGTCCGTCAGGCAAAGCGCGAGGAGGACGCCCGCGTTCACTCCGACCTCGCACCCGAGGACGAGGACACCTCGCAGTTCGACCGCCGCGCCGACAAGGCCGCCTACCTCAAGCGCAAGCTCGAGGAGCGCGCCGAGGCGGAGCGAGAGGCGGCCGAGAAGGACGAGGAGGGATGAGCGTGCCGGAACAAGAGCACGACAGAGTCGCCGACCAGCACGAAGAGGAAGCCGACGACCTCGAACGCCAGGGCGACAAGCTCGACGAGGAGATCAAGGAAGCCCGCGACGACTGGGACGCCAAGAAGCGAGACGAGTCAATACCGGGGGCGCAGGAAGAAGAGGACAAGGCCTGAGCCCTGGCCCTATTCCCTATTCCCTATCCCCTATGCCCTGATAGAGAACGGCAACGTCTGCTGATGCCGCCCATCGACGTAGATCTCAAACGTGTGCGTCCCGTCCGAGTCCGCGTCGAACTGAACGAACGTCGCCATCAGGTGGCTGCCCTCCCAGCCGGGCGCCTTCTCCGGGTTGGGCGGGCCGAGGGTGAGGCCCGTGTGCGTCTCGCCGATCTCGGTCAGCTGCGGGTCGAGGATCTTCAGCATCACGTCGTGCTCTGACGACGCCTCGTCGTCGCCGAAGACGAGGCGCACCGCCAGCCACGTGCCCACGCGCGCGGGGAACTGAGCCACGCGCACGGCGTCCACCTGCGCGCCCACCACGGTGGCGAGGCCGCCGTTCACCTCGGCGTACCGGCAGGGGATTGCCCAATCGACCCGCATCGCGGTCCTTAGGGTACGCACGCAAGCGCGCCTTCCTACCCCGCAGGTTGACTATCGTGCGCCCAATGGCAACGGCTCCCGCGCGCCGGCGTGCGCTAAGCGACCTGCGCGTCCGGCCCTTGGGCGCGGTGGGCAAGACCGTGCTCGCGCTGTCGCTGCTCACCCTCGCGTCGCTCTTCTTCCGCACGCGCGAGCTGGGTGCCGCCTACTGGATCGACGAGGGACTGTCGTGGGGAATCGCGTCGCACCACTTGACCTCGATCCCGCACGTGCTGCGCTTCGACGGGTCGCCGCCCCTCTACTACCTGATGCTGCACGTGTGGATGAGGTTCTTCGGCACCACGGAGCAGGCCACGCACGTGCTGTCGCTGATCCCCGCGCTCGCCACGATCCCGGTGGGCTGGTGGGCGGCGCGCAGCCTCTTCAGCGAGCGCGCCGCGTGGTTCACGGCGCCGCTGTTCGCGTTCAACACGTATCTCACGACGTACGCGCAGGAGACGCGCATGTACTCGTGGATGGTGCTGTTCTCGCTGCTCGGCACCGCCTGCTTCATCCACGCGTTCGTGTTCCGCCGGCGCGCCTACCTGATCGGCTTCGCGCTGTCGATCGCGGCGATGCTCTACACGCACAACTGGGCGCTCTTCTTCATCGCCGCGGCGCTCACTGCGCTGGCCGTGCTGCTGCGCCAGGCCGAGCCGGGCGACGAGCGGCGCGCGCTCCTCAAGGACGGCCTCTACTCGTTCGGCGGCGCGCTGATCCTGTTCCTCCCGTGGCTGCCGAACTTCATCTTCCAGGCGCGCCACACCGGCGCCCCGTGGTCCACGCCGCCGTCGCTCCACAGCCTGCGCGTGGCCGCGTCGATGACGGTCGACGGCGACCGCATGGCGGTAGCGATCCTGCTCGGCGCCGGCGCCGGCCTCGCGGCGATGATCGGGCGCGACCGGCCGAAGCTCGAACGGCGCGCGACGATCGCCGGGCTCGTGCTCTTCTTCGGCACGCTGATGTGGGCGTTCATCGGCTCGCAGATCTCACCCGCGTGGGCGTACCGCTACTTCGCCGCGTTCGTCGGGCCGATGCTGCTGATGGCGGGCGTCGGCCTCTCGCGCGCGGGCAAGCTCGGCATCGTGGCCACCGCGCTGATCCTCGCGTTCTGGATCCCGTTCCAGTCGATCGCGCACAAGTCGATCGACCGTCACGTGATGTGGACCGCCACTCCGCTCCTCAAGCGAGGCGATCTCGTGATCGTCGCCCACCCGGAGCAGATGGCGGTGGTGAACTACTACGCGCCCAAGGGCCTGCGCTGGGCCAACGAGATGGGACCGGTGAAGGACCCGACCTACATGAATTGGGTGGACGCGATGTCGCGCCTGAAGGCGGCCACCCCGCAGAAGAACCTCGACCCGCTGATCGCGAACATGAAGCCGGGCCAGCATGTGCTGCTTTTGCGCCCAATCGTGACCGGCACCGGCGGCTGGGGCGCACCCTGGACGAGCCTCGTGCGCCAGCGTTCAGCCGACTGGGCTCGTGCGTTGGAGCACGATCCGCGCTTCAAACTCACCCGCCGTTTGCCACATCTGCGCGCCGATTACCATCCCAAGGGACTAAGGGCTCTCATATTCACCCGCGTCAACACGGGTTAGTGATCCGCCCGAACTTGGTAGAAATACGGGCGTAGGGCGAACGGGGTTCGTCACGGCACACCCGCCCTCGCTCCCCCGTTTCCACTTCCGCCCCGCCTTTCTCATGACCACGCCGCCTCCGACAAACCGCCGGTTCAGCGCGCCCTCCAAGCGGCGGCGCGAGCTGCTCGACAAGCCCACGGTGGTGATTGGCGCTGGTCCCGCGGGCCTCACCGCCGGCTATCTGCTGGCCAAGGAAGGGCTGCCGGTGATCGTGCTCGAGGCGCACGAGAAGGTGGGCGGCCTGGCCATGACCGAGGAGCGGGACGGCTACCGCTTCGACCTCGGCGGCCACCGCTTCTTCACCAAGTCGAAGGAGGTCGACGACCTCTGGCACGAGGTGCTCGACGACGAGTTCCTGCTGCGCCCGCGCATGTCGCGCATCTATTGGAACCAGCGCTTCCTCGACTACCCCCTGCGTGGCCCGGACGTGATCCGCAAGCTCGGCCCGGTCGAGCTCACGCGCGCGCTCTTCTCCTACCTGGTCGCAGCCGTCAAGCCGAAGGGCAACGAGGAGAGCCTCGAGGAGTGGGTGTCCAACCGCTTCGGCAAGCGTCTCTACGAGCTCTTCTTCAAGTCGTACACGGAGAAGGTCTGGGGCGTGCCCTGTACGGAGCTGCGCGCCGAGTGGGCTGCGCAGCGCATCAAGGGGCTCTCATTCTTCAGTGCCGCCAAGGCGGCGTTCTTCGGGAACCGCGGCAACAAGGTGAAGAGCCTGATCTCCGAGTTCCACTACCCGCGCTACGGGCCGGGCCAGATGTGGGACTCGATGACCACAGAGATCCGCACGCTCGGCGGGGAGGTCCGCACCGAGACTCCCGTGGAGCGACTGAACTTCGAGGACGGCCGCGTGGTGTCCGTCGAGGCGGGCGGCGAGACGATCGAGGCCGGCCAGGTGATCTCGTCGCTGCCGCTGCGCGCGACGGTGGACATGACGCGTCCGCTCGCTCCGCCGGAGGTGCGCGAGAACGCGCGCGGGCTGCGCTACCGCGACTTCCTCACGGTCGCCCTCGTGCTCGACGGCGACGACCTATTCCCGGACAACTGGATCTACATACACGAGCCGGGCGTGAAGGTGGGGCGCATCCAGAACTACCGCTCCTGGAGCCCGTGGATGGTGCCCGACCAGTCGAAGGCCTGCGTGGGCCTCGAGTACTTCTGCTTCGAGGGCGACGAGCTGTGGACGATGAACGACGACGAGCTGGTGGCGCTCGCCTCCGCAGAGCTCGAGAAGCTCGGCCTCGCATCGGCGTCGAAGGTGGAGCGCGGCTACGCGGTGCGCGTGCCGAAGGCCTACCCGATGTACGACAAGGACTACGAGAACCGGGTCGCATCGATCCGCTCGTGGCTCGAGACGATCTCGAACCTTCAGCAGGTCGGCCGCAACGGCCTGCATCGCTACAACAACTCGGACCACTCGATGCTCACCGCGATGCGCGCGGTGGACAACCTCGTCCGCGGCAAGGACCACGACCTCTGGGCCGTGAACGCGGAGAGCGTCTACCACGAGGAAGACGACGTGAAGGAGGAGCACCCCTACCGGGAGGCTCCCGAGACGCCGGCGATGAAGCAGCAGCCGGTCGCCAGCGAGACCTAGGTCTCGCGTTCTTCCTCTTTGAAACGAAGCGACCCCGCCGTAGCGGGGCCGCCTCTTGCTGC
>DASXCV010000390.1:0-8397 GCA_036491015.1 Thermoleophilaceae bacterium | reverse complement strand
TCCCTAGAAAGGAGGTGATCCAGCCGCAGCTTCCGCTACGGCTACCTTGTTACGACTTCACCCCAATCATCAACCCTACCTTCGACGGCTCCCTCCCTTGCGGGTTGGGCCACCGGCTTCGGGTATTGCCAACTTTCGTGGTGTGACGGGCGGTGTGTACAAGGCCCGGGAACATATTCACCGCGGCATTGCTGATCCGCGATTACTAGCAACTCCGCCTTCATGGAGGCGAGTTTCAGCCTCCAATCCGAACCGAGACCGACTTTTTGGGATTCGCTCCCTCTCGCGAGTTTGCAGCCCTTTGTATCGGCCAATGTAGCACGTGTGTAGCCCAGGACATAAGGGGCATGATGACTTGACTTCGACCCCACCTTCCTCCGATTTGTCACCGGCAGTCTCCCATGAGTCCCCGTCTTTCACGCTGGCAACATGGGACAGGGGTTGCGCTCGTTGCGGGACTTAACCCAACATCTCACGACACGAGCTGACGACAGCCATGCACCACCTGTGAACCTGCTCCGAAGAGAAGACCTGTTTCCAGGCCGGTCAGGCACATGTCAAGCCCAGGTAAGGTTCTTCGCGTTGCGTCGAATTAAACCACATGCTCCGCTGCTTGTGCGGGCCCCCGTCAATTCCTTTGAGTTTTAGCCTTGCGGCCGTACTCCCCAGGCGGGGCGCTTAATGCGTTAGCTGCGGCACGGAATCCGTGGAAGGATCCCACACCTAGCGCCCAACGTTTACGGCGTGGACTACCAGGGTATCTAATCCTGTTCGCTCCCCACGCTTTCGCGTCTCAGCGTCAGTACCGTACTAGAGAGCCGCCTTAGCCACGGGTGTTCTTCCTGATATCTGCGCATTTCACCGCTACACCAGGAATTCCACTCGCCTCTTCCGGACTCTAGCCCGGCAGTATCCGCCCGCCTCCCGGGGTTGAGCCCCGGACTTTCAGAGCGGACTTACCGGACCGCCTACGCGCTCTTTACGCCCAATGATTCCGGACAACGCTTGCCCCCTACGTATTACCGCGGCTGCTGGCACGTAGTTAGCCGGGGCTTCTTGTGAAGGTACCGTCAGTCCGGACCGCTATTAACGACCGAACCTTCGTCCCTCCTGAAAGGGCTTTACAACCCGAAGGCCGTCTTCACCCACGCGGCGTTGCTGCGTCACGCTTTCGCGCATTGCGCAAGATTCCCCACTGCTGCCTCCCGTAGGAGTCTGGGCCGTGTCTCAGTCCCAGTGTGGCTGATCGTCCTCTCAGACCAGCTACCCATCGCGGCCTTGGTGAGCCGTTACCTCACCAACAAGCTAATGGGCCGCGGGCCCATCCCGATGCGAAGGCCGAAGCTATCTTTACTCAATTCACTGATGTGAAAGGAGCACATCCGGTATTAGCCCGAGTTTCCTCGGGTTGTCCCAGTCATCGGGGCAGGTTACCCACGTGTTACTCACCCGTTCGCGGCTCTGCCCCGGGCCGAAGCCCGGTTCGTCGCTCCACTTGCATGTGTTAAGCACGCCGCCAGCGTTCGTCCTGAGCCAGGATCAAACTCTCCGTAAAAGTGATTCGTGACAGTTGGCTGACCGCAAGCGGCCGGCCGGTCGCCACAAGTCGTTAAACAGAGTTGTCATGTCCGTACTGATGGGGGCCGCCGTACACGTGGCAGCGTCCCTCGGACTTGACGAGGTTTTGTATCTGGCCGTCGCCGCTACCGAAAACGGTAGGACGACGGGTCGAACCTGGACGCGATCTCAGACTCGAGGAATCGAGTCTGGTGATCGCACGCTGTTGAGTTTTCAAAGACCGTCGCGCCTTGCTGGCGGTGATTCCGCCCGAAGTCTAGACGCTTCGCCCCTCCGGCCGTAAAGAAGGCCTCCCTGCAGGAGGCCCCCGAACGTCCCGGGTATCTGGGGACCGAGAAGCATAGCGGTACCGCGCGAGACGCGTCAATGGTCGCTTGCGTTAAGAAGCGGCCCGGCGAAAGCGCTTGAAGCGGCGCTTGCCGATCTGAAGCACCGCGCCGTCGAGCCGGTCCGCCGGCAGGTCGAGCGCGCCGCCGTCGAGAGCCTCGCCGTCGAGCTTCACGCCGCCCTGGGCGAGCAGCCGCCGCGCCTCCGCCCCGGATAGCCCGAAATGGTCACGGATCAGCGCCGGCAGGTGTACCGGATCGCCGTCCGGAAGCGGCGCCTCGTCGACCTCATCGGGCAACCCGCGCTCCACGTGCAGGCGGTCGAAGTGCGCCTCCGCCTCGCGCGCCGCCTCCGCCCCGTTGTAGCGCGCACATATTTCACGCGCGAGGGCGCGCTTCGACTCAACCGCCGGGCGGTCGGGGTCGAGCGGCCGGTCGAGCAGCAGCTTGTAGTAGGTGCCCATCGCCTCGTCGGGGACGCGCATGAGCTTGCCGAACACCTCGTCGGGCGGGTCGGCGACGCCCACGTAGTTGCCGAGCGACTTCGACATCCGCTGCACGCCGTCGATCCCAGGCAGGATCGGCATGGTGAGAATCGACTGCGGCTTGACCCCGTACGCGGCCTGAATGTCCCGGCCGAGCAGCAGGTTGAACTTCTGATCCGTGCCGCCCAGCTCGACGTCGGCCTCGATCGCCACGCTGTCGTAACCCTGCAGTAACGGATACAGCAGCTCGAGCACCGAGATCGGCTCACGCGCGTGCCAGCGCTTCGAGAAGTCGTCGCGCTCGAGGATCTGCGCAACCGTGGCCGTGCGAGCGAGGCGGAAGAGGTCCTCGGCCGGCATGTCGAGCCACTCGCCGTTGCGACGTACCTCGGTGCGCTCCGGGTCGAGGATCTTCAGGACCTGGCGCTGGTAGGTCTCGGCGTTGGCGTCGATCTGCGAGCCGTCGAGCTGCGGCCGCGTGGCCGAGCGGCCGCTCGGATCCCCCACGCGACCTGTGTAGTCGCCGATGATGAGCACGACCGTGTGGCCCCGGTCCTGGAACTCGCGCAGCTTGTTCAGCACCACGGTGTGCCCGAGGTGGATGTCCGGCGCCGTAGGGTCGATGCCGAGCTTGACCCGGAGCGGGCGGCCCTCCTTCAGCTGCTGCTCCAGAGCCCCTTCGGGCAGCGCATCCACGGCGTTCCGGAGCAGGAAATCGGCCTCAGAGACCTCCGGTTCCGTCACGGTCGCAATGCTAGACTCCCGGCCTCGTCGGACGGAGCTCACGGGCCGCCGCCCCCAGCATCCCGAAAGGGACGAGGGCCGTCCCTCCATCGCATGCCGGACTCGACGCCGACACTAACGGGGCCAAATTCCGCTGCCGCGGAGCCCACCCGCCTCCCCGGACGCAACGGGAACGGGCGTGGCGCGGACCGGCCGCCCAAGCGCAAGATCAAGAAGCTGCGGCTCTTCTTCGTGCTGGTCGGGCTCGGGCTTCTCGCGTTCATCTCCACCGTGTTCGGAATGATGATGGCGGTCGCGAGCGAGATCCCCTCACTCGAGAACAGCGCCGAGTTCAGGGCCGCGCGCAACTCCAACCTGGTGGCCGACAACGGCTCGCCGCTCGCGCGCCTGACCGGCAACCAGAACCGGATCCTCATCGATCCGCAGGACATCTCGCCGAACATCAAGAACGCGGTCATCGCGATCGAGGACAAGCGCTTCTACGTGCACAAGGGCGTCGACTGGCGCGGCATGATCCGGGCCGGGCTCGCGGACTTCACGCACCGCGGCGCGGTGCAGGGCGGCTCGACGATCACCGAGCAGTTCGTGAAGAACGCCCTCGCCGCTCAGAACAACAGGACGATCTTCGAGAAGCTGCGCGAGGCGGCGCTCGCCTACCACCTCGAGAAGCAGTGGTCGAAGCAGAAGATCCTCGGCGAGTACCTGAACACCGTCTACTTCGGCAACGGCGCGTACGGCATCGAGTCCGCGATGCGCACCTACTTCGGCCAGCCGCAGACCACCTACAACCCGAACGAGCGCGCGGCGGCCAACGCCACGCCGGACCAGGCGGCGCTCCTGGCCGGGATCATCGCCTCGCCGAGCGGCTTCAACCCCGTGACCAACCGCAAAGCGGCCCTCGACCGCCGCAACCTCGTGCTCAAGCTGATGCTGCAGCAGCACATGATCAGCCTGGGCCAGTACCAGCAGTCGACCATTCAGGCGCTCCCATCCGCGGAGACCGTGCATCCGCCGCGGCCCGACTCCTCGCAGCCGTACTTCTCGACCTGGGTGACCCAGCAGCTCGTGGACCGGTTGGGCTCGGGGCGCGTGTTCGGCGGCGGGCTGAAGGTGAAGACGACGCTCGACCCGCAGCTGCAGGCGGCGGCCGAGCAGGCGATCAACGGCCGGCTGGCCGGGATCGGGCCGAGCGCGTCGCTCGTGGCCATCGACAACAGGACCGGTGAGGTGCGGGCGATGGTCGGTGGCGACGACTACGCCACCCATCCGTTCAACATCGCCACCGACGGCCACCGCCAGCCGGGCTCGGCGTTCAAGCCGTTCACCCTGATCGAGGCGTTGCTGCACGGCATCTCACCGGGGAGCGTGTGGCCCTCGGCGCCAGTGACCTTCCACGTGTCGAAGCACGAGCTCTTCCCGGTGCACAACTTCGAGGATTCCTATCTCGGCTCGGTGTCACTCGCGAACGCGCTTGCCTACTCGGATAACTCCGTATTCGCGCGCGTGGGCATCCAGGTGGGAGTGAAGCGGATTGCACGCCTCGCCAACAAGATGGGCTTGCACACACCCGTGTCCACCAACCTCGCCATCACCCTCGGCGCGCTGAAGGAGGGGGTGAACCCGCTCGAGATGGCGTACGCCTACTCGACCATCGCCAACGACGGCAAGCGGGTGACCAGCACTCTGCCGGCGTGGAAGAACGGGCCGGTGGCGGTGGAGGACGTGCGGAACGCGAACGGCCACTACCTCGTGAAGTACAAGCGCAAGTTCATCCAGGTGATCCCGGCGAACATCGCCCAGGAGGCACAGCTGGTGATGCAGGGTGTGGTGTCACATGGCACCGGCACCGCCGCTCAGCTGCCGGGCGACGTGGTGGCCGGTAAGACGGGCACCACCGAGAACTACGGCGACGCCTGGTTCGTCGGCTTCGACTCCCACTACACGGTGGCCGTCTGGGTGGGCTACCCGGACCGGCTCGTGCCGATGAAGACGCTGTACCGCGGCGGCCCTGTGGAAGGCGGCACCTACCCCACCGAGATCTGGCACGACTTCATGCTCTCGGCGCTGAACCTCTACAACGTGCGCCATCCGAAGGAGGCGCAGGATCAGGGCACGACCGGACAGAGCGGCAGCACCGCGCCCGTGACCCCCGCCCCGTCCACCACGGCGCCGAGCGGCGGCGGTGGGACCACCGCGCCGACGACCACGCCGACGCCGCAGACGGGCAACCCGACGCCACAGAACCAGACCCCGCAGCAGCAGACCCCGCCGGCCCAAACGCCGGGGAACAGCGGCGGGACGGGTGGAGCGTCTCCCAGCGGCTGACGCCGCCGGTCGTGGGGTCATAGGTCATAGGTCATAGGGCTGTGACCTCATTGCCTTTGGCCAGGGCTTGCTGACGCTGCGGCTTCTCGGATCGCAGAAGCGCCATGGGAGGTCGACCGCTTTCGTGATTCCTATCCGCTCGCCTATGGCGAGCTGCTCCGGACGGTCGCCGTTCTGCGGCGGGAGGAGTTGGATGGGGCCGTCGCCGAGCAGTGAGGTGTCGTTCTCCGTCAGCTCGATGCCGAGCGCCTGGGTGAGCTTGCCGGGGCCGTTGCAGAGCTGGTGCACGTCGTCGAGGCCGCGGCGCTCGCGCATGAGGTCTGTGCCGTCGACGGGCTCGAGCGCGCGGATGAGCACCGCGGCGCCGACGCCCTCGGGCTCGCACACGGCGTTCAGCATCGCGTGGATGCCGTACGAGCGGTACATGTACGCGCGGCCAGGCGGACCGAACAGCACGCGCGTGCGGTCGGTGAGGCCGACGAACGCGTGGCAGGCGGGCTCCTCCTCGTGGTAGCTCTCCACCTCCACGATGCGCCCAGCGGTATCCCCGTGGCGGACGGTGCAGCCCACCAGGTCGCGCGCGACGTCGTGCACCGAGCGCGCGTAGAAGTCCCGCGTCACGGCTGCTGCGCGGCCTCCGCCAGCACCGCCCGAGCGCGTTCTAGCTGCTCGCGCACGCGTGGCAGCGACGTGCCGCCCTCGGACACCTTGGACTCGAGCCAGGCGCCCTCGGCGAGAAGCTCGTGGTAGCCGGGCACGAGCTCGGCCGCGTGCTCGCGCACCTCGTCGTCTGACAGCTCGGACAGCTTGCGGCCCGAGTCGATCGCCGTGCGCACCAGGCCCGCCACGACGCCGTGCGCCTGGCGGAAGGGCATGCCGCGCTTGACGAGCAGGTCCGCGATGTCGGTGGCCGCCGGGAACTCGTCGGCCGCGGCGGCCACCATGCGGTCGCGGTCGAAGCTGATGCCGCCGAGCATCCCGGCGGCGGCCGCGATCGTGAGCTCGAGCGTGTCGACGGCGTCGAACAGCCGCTCCTTGTCCTCCTGCAGGTCCTTGTTGTAGGTGAGCGGCAGGCCGTGGAGCACGCCATGCAGCCCGCTCAGGTGCGCAACCACCCGCGGCGCCTTGGCACGGAGGAGCTCCGCGGCGTCCGGATTCTTCTTCTGGGGCATGATGCTCGAGCCCGACGCGAAGGAGTCGGACACCTCGCAGAAGCCGAACTCCTCGCTCGACCAGAGCACGATCTCGGCGCCGAGCTGCGACAGGTGGGTGGCGCAGACGGCGGCGGCGGCGAGGTAGTCGAGCACGAAGTCGCGGCTCGACACCGCGTCGAGCGAGTTCTGCGCGACGGCCGGGAAGCCGAGCTGCTCGGCCACGAAGCCGCGGTCGGTGTCGAAGTTCACGCCGGCCAGCGCGCCCGCCCCGAGCGGGAGCTCGCCCGCCAGCTCAATTACGAAGCCAAAGCGGCGGGCGTCGCGCTGGAGCTTCCAGAACCACGCCAGCAGATGGTGCGACAGGTACACGGGCTGGGCGCGCTGGAGGTGCGTGTAGCCCGGCATCGGCCAGTCGAGGTGGCGTTCGGCCAGGTCGATGAGCACGTCGAGCACGTCGAGCAGCGCGCGGCGGTCGCGGTCGGCGTGGGCGCGCACGAACATGGCGACGTCCGTGGCCACCTGGTCGTTGCGCGAGCGGGCTGTGTGGAGCTTGCCGCCCACCGGGCCCACGAGCTCCGTGAGCCGGCGCTCGATCGCCATGTGGATGTCCTCGTCGTCGGGATGGATCTCGAAGTGGCTCTCCTCGATCTCCGTGCGCACCTCGGCGAGTCCGCGCTCGAGCTCCGCGAGATCCTCGGCCGAGATGATGTTCTGACGCGCGAGCATGCGCGCGTGAGCGAGCGACTGCTCGATGTCGAACGGCGCGAGGCGGTAGTCGAAGCCCACCGACGTGTTCAGGGCGCGGAAGAGCGGGTCCTGTGGCTCGGAGAAGCGGGACATGGGTGGGGATCCTAGGATGCGGACCGTGAGGGTGCTCGTGACGGGAGCCACCGGCAAGGTGGGCCACGCCGTGACGCTCGCGTTGCTCGAGCGCGGCGACGACGTGCGAGCGCTCGTTCGCGACCCGGCCGTGAGCAGGCTGCCCGCCGGTGCGGAGCCCGTTAGCGGGGACGTTCGCGATACCGAGTCGCTGGTGGACGCGGTGCGCGGTTGCGAGCTCGTGTTCAACGCGATGGGCCTGCCCGAGCAGTGGCTGCCGGACGACGGCGCCTTCCATGCGGTGAACGCCGTGGGCAGCGAGAACGTGACGCGCGCGGCGCGGGCGGCAGGCGTCCGGCGGCTGATCCACACGAGCACGATCGACGTGTTCCACGCGCCGCGCGGCACCCGCTTCGACGAGTCGGAGGTGGCCGGCTATCCCAAGGGGACCGCCTACGAGCGCTCGAAGCAGGATGCGGAGCGGCTCGTGCTGGCGGCCGGCGGCGGGATCGAGATCGTGATGGTCAACCCCGCGGGCGTGTACGGACCGGGCTCCGCGCGGCCGGGCGGACTCGAGGAGGACCTCTTCCGCCCGCTTGTGAGGAAGCGCCTGCCCGCCGTCCCTCCGGGCGGCATGGGCGTGTGCTTCAGCGACGGCGTGGCGGCCGGCCACCTGCTCGCGGCCGAGCGCGGCAGGCCCGGCGAGCGCTACATCCTCTGCGACCGCCACGTGAACATGCGCGAGCTGGCGCAGACCGTGGTGCGCGTGGCGGGCCGCGGGCGCGTTCCGCCCCGGATGTCGCCCACCGTAGCGCGCCTCCTGTCCGGCGCCGGCGAGCTGGTGTCGCGCGCGATCCACAAGCCCCCGCTCTTGCCGACCGGCCAGCTCACCTTTCTCCTCTGGGACGCCGCCCCCGACTCCTCGAAGGCGCAGGACGAGCTCGGCTGGGAGCCGACCGCGCTCGA